>JARFRM010000040.1 GCA_029287235.1 Thermoanaerobaculales bacterium
CTGCTGAATTAATAAAGGTCATGAATGCAGTGTACGGCTTCCGGTCGGTTCAGCGGTCAAGCGGGGCCTGGGGCGGCTGAACGGTTGGTTTGGCGGTTGAGCGGTTAACTAGTTCTGCAAAGCGGTGCCTGACACCTTTACTATTTATTGCATTCTTTTCGGCATCGATGATGGTAAAGGTCAGGGCACGGCTGCACTCCAAGCGGAGGTGTCCCCGGATTCGAAATCATCTTTGAATACGGCTTGAGTGAACACGTAGGCCGCACCGTCGTTCCCACCGATCATTTGAGGTGCGCCTACGACGATGATCGGACCGCTGATCGACGCCGATTGACCGAACTCGTCGCTTCCTGCCCCGTCGGCCGCTACCAGCTTCTGCACCTCGCCCCAGTTGTTCGCCCCGCCATGATTGCGGTTGAACACATACACCGCGCCGGCATCGGAACCGAGGTCATCTTCAAAGGGGGCCGTCGCCACCAGCCACCCCCCCGAAACGCTCACCCACCATCCCAGCGCGTCATAGAACTCTCCATCCGAGGCCATTGCTTTCGCCACTTCACCCCAGTTGTTCGGGCCGCCGTGGTTACGCTCAAAGACGTACACGGCCCCGACCAGCGGCTGACCGACGAGACCGGGGTCGCCATAGGCCGCGACCACCACCGTGTCACCATCGATGGCGACCGAATTGCCAAAGGACTGGTTGGCGACTGCGTCGGATGAGGTCAGCCGATTGACCTGACCCCAGGCGTTGGATCCGCCCTGGTTGCGTTCGAAGAGGTAGAGGCAACCAAGGCCGCTATCGTATGCGGAAGCTCCCACCGCCAGGAGATCTCCGTCAAGCGCCACAGCTGTTCCGAAGAAATCGGTCAAGTGGGGCAGCGGCGGATCCGGGTTCTCGATCCGAACGACCTCACCCCAGTTGCCCACTCCGCCGTGGTTTCTCTCAAAAATATAGACTGTGCCATGGTTGTTATTGTTGCCCATAGCCCCAACCGCGATCGTGTCACCGCCGATGGCGACTGCGCGACCAAAATCGTTGTACGTGGCCGCGTTCGAGGCTGTGAGCCTGGCCGATTCCCCCCAGGCGTTCGTACCACCATCGTGACGGGAAAACACGTAAGCCGCTCCGGTGTCCCAATCCTCGTACTTATCTCCGACGACCGCGGTGTCGCCGTCGATGGCGGCGGCTCCACCGAACCCATCCACTAACGGGGAGGACGGAACGAGTTCGGTGAGCTCCAACCAGCCGTTCGGTTCACCCGGATCCCGCACGAAGATCCAGGCAGCGTGTTGATCCTCTGCACCGATCACCACTGTGTCGCCGCTGATGGACACGGCACCTCCGAAGTTGGCCGATACGCTGAGATCCTCAGCAACAAGTTTCGCGGTCTGCTCGAAGACCTGAGCCGCAGCCGGAATGGCAATTGCGATCGACACGAACAGGGTTAAGATCCGAGACGTCATTTGGACCTCCTTCACCGGTTGCGATTCTTCCCGACATCGGTCGGGATCGAAGGTGAAAAATCTGTTCCAGCCCGCCGCTCGACTCCAAGGGCACCGGAGTGAGGCCTCCTGGCGACAGAAACCACGGCCCCTCTTCTTGTCACGGCGTTCGTCTTCCAGAGACCCGGCGAGGAGCGGGCCTCACCGGCCCGTACCCAGGGCAGCCCGACGTAGAGAAGATCTCAAAGCCGGCATCCTTCTCGGTTACGAAGACCCGCCCCCCCGACTCCGCGACACCCCGGGGTACCCACGGTAAGGGCCAGCCACCATACGGCGAGGGCGAATCGTAGAACCCCACCGCGACCGGAGAGGACGGCGTGCTCACATCGACAACAGCCAGGCCGCCCACGCTCGCCACATATGCAAACCCTCCGGAAACCTCGATCCCAAGGGGCGATGGTGCGATGACAGTTGCCACCTCCGCGGGTTGGGTGGGCGTGCTCACGTCGATCACAAGAAAGCCGGTGCCCACCAGAACGTAGGCGTACTCATCGGAGACCGCGACGCTATTGACATGCCACGTCGAGTAATCGTACGACTCCACTTCAGTCGGCGAGGACGGCGTACTCACGTCGATGACCAATAGACCGCTTTCGGTTACCACGTAGGCGTAGCCTCCGGAAACCGCGACGCCTTCGAGGATGACCGTGTCTACGAACCCCACCTCTGCAGGTTGTGAGGGTGTGCCGACGTCAATCACCCTCAGGCCGAGACCGTAATCCGCTACATAGGCATACGCACCATCGACCGCGACCCCCATGGCACTCTCTATCGTCTCGATGAATCCAACTTCGATGGGCGCCACGGGCGTGCTCACATCGATCACCCGCAAGCCCCCAGAATTGGCAGCCAGATACGCGTAGTCCTCAGATACCGCCACGGCTACGGGGTCTCCTGGAGTGTCTACGAACCCCACCTCTACGGGAGCCGAAGGCGTGCTCACGTCAATCACCCGTAGACCTCTGGAGCGCGCAGCCAAGTATGCAAAGTCGCCCAACACAGCGACGTCCCAGAAATTGGCCGCAGTATCGTATGACCCTATTGCAGCCGGGGAGGATGGGGTGCTCACGTCCATCACTACGAGGCCGTGGCCGCCCATCGCAAGGTAAACGTTGTCCCCAGAGACTACGACATCTCCCGTAGCGCCAGAGGTACTGGCGGAACCCACCACGAATGGGTTAAACGAAACTCCGATGTCGATCACCAAAAGACCAGGGCGGCCGTTAGCAACGTACGCATATCTGCCATCAACGTCGACGGCATTGCCGGGCGTGTCGACGATACCGATCTGTGCGGGTTGCGATGGCGTGCTCACGTCAATCACCCAGAATTGGGAGCCCACAACGTATAGAAGATCGCCCGAAACAGCGACGCCAAAAATAGCTGACATGGGTCGTGACGCCACTATAGCCGGCGATGAAGGTATGGTCACATCAATAACCAAAAGAAGATCGTCGACGGCGTCTGAAACGTACGCATACCCGCCCGAGACCGCTACGTCCGAGACGGCGCCCGGCGTGTCGAGGAAACCGATCTCAATCGGAAACGACGGCGTGCTGATATCGATCACCCGAAGGCCTCCGGAGCCGTCAGCGACATACGCATAGCCGCCCAAAATGGCGACGTCGACGGCAAATCCGGGTGTATCGACGAAACCGACATCCACGGGTTGCGATGGCGTGCTCACGTCGATCACGCGCAAGCCGGCGAAACCAAGTGTGATGAAGACGTACTTACCGGACACTTCGATACCGTGCAATTCGTCCGGGGCAACCACGGTTCCGACCGACTGCGGCGAGGCCGGGTTCGAAACATCAGCGACGACCAGAACCCTGCCGCTTCCGAAATAGGTGAATTCCCCTGACACCGCGACCGCATTTGCCTGGCCGTACGCCCACTGGCCCACGCGCTCAGGACAGTTCTCCGCGAAACCGGACGCAGTGGCCACGCAGAGACAAATCCCTAGAACAGCTGCAAACCGAGTCAAGCGCCCGAGGTTCTCCATGGACTCCCCCTTCGATTCCAGATCTTCTCGTTCATTCCGTGTTTGTCTCAGGATACATCTCAAGACTCGGATTGTCATGTGGATAGTCTGCGGACGATGGAAATCAGGCGCACAGAGGTCAGACATATGACAACACATCTAGTGGTTCTACCTGATGCCTATCCCTGTTCTTCCGGCACCTTTCGCCCGGTCTACAGAGAACGAACTACGGCGCGACGTCCGACCAGCTCCCGGTGTCACCGCTCTCGAAACCGTCGGCAAACAGCGTTTCTTCAGAGATCCTCATATCGCGGAAAATGATGCCGAGGGGCTCGATCGGTCCGTCATCCACGGTCCAGTGAAAAACAGTCAAGCCCGTAATTAATGGTGCCCGGCACCGATCTGCTGAATTAATAAAGGTCATGAATGCAGTGTACGGCTTCCGGTCGGTTCAGCGGTCAAGCGGGGCCTGGGGTGGCTGAACGGTTGGTTTGGCGGTTGAGCGGTTAACTAGTTCTGCAAAGCGGTGCCTGGCACCTTTACCTTTACATGACAACGCATCTAGTGGTTCGACCTGATGCCTGTCCTTGTTCTTCCGGCACCTTTCGCCCGGTTTGCAGAGAACGAACTACGGCGCGACGTCCGACCAGCTCCCGGTGTCACCGCTCTCGAAACCGTCGGCAACCAGCGTTTCTTCAGAGATCCTCATATCGCGGAATATGATGCCGAGGGGCTCCATCGGCCCGTCATCCACGGTCCAGTGAAAAACAGTCAAGCCCGTGAAGTTGTAAATGCCCAGGGCGTCCAGGATGTCGAGAGACACGAGCGCGTCTCCGCCGTACGTCACCGAGTAGTTGGCGGCGAACTGATCGAAGACCCCGGTTTGGTTGATCGGCACCCCAACCGGAAAGTCGACGCTTGTCGCCACGAAGAAGCCATCGACCACCGGGTCGTTGTCACGGAGCACGAAGTACGGTGTCAGCCCGGGGGGAAACGGGTCCTGCAGGCTCATCACGGTGGTGCCGAGGGTCAACACGAATGACGCCGGGTCAATGACGTAACCTCGGGTTGGGTAGGTCGTGCTGTCGATGAAGACGTCGGGGTCGAGGAGGAAGGTCATCACCACCTGATCCCCGGGGTTCACGTCGCCCAGGGGAGGAGCGGTGATCTGGTTGAATTCGACGACGCCGAACGCGGTCACCTCGACCGTCTCTATCTGCCCCACCGGGCTCACGAAGTCGGAGCTCTCGGCGTCCACCTGGAATGCTGCCGCCCAACCGGCACCCTTGTAGAGAACACCGTTGGCGTCATCCTGGGCCGCGGCAAAGGTGCGGCTGCCTGAGACCAGCGAGTTGCCGGGGGTCCAGGCGCCGCCGGTTCCGGTGCTCAGGTCGTACTCCTCGACCGACGTCAGGTAACTCAACCAGCCACCCCCGCCGACCGCCAGCTTGCCCTCGTAGGTCCACATGCGGGCGCCGCCGCGGGCCGTGGTGAGAGGCGGCATCGTGGTCCACGAGTCGGCCACCGGGTCGTATCGGTAGACCCCAGCAGAGTCGGTGGTCGCGTTGCGCATGCCCGCGTAGAACAGGTAGCCGTCCGCCATGATGGCGTCACCATATGCCCCGGTTTCGGGTGCGGCCGCACCGGTGGTCCAGCGCGAGCCGGTGGCCGCTGCCGGATCGTAGATGTAGGTCGCGTCCGTGTAGATTCCGCCGGCGGACCCCCCGACCACGTAGAGCTTACCTTCGTGCGAGGCGCAGGCCGGGCCCGAAAGCCCCACCGGCATCGGGTCGCCGGCCAGAGTCTCCCACGTGTCGGTGGCCGTATGGTAGACCTGCAGAGTGTCGAGGTAGAGGACGCCGGTGTAGCCGCCCGGGACGTAGATGTCGGCGCCGATCACCGCAGCACACAGATTTGACGCCGGCGTCGGCATGAGGGCGTTCGTGTCGTCCCACATCATGGAGACGGGGTCGTACTCCTGGATGTAGCCGTCCCGCGGCTCGCCGCCGATGACATAGAATCGGTCGCCAACCACGGCTCCAGCAGGGCGCGAAACTCCGTGGAGGCAGGCCGGCAGCGCGACCCACGGGTCGCTCCGGGTGACGGCTGTGCCGTGGGTGCCGACCACCGGCGGGGTGCTGAATCCGGTGCCGTTGTCCGCCTCGGATGCGCTCATGGGCACCGCAACTGACAGGGCCAACGCAAACACTGCCGCAAGATCCAATCTGGTCCTCATGTTCGAATCCTCCTTACCCGGTCGCAATGACCGGTCCAAGACCCCACCCAGGGCCCGAAAAATCCGCCGTCGAGATGACAATTCACGGGGCGAATGAGCCGGAAAATATCGACGACATTACCACACACCGGGGGTTTCAGGCCGATTCCGCATCGGCGAAATGGGTGCCGAACAGCGTTACGAAAGGGTACACGTCGTTCCGGTTCGATCCGGTTCAGCTCGGAGGTGGGTCATGGGTCGTCGACATCGGTTTCGGCGCCGGTGGACCTCGGGTTCCGCTTCGGTAGAGGGAAGGTGTGTCGGAGTGCGGAGGACACGGCTGCGGAGTCACGCAGGTCAGGCCCCGGGATTGGATTCCGCGGATCTTCGAGGCGGAAAACCGGAACTCCATGGACAGACGGGCTCCACTCCTGAATGAAGAAACCCCATCTTGAGCCGCCTGCAAGAAATCGGCGCCATCCGGGCGGGGATTTACCCCGCCCTACGGAATGAATCTCAGGGAGTGGTCTGTCCCCTCACGGCACAACATGCGACCAGCGCGAGGTGTCACCGATGTCGAACCCGTCGGCGAAGATGCGGTACGGGTCCGGAAGGACATCGTTGATGTCGGTGGATTCGTTGTTTGCGAGATCGGGATCGACCACGCCATTACCTGCCTGAGCGAACACTTCGGCGGTGTTCGAACATTGGCCGTAGGCGGCCACGACGGTGCAGGTGGCGAGGAACGTCGCGGAGGTCCCGACGGGAAGATCGACCCCGTTGTCGATGTCGCCCGTGCTGCCGGCGGGACACCATGCGCCGGGATCCGCGGTGCAGGTCCACTCACAATTGGCCAGGCACAATGGGAAGAGGTCGATGACCGGCGAGCCCGGCGCATCGCTCGGGCCGGCGTTGGTCACCACGATGGTGTAGGTGGTGGGTTGGTTTTCGAAGACCTCGGTCGTACCGTCGTCCTTGTCGATGCTCAGATCGGCGAGGGGGGTCAGGGTGTCGGTGTCGATGTCGGTGTTGTTCGCCAAATTGGGATCGGCGACACCCGCCGGCGGGGTGGCGCTCACCGTGTTGACCAGATCACCGCCGGCCGCCGGGTCGACGAGGCAGACGGCGGTGTAGTCGAGCCGGGCGCCCACGGGCAGATCCACCGTGTCCGAGATGTCGCCGGCCACGGGCCCGGAAGTGCAGACGCCTCCCGAGGTACCGACGCAGGTCCAGCTGCAGCCCGTCAACTCGGGCGGAAAGACATCGCCGACCGTGGCGCCGAGGGCGTCGTCGGGTCCGCCATTGGTGACGACTATGTCGTAGGTGACGGTGGTCCCGGGTACGACCTCACTCTGTCCGTCGGTCACGGTAACCGCCAGGTCGGAGCGGTCGAGGGTGGTGGTGTAGAAGTAGACGGCGCCGTAACCCATTGGAAGGAAATCCTCCAACAAGGCCGAAACCAGGAGGCCGTCGGGCGTGTCTTCAACCGATATTCCAAATCGGGCGCCCAATTCAATGGGAGATCCATGAAGCGCCTGATTCTCCGTCCAGATCGAGCCGGCGCGGTCAAAAACATAGGCTGCGCCCGCGGCCGTGAGCGACATGAACGTCCAGCCTGGCGATCCGACGGCGGCCATGTCACCCGAAACGGCCACGCTGGTACCGAACAGGCTGCCCGCATTCGGGTAGGTTTCCGTCAGTCGTTGCTGCTCGCTCCAGACACCGCCGGTTTCGACAAAGACGTGTGCGGCTCCGGAGCCGGCTTGACCGGAGATCTCGGTGTGATACGCACCGGTGATCAGCGTTGCTCCGTCCCGGGCGACCGAGATGCCGAAACCGCTGTCGTCCTGCGGGTCGGCAGCTGTGAGCTTTTGTCCCTCGGTCCAGACCGATCCCATACGGCTGAAGAGCACGACGGCTCCGGCGTCGTCACCGGCGTCGTCGTCGCCGGTGGCACCGGCGGCGAGGAAATCACCCGTGAGTGCGACCGAAACGCCGAATTCGTCCCCCGCTTCCAGATCGGCGGGCTCCAGGATCGCGTCCTCCGACCACACCGATCCGCCCCGGGTCCAGAGGTAGACACCGCCACCTCCGCTCCTCCCGGGACTGCCGACCATCACGGTGTCACCGTCGATGGCCACGTCCTCTCCGAACCGATAGCCGTCCGCCCCGTCGCTCGGCTCGAGGCGCTGTTGGAGCTCCCACACCGGGCCGGAGATGGTCGAGGTGAGGACAAAGACATAGGCGACGCCGGCGACGTGAAAGCCGCTGATCTGGCCCAGGGGAGCTCCGACGACGATGCTGCCGCCGTTGATGGCCACGGCAACGCCGAACGAGTCGTTGAATTGCCATCCCATCTGGGAGAGCAGCTCCTGCTGGAAGATCCACTCGTCGCCGTCACGAACAAAGACCTGGACGCTGCGCCACTCGCTGTCGGGCACCCCGACCACCATGGTGTCGCCGTCCACCGCGATGTCACGACCGAATCTCTGCGTGAAGAGGCCGAAACCCCACTGACCGTAAAGGCTGTCCTGCTGGCCCCAAGAGTCGCCGTCGTCGAAGAAGAGCTGAGCCGAGCCGGTGTTTTCGATGGTCCGCACCTCGTCCATGGGCGCCCCGATCAGGGTGTACGATCCATTGAGGGCGACCGAGGAACCGAAGGAGTCCGAGATCGCACCGTCCGGGTCGATGATTTTCTGATCCTCGATCCAGACGCCGGTGACAGGTTTGAAGAAGTAAGCCGAACCCGCATCGATGCCGAGGGCTCCCAGGTTGTCTTCCGGGGCGCCGATGACGGCGCCTCCAAGGCTGCTGACGGACACGGCCGCCCCGAACCGGTCGCCGTTGGCGGCATCTCCGGCGGTCAGTTTGGCCGCCTGGGTCCACGATGAGCCGGCCCCGGTGAAGAGATAGGCCGAGCCGGCGTCCGTGCCCGCGGCGTGGTTGTCGTCGGGGGCGCCGACGAGCACCCGGGAGATCGCCACGCTCACCGCGGCGCCGAAGTGATCCGACCCGGAGGCGTCGCTTGCCGTCAGGTCTGCTGTCTGGGACCAGCTCCCGCCGCTGCGGGTAAAGACGTAGGCTCGCCCGGCGTCAGTCCACAAAAGCACATCGCGATCAGGCGCACCGACCACGGCGGTGTCGGCGAACACATCCACCGCCGCGCCGAAGTGATCTTCGGCGGACTGATAACCCGGCGTCAACCGCTGCTCGAGGAACCACGTGTCGGCCACCAGGGTGAAGACAAAGGCCGAACCGGTCTCATTCGGCTCACCGAATCTGGTGTCGTCGGGAGCTCCGCCGATGATGGTGTCGCCCGACATCGCCACCGAGGCGCCGTAGTGGGTGTCACCGAGGTAGCTGACGTGATACACGGTCAGCTCCTGCTCGAGCTCCCAGATGCCCGCAGCCGACCGGCGAAAGACGCAGATGGCCCCCTCCTCGTACCACACCGAGCTCACCGAGATCCGAGCCCCGGGATCGCCGATGGCGATGACGTCGCCCGAGATCGCCACCGCGTGGCCGAAGGTGTTGTACTCCACGTCGAACGGGTTGCCGCTGTAGTCCGGTGGCAACAGCTCGGCCTCGAGCTCCCAGCCGTCCGGCCCGTAGACGAAGACAAAGGCGTCGTTGGTGCCGGGAGCACCCACCACGGCCCGAACTCCGTCCATGGCCACCGAGGTGCCGAGGAGAGCATCGGGCTCGAGCGAGCCCACGGGCCCGAGCTTGTCGGTGAGTGCGTAGAGCGGGTCCTGGGCCCCGGCGTTGCCGGCGGTCATGACGGAAGCAAGCACGAGGACGGCGACTAAAGACGTGTTCAATCGTGACATGGAGCTTCTCCCTTACATGATCAAACGACAACCGCCCCGAAAGCGCACAGGGTTGCCATGCTGGGCCGCGGCATCGACTGCAGCGATGACGCCGTCCTCACCGAGGTGACGGGTTCGGACGAGGAATCCCGCACGATCGATCGCGACGCGTACCTCGATCTCGTGAAGGATGTCTTCGGGATCGACCTTCCCGCGTTGCCACCTCTGACGGTAGCGTAGCCCACACCGTTCCGCCGAGAACGGTGCCGGAACGCCGTCACCCGACTAGCCCAACCTTCTCACCAATTTTCGTCACGAGGGCGTCGAGGCGCTGTGCACAGCTGGGATTTCTCATCTTCGGGCGCGGAGGCGTACTCTGCAGTACGTTGAGCACACGGAGATGAGAAATCACAGCTGGGTGCTGTGCATCGTCGGCCGCAGTAGGAAATTGGTGAGAAGGTCGGGCTAGGGTTCACAATCCTGTAATTTTTCACCCGAGGATCGTGTTGAACCCACTGACGAGGCGGGTTCCTGTGGTAACTTCACCGACGCGAACCGCAAAGAAACCGCGATCAACCGCATATAACGAACGGGAATCACGACATCAAAGGGAGCTGACATATGAAGAAAACACTCGGATTGCTCATCGTCCTCGGCCTGGCGGCCACCCCGGCGCTGGCGCAGAAGGTCAACATCGACTACGCCCGCGACTTCGACTTCAGCGGACCGGAGACCTTCCAGTACGTCAACACCGAAGAATCCAACGCCTCCAACCCGATGATGGCCGATCGCATCGAGTCCATGATCAAGGCGAAATTGAAGGCCGGCGGCGCCACCGAAGTCACCGAGAACCCCGACCTCTTCATCACCTATCACATCACCACCGAGCAGCAGACCTCGTACACGACCACCAGCTTCGGCTATGGCGGCTACGGTCCCGGTTGGGGCGGTTGGGGCGGCTATGGCTACGGCGGCATGGGCGGTATGACATCGTCCCAAACAACCGCCAGGAACTACACCGTCGGAACCCTCATCATCGATGCCTACGACAGCACGGACAAGAAGATGATCTGGCGCGCCACCGGTGAAGTCACCGTCAAGGACAAGCCCGAGAAGCAGATCAAACAGATCGAGAAGATCCTCAACAAGATCGGCAAGAAGTGGGCAAAAATCCTCGCGGACAAGGGCAAGTAAGCGCTCGCCACGAGCAGATTTCAACACCCGGCCTCGGCCGGGTGTTTTTGTGCCGTCACCCGTCTTCGGCCTCCCTCCACAGAACCGTAGGCGGGTCTCTTCAGTTCCCGCCTCAGAGCCGATCCACCGCAGTTTCACCGCAAAGATCGCCAAGAACAAACAGAACATCGCCTATCGACCCATCGCCCCACCTCGGCCACTCTCAATTGCGATGCCCTTGCGCCCCTTGCGCCCTTGCGGTTCAACCCTGCGATGGCTGCGATGAAATCTTCGGACATCTGCGCGATCTGCGGTTTCTCCCGGGAGGGAGGGGGAACTGTCAACCGTCGACTTCTCGATCTGTCCGGAAGCGACCGACACAGCCTTCTGCGACGCCGGAATCCACCAAAAATTGACCCCGGTCAAGGTGAGACTCACCCCGCTCCAGCATGGTTTCACTGTGGTATCGTCCAGAGACCAACATCGAGATCGAAAAGCCTTGCGGGAGGGTGAAGGATGCGAAACATCAGCCTGATCGTGGGAATCTGCCTCGTATTTTCAATCGGTGCCTTCGCTGCAGAGGACCCAAAGGTCGCCGGCGCGTGCATGACGTGCCACAAGGAGAAGTCGCCCGGACTGTACAAGCAGTGGTTCGACTCCGAGCACGCCGCCCACAGCGTCACCTGTCTGGGTTGCCACCAGGCGAAGAAGGGCGACGCCGATGCCTTCTCCCACTACGACGCCACGATTGCAACCCTGGTGACCCCGGCAGATTGCGGCCGCTGCCACCCCAAAGAGGCCGAGGAGGTCGGCAACTCCTACCACGCATCGGCGGGCAAGATCCTCGACTCTGCCGACGCCTATCTCGCCCATGTCGCCGCCGGCGACCCGGTCGCCGTTCTCGGCTGCGAGAGTTGCCACGGGGGCAAGGTCGAGATCGACAAGTCCAGCCCTAACAAGCTCGCCCGCCGGAGCTGGCCGAACTCGGGCATCGGCCGGATCAACCCGGACGGATCGCTGGGTTCGTGCAACGCCTGCCACACCCGGCACAGCTTCGCCAAGGCCCAGGCTCGGCAACCGGAAGCGTGCTCCAAGTGCCACCTCGGTCCCGACCACCCCCAGAAGGAGGTCTACGAGGAGTCCAAGCACGGCAACACCTACTTCACCAACGAAGAGCTCATGAACCTCAAGGCGGACTCGTGGGTGGTCGGTGTCGACTACGCGGCGGCGCCGACCTGCGCCTCGTGCCATATGTCGGCCACCAAGACCCAGGGCATCACCCACGATGTCGGTCAGCGCATTGCCTGGACCCTTCGTCCGCCGATCTCCAAGCACAAGGACAATCACGAGGTCAAACGCGCCAACATGCAGGATGTCTGCACCGCGTGTCACACCAGGACCTTCACCGACGGCCATTTCTATCAGTTCGATGCGTCGGTCCGGCTCTACAACGAGAAGTTCGCCAAACCCGCCACCGATCTCATGAAGCTGGTCCGCGAGAAGAAGCTTCTGGAAAACCCCGCCGCCTTCTCCAACAAGATCGAGTGGACCTACTGGGAGCTCTGGCACCACGAGGGTCGTCGCGCCCGCCACGGCGCCGCCATGATGGGCCCGGACTACACCTGGTGGCACGGCTTCTACGACATCGCCCAACACTTCTACTTCAAGCTGCTCCCGCAGGCTCGAGATCTCGGTGACCCGGATGTTGACGCCTTTGTCGACCAGATCCTGTCCAGCGACCCCATGCACAAGTGGGTTCGCGAGCAGACCGAAGATCTGAAGAAACAGATCCGCGCCGGTGAGATGCAGAAGATCTACACGAGGTTCTTCGAAGCCGAGGAGTGAGCATGCTTCGCAGCTACCTCGACTTCGTCCGAGCGGTCTCCCTCGACCGCCTCGGCCGGGTGGGCGTCATCCTCGTCACCACGTCGTTCGTGAGCTTCATGGTGATGCAGGTGGGGATGCTCCTCGGCGTCGTCACCAACGCCTATGTCGGGCTCATCGTCTACCTGCTGTTTCCGGTCCTCTTCGTTCTCGGGCTGGCCATCATCCCGTTGGCCTGGTACCGGCAGCGCAAACGCACCGGCAAGAGCATCGATGAACTGTTGGAACAGAGCTTCGGGCCGGAAGGTGTCCAGGGCAGGGCTGCCGGGTCACGCGTGTTTCGCACCGTGGCCATATTGACTCTCGCCAACGTGCTGATCCTCGGGGTGGCGAGTATCAAAATGCTTCACTTCATGGACTCGGCAGAGTTCTGCGGCACCGCCTGCCACTCGGTCATGAGCCCCGAGTGGACCACCTACCAGGCTTCCCCCCACGCTCAGGTCGCGTGTGTCGAATGCCACGTCGGCGAAGGGATGGGCGCCCTCGTCAACTCCAAGCTCAATGGAGCCTGGCAGATGGTTTCCGCCACCTTCAACCTCTATGAACGACCCATTCCGACACCGGTGCACCAGCTTCGACCCGCGCGTGAAACATGCGAGAAGTGTCACTGGCCGGAGAAGTTCTACGGCAGCCGGCTCCAGACCAGGACCAGCTACGCGAACGACGACCAGTCCACACCTCGCTATACAACACTCAACCTCAAGATCGATCCCGGTGCGGCCGGCAACTCAGGGGTCCACTGGCACGTGGATCCCGAGAACGAGGTGCGCTACGCCTCGGTGGACGACCGGCGCGAAGAGATGATCTGGGTCGAGTCACGGCAGCCCGACGGAAGTGTCCGCCGCTTCGTCAACACCCGTTTGACGGTGCCCGACCCGGAGGCTGAGGACCTGCGAACCATGGATTGCGTCGATTGCCACAACCGCGCCACCCACATTTACGAGGAACCGGAGCGCGCGGTGGACGAGCAGATCCGCCTCGGTGCCATCAACCGCGAGCTGCCCTACATCCGTCGCGAGGCGGTGAAGGCGGTCCGAGGGGGATACCCGTCCCTCGAGGCCGCCGAGCAGGGAATCCGCGCGGGGCTCGAGAGCTTCTATCGCCGCAGCTATCCGGACAAGGTCTCGTCGTGGTACGACCGCATCGATCAGGCGGTCGAGGCGATCGTCCGAATCTGGGCCCGCAACATCCACCCCGGAATGAAGATCGGGTGGGGCGCCTACCCCAGCTTCCTCGGCCACAGCGACACCCCGGGGTGCTTCCGCTGCCACAACCGCGACATCCGGGACGCCGAGGGCCGGTGGATCTCCGACGATTGCACCCTGTGCCACTCGATCCTCGCCTATGGCGAATCCACCCCGTTCGCCTATCTCGAACCGGCCGACGAAAAGGCGCGGAACCGACCCATGCACGAGTTCCTACGGGACGAGTTCCTGACCTCGATCGAAGATTGAACCCGCCGAAGAACGGTCGGCGTCACAGGAGGATTCTGATGCGAACCCACACTTGCTCGCGGCTGATCTTGATTCTGTCCGTCGCCGTCACCATGGCTGTTTCCGCGACACCGATACGCGCGGACGAGGCATCCGACAACGTCCTGGACGCCATCACCAAGGGCACATTCAAGCTCAACCTCCGCTATCGCTACGCGGATGTCGATCAGGACGGTTTCGACAAACGCGGTCAGGCCTCGACCCTGAGGACCATGGCCGGCTACAAGACCGGCACGTGGAAGGGCCTCGAAGTCTACCTCGAGTTCGAGGACATCCGCGACATCGGCTTTGCCAACGATCACAACAACGCAGGGGCGGGATCGCTGTGGAACGGTGTCATCGATCGACCGGTGATCCCCGATACACCCGTGACCGAGCTCAACCAGGCCTATCTCGGTTGGAGCCCCATCAAGGCGCTCCCCTTCCGTTTCGGGCTCCAGGAAATCGTCCTGGACAACTCGCGGTTCATCGGAAATGTCGGCTGGCGGCAGAACCACCAGAGCTTCGAGGCGGCCAGGGTGGCCTACGAGGGAGTCAAGAACCTCGCCCTCGGCTACTCCTACATCGGCCGGCAACACAATGTCCTCGGCGGTTCGCTGCCCATGTCATCCATGCACCTCAGCGCCGCCTACACGTTCTCGAAGATCGGCACCCTCAAGGGTTATGGGCTGCTGCTCGACTACGAACGTGAAGCCCAACAAGACCTCAACTCGACCACCTTCGGTGCCTTCTTCGACGGAAAGGCGAAGATCTCGGACGCCCTGAGCCTGATCTATCGGCTCGAGTTCGCCCGGCAGACCGACACCAACAACCCGAACAACATCAACGCCGGCTACGGCCGCGCCGATTTCGGCGTCTCCATATCGAAGGTGACCATCGCCGCGGGCTACGAGATCCTCGGTGGATCAGCCGACGACGGTCAGTTCCGAACCCCGCTTGCGACCCTGCACAAGTTCAACGGCTGGGCGGACAAGTTTCTCAACACCCCGACCAACGGTCTCCAGGACCTCTCGCTCTCCGTGACCGCAGTCCTCGGCAGGTTCAAGCTCATCGGGATCTACCACGACTTCTCCGCCGACACGGGTGGCGCCGGTTGGGGCACCGAGCTCGATGCCGCGGTGATCTACACCGCGCCCTGGAAGCAGCAATTCGCCGTCAAATACGCGGGCTACAGCGCCAAGGACCACGCCACCGACACGACGAAGTTGTGGGTGTGGACCAGCTGGGGGTTCTGATCCAATTCAGGCCCGTCCTTTCCTCGGCCTCCGGCCGGTCTTCTCCGTGGGCGCCGATCCAGATCGACGCGGCGGCGGTTCCCGGGAGATCCGAAACGTAGATTCCGCCGGAGTGGGCACCTTCGTGAAACACCACAGCCGTACCGGGTACGGTGGAATTCTCAGCCGTACCGCATTTTTCAGCCGTTTTAGCCGTACCTAGCCGTACCTTACCTAGCCGTACCTGGTACCACCTATTACGGTGATCGCTAGCCATATCTAGCCGTACCTGGTACGGTGATCGCTAGCCATACCTAAACCCTGTGTCGTCCTGACCTGGCAGGCGGGTCCGATGGACACACCGAAAACGGTGGTGCCCCGAGCCGCAGGGGCCGGACACAGCAAAGCAAACCCTTTGCCGACGGTAGTCCGGCCATGGTTCCGCCCCGGTCCCGGACGGTGGAACGACCCTTGCTTCAGGGGGACGAGGAAGCCGATGAGAAAACGCGGTCGTGGTGGACTCGGGGTCGCGACGGCGCGACCAACGGAGGATCACCACCGAGCACTGAGGGAAGCGAATCACGCCCCGCCGGGCGGGCGCGAATGTCGCGGACGCCGACAAAACGGGAAACATGGGTGGCTGGAACGGGAGGACCCCATGCAGCAGCTGTTTTTCATGATCCGCATCAATCATTTCGACGAACTGCGATCGATGATCGGACCCGAGCGGGCCGCCGCCGTTCAGCGCCAGGTCTTCAACGTGGTTCGCTCGGTTTGCCGCTCGTCCGACAAGGTTCTGCCCTGTCACAGGGACGAGTGCGGCGCCATCGCGTGGGTGAGCGACCCGGACGACGGGTCCCTCCTGGCAGACCGGATCCAGGAGCGTGTCCGGAGCCAGGTGTTCGATGCCGGCGACGGCTTCGAGTTCGGTCTGACGTGTTCGATCGGCTTCTCCGCGAACCCGGCGCCGGGGGCTGATCCGGATCAGGTGCTTTGGATTCGAACGGTGAAGCTCGCCCGCAGCGCGGTGGAATCCGCGTCGAGGTGCCCCGACGACGCCTGGGTCGGGCATTCTCGACGGGAGCGATCCAATCCAACCGCAATATCGGCGACGACTGCGATGAGATCGGCGAAACAATAAAGGTCGATGCCCCAGCCACTTGCTTTGATGAACTCAGGGGTCGCTCCGGATCAACTTTGAAGCAGCGCTGCGGAAGGGAATCCCGGAAACCATCCGAAGCGGAAGGACATGTCGCCTACGGCTTCATCCCCGGTGATACAATCGGTCTGTGTTTCATGGGGTGATTCGTGGTACGTGAGAAGGGCGCGAAAATGCGGCCCGACAGCGATGATTCTCAACTGCCAGCCGAGTCGAATCCGGGCATCGACCCCGGGTCGGCGGTTGACGCCGTCACCGGCGGCCGGGAGGCCCCCGGCACCGAAACCGATTTAAAAGGATTTCACGCCGAGCTTCGCCAGAGAAATCTGCCGATCGTTCTCTGGACCACAGTGGTTTTCAATCCGACCTATCTCCTGTGGTCGGTCTTCGACTACTTCCTTTCTCCCGCCACCTGGGGTTTCTTCCTCATCCTTCGGGTCTGCGCAGTCGTGATCACCAGCCTGGTCACACTGGCCATCTTTCGGCTCAACCTCAGACGGTACTCGTGGGAGGGATTCTGGATCGTCTCTTTCGTTCTCTCCGCCTTCGTCGCGGTGATGCTCCCCTACTCCGGTGACGATCTCTCCCGATACATCATGGGGTTCGCGGTGATCCTCTTCGGCGCCGGTGTTCTGCCCGTCTGGCCGACTCGATGGGCGCTGACGTTCAACCTCGCAGCGGCAACGTTCGCGGTGCTCTTCTTCTCCATCACCAGGGAAGCGTCTCAGGTTGCCGCCAGCGATATCGTCACCGGTTTCTTCGTCGTGTTGACCGCTTTCGGGCTGAGCGTCGTCGCCGCGATGTTCAAATACAACCTCGCTAGACGTGACTACCAGAGTCGCGTCAAACTGGCCGCGGTGGCGCAGGCGGAGTCCGAAGCGCGACAGAACCTTGCCGAGACGTCTCATGATCTCGAGCGTGCCCTTGAACAGCTCAAGGAGCTCGACCGGCTCAAGAGCAAGTTCTTTGCAAATATCTCGCACGAGCTCAGAACACCGCTCACGTTGATCCTGGCTCCGGTCGAAGAGCTCGACAGCCGGTTTCGCGACCTTCACGACAAACAGCAGATTCGCGTCATCCGGCGCAACGCCGAACGATTGCTGGGGCTGATCAACGATCTCCTCGATCTGTCGCGCCTCGATGCAGGCGGCCTTCGTCTAAACCTTGCGGAACTCGACATCCGATCGGTGGCTGCGGCCGTCCACGAAAACAGCAGTTCCGCGGCGGTCGCCCGTGGGATCGATCTGCAGCTAGATATGGATCCGACCGGAAGAGAGATCTGGGGCGATGCCCATCGTCTGGAGATCGTTCTCACAAACCTCGTTTCCAACGCCATCAAGTTCACCCCCGAGGGAGGACGTGTGACGATCAGAGTGCAGGATCTGCCGGGAGCTGTCCGGATCGAGGTTACGGACGATGGGCCGGGCATTCCGCCGGATGACCTCGACCACGTCTTCGAACGGTTCTTCCAGGTCAATCCCACCGACCGCCGCCGCGGGGGCGGCGTCGGGATCGGACTCGCGCTTGCACGTGAGCTCGTCGAGCTCCACGGCGGGAGGATCTCCGTCAAGAGCGAGCCCGGGGTTCTCACCACATTCGCCGTCGACGTGCCCTATGGGCGAGGGCACATCAACCCCGAAGCGGTGGAGCGGCGGCGGCAACTCGAGCCCACACCGCCGCTCAAACGCCGCACCGAAGATCTCCTCCCCCCCCCCGTTGAAGTACCGGAGACGCCGCCTCGTGCAGCCGACCTCGCGATGGATCCGGATCAGGCGGTCGAGCAGGTGTTCTTCGAAGGCGCCCGCCGCCCGCGCATTTTGATTGTGGAGGACCACTCAGAGGTTCGTGATTTCATCAAGAACCTGCTCGAGCCGAGCTACGACCTGATGACGGCCGCGGACGGGCAGGAGGCGCTTGATCGTGTCAGGAGTGAGCTGCCGGATCTCGTCGTGTCCGACGTGATGATGCCCGTGATGAGCGGAACCGACCTCTGCCGGGCCATCAAGAGCGATCCCAGGCTGCACGCGACACCGGTGATTCTCCTGACGGCCCGGGTCGGGTCCGAGGCCACGCTCGAAGCCTACTCCCACGGTGCCGACGATTTTGTTGCCAAACCATTCCACCCACGGGTGCTGATGGCGAGGATCCGCGCCCAACTCAAGCTGCGGGCCCTCGGAATCCACCTGGCACAGCAAGAGAAGCTCGCCGGAATCGGGACTCTCGCCGCCGGGATCCTCCATGAGGTGCGGAACCCGGTGAACGCCATCGTCAACGCCGGCAAGGTCCTCAAGTCCTCGATGGACAAGGACTCCCCGGAAAGCGATCTCATCGAGGTCATCGTGGACGGCGGACGGAGGATCGAGGTCATCACTTCAGCACTGAACACCCACGCCCGCCCGGCCGAGGCGGGTTTCAGCGAGAAATGCGATGTTCGGGAAGGTCTCGACTCGACTCTTCGTCTGTTGAAGCACAAGATGGACGGGGTCACCGTTCACCGAGAGTACGAGTCCGACCGCCTGGCGAAGGCCCCGGCCGGTCCCCTCAATCAAGTGTTTCTGAATCTTCTGGACAACGCTCTTCGATCAGGCACGGACACAATCCGGGTGCGTGTGGCCGATGATGGAGACGTCTTGCGGATCAGCGTGGCCGACCACGGACCCGGGGTACCGCCCGAGGATGCCATCCGCATCTTTGATCCATTTTTCACAAAACGAGCCGACGGCACCGGAACCGGACTCGGACTCCATCTTTCCAGGCAGATCGTGGAAGAGTTCGACGGATCGCTGCAATTGGAAAACGAACCGGGAGGGGGAGCGAAATTCGACATCCGGATCCCGGTTTTCGAAACCGAATCCAAGGACCGAACCGAGGAGGGGCTCGACCAAGGCTGAACCTGCCGGCCGGTCGCATGTGACAGTAAGGGGGGCACGATGACAAGGTCATACGAGAGGCTCATGGGCTCTCTTGGACGAGGGATGTTCTTCCGCCCCGAAAGGCAGCGTGTGCGTGAACTGCTGTCGCGCGACGCGCGACCAAAACTCGTGGTTGACGGCCGGCAGTTCCCGCTCTTCGACATCTCAATGAACGGGTTGTCATTCCTCTTTCCCGACAACTTCCCTGCCTGGGCCGTCGGCGACGAAACCGATGTCGCCCTTCTGCTCCACGAGGAAGAGGTCTACCACGGCGCCGCACGGGTCGCTCGAATCGAACCGGGTCCGCGAAAGGGTGCGAGGATCGGGCTCGGGCTGGTCGGGGGATTCCTCGACCTCCCCGCCATTCGCCGAAAAGACGACGAGCGCCGTCTCGAGCAGGGTCTGCTCCACGGTCCCGGCCCACTTGAATCACGGGTGCCTCACGAGTACCAGGATGTCGTCATGAAGATCCTGCATTTCTACCAATTCCATCGCCGCCTGCTCGACGAAACCGAGAATAGGTACCACCTGGAGGGAGCCGATGAATCGGTGATCAACAACCTCACGGTGCACGCCGCCGATGCCCTTCGCGGTCCCTACGAGGAGCTTCAGAAGGAAGCTTCCCGAGTCGCGGTTTCGTTCGTCGGAGATCGAGAGACTCTGCTCGCCGCGAAGGAGTACACCGAAAACGTCCTGGTTCCGGTGACCTTGTGTGCTCCGCTCAACCGACGGGCCTACACAAAACCCCTTGGCTACCCGGGAGACTACCAGGTGATGCTCCACTACTACGCGAACTCCTTCGAGGGAGACAGCGTCTTCGCAAAGGTGCTGCACAAGTTCGCGGTCGAGCATCCCCTGTCCAACGGCGTCCGCACCCGGAAAGACCTCATGATCGAGATGATGAATCATGAACATCAAAGGGTCATCGAGCGAGACGGCGATGACCCTGAGTTCCGAGTCGCCAACCTGGGATGTGGTCCGGCCCGCGAGATCTCCGACTTCATTTCGACCAACAAAACCTGGCCGGGGCGGGTGCTGTGGACGCTCATCGACCAGGAGGAGCGGGCGCTCAGTGTCGCCTACCGAACGAGTCAGGCGGAAATCAGCAAGTGGAATTCCGCCGGAGAGCTCTTTCTGTTAAATCTCTCCTTCGTGCAGTTGCTGAGCGAGGGCGTCCCGCTCCAGGAACCGGGCACTCAGGATTTTGTCTTCTCAACCGGTCTTTTCGACTACATTCGCGAATCTCGCGCCCAAACTTTGATTCGCGCCCTCTACGATCTGCTGGCCGATGGAGGTCTGCTGGCCATCGGCAGCGCCCGTGCACCACAGGAGATGTTCTGGAGCGCCGAGTTTCTGGTTGACTGGACCATCCTCTACCGAACCCGGGATGAGATGCTCCGTCTGGCGGCCCTGCTCCCGGAAAGCGCCGAGGTCGATGTTGTTCTGGAACCTGGAGAAGCCTACTACTTCCTGACGATTCGCAAGCGCTGAAATCGGGAACTCCCGAGCCGGGCCCATACGAGGTCACCGACGGCGTCAGCTCGATGTGCGACTCGAGGAGTCGGAAGAGAGCCGGGCGCGGCTCACCTCGCCGATCTCAGCCGGCGTCCCCGCGCCGAGCAATCGGCGACTCGGGTGGTTCTCTCCTCTCGTCCAGCAGATGCCGTATCGCGAGATACGGATGGCGCCAGATCATCCGCGGACCGGCAAACCGCATCACCTCGCGCACCCGCTCTCTCTTTTCCGATTCGTAGCAGTGGATGGGGCAGTTCGTACAAGCGGGCTTCTCACCACCGTAGGGGCAGCGATGGAGCTTGCGGTCGGCATAGTCGGCGAGCTCCGCACACCCATCACAGAGCTGCGGGCCGCCGTGGTGGCGGCGGCAGTACATGGCCACCATGGCCCGGACCGTGGTCCGTTCCCGCCGGATGCGCGGTGATTCAGGCGTTGCGATCATCGTGTTGTTCAACATCGGGGCGCGCCCCTGCATTGCCACCCGGGACAATGCTGATATCAATTTTCTGAGTCAGCCGCATTTCCACGAAACTCACGCCGACTTCGAACAGCGGCTCTGCTATCCTCACCTCATCAGAACGGTCCTCGGACCGACACAAAAAAGGGGGAAGGAAACCATGGATAACGCAGCAACGGGGCGTCTGTTCCGCCTCTTCATGCTGGTCCTCGTGATGGTCGCCATCGGTCTGCCGGCCGGTGCGCAGGAGGCCGCCGAAGAACCGGAGGACGAGGAAAGAGCCATGCCGGTGGTGATCGAGGAGATCGTCGTCACCGCACAGAGACGCGAAGAGAACATCCAGGACGTTCCGGTCGCGATGACGGCACTGCAGGGCGAGGACCTCGAGGCCATTTCCGCTGGCGCTCCCGATGTCCGCGTCCTCTCGGGTCGAGTCCCGAGCCTCGTGATGGAGTCGTCCTTCGGCCGCGCCTTCCCGCGTTTCTACATCCGCGGTCTCGGCAACCCCGATTTCGACCTCAACGCCTCCCAGCCGGTGTCCATGATGGTCGATGAGGTTGTGCTCGAGAACCCCGTCGTCAAGGGCATGCCGCTGTTTGACATCGATCGCGTCGAGGTCCTCCGCGGTCCGCATGGCACCCTCTTCGGTCGCAACACCCCGGCCGGCGTGGTCAAGTTCGAGACCCGGAGACCGACCCTCGGCGATCCCGGCGGGAACTTCCGCGCCTCCTTCGGCACCTTCAACACCTTTGACGTCAGCGGTGGGGTCAACGTTCCCCTGGGCGAGAAGGTCGCCATCCGCCTTTCGGCTCTCTACCAGACCCGCAACGACTGGGTCGACAACGACTACGAGGCAGGGCCGGAGGACAAGCTCGGCGGCTACACCACCGGCGCCGGTCGGTTCCAACTGCTGTGGGCGCCCTCCGACAACTTCGACGTGTTGGTCAACCTCCACGCATGGGATGTCGACGGCACCGCCCGGATCTTCCGCGCCAACATCCTCAAGCCGGGCGGCGGCGGCCTGGTCGACGACTTCCGCCAGGACACGGTCTACCACGACGGGATGAACTCGCAGGTCATCTCCGCCTACGGTGGATCGCTGCGCTTTGACTGGGACTTCGGCGCCGCCACGCTGACCTCGGTCACCGGCTTCGAGAAGATCGACAACATGCTCAGCCGCGGTGACATCGACGGCGGCTACGGAGCTTCGTTCATCGGCAACTACGGACCCGGGTTCATCCCCTTCCCGTCGGAGTCGGCGGACGGTATCCCCAACCTCGATCAGCTCACCCAGGAGTTCCGGGTCGCCAGCAACGGCAACAAGGTCGTCGACTGGTTGGTGGGCGTCTTCTACTTCAACGAAGATTTCCAGGCCGACACCTTCAGTTTCGACAGCCTCGCCCCCGGCAACCCGCGGGACGGCTACGCCTTCCAAACCCAGGAAGCCACGTCCTACGCGTTCTTCGGATCCCTCGACTTCCACCTCGGCGACAAGTGGGACCTGGTCGCGGGCATCCGCTACACGAGTGACGAAAAGGACTTCACCGCCGAGCGCCCCGATCCGACCTTCCAGCTTCCCACCATCCAGCCCATCACCGAGAACACCGATGCCGACAACGTGAGCTGGGACCTCAGTGCAACCTACAAGGCCAACCACAACGTCAATATCTACGGCCGCATCGCCACCGGCTTCCGCGCCCCGTCCATCCAGGGCCGGATCCTCTTCGCTCCCGACTTCGCCGGTGGGCTCGACCCGGCCACGAACGGGGTTTCGGTGGCCGACAGCGAGACGATCATCTCTTTCGAGCTCGGCGCCAAGACCATTCTGGCCCAGAACAAGCTGCGCCTCAACGTCGCCGCCTACACCTTCGAGGTCACCGACCAGCAGATCACCGCGGTGGGCGGCGAGTTCAACACCGCCACCCTGCTCAACGCCGCCAAGACCGAGGGCTACGGTCTCGAGGCCGACATCGAGTGGACTCCCTCGCCCCACTGGCTCATGACCTTCGGAGCGAGCTACAACCCGACCAAAATCAAAGATCCGACTCTGTGGGTCGTGGCCTGCGGCGGGGGCTGCACCGTGCTCGATCCAACCCAGCCGGATCCCTCCAACCCCGATGCTTTGATCGCGCTCATCGACGGCAACTCACTGCCGCACGCCCCCGACGTCATCTTCAACGGGATCATCAACCTACGGTCGGATCCGGTGAACAAGGGTCTTTTCGCCGCCCTCGACTGGGCCTATTACTCCAAAAAGCAGTTCATGCTCTATGAGTCGGCGGAGTTCCAGGATGACTCGCTCGAGATCGGCCTCCGTCTCGGCTACGCCTGGAACCACGCCAACTACGAAATCGCCCTCTTCAGCCGCAACCTTCTCGATGAGGAGATCGTCCGCGGCGGCATCGACTTCAACAACCTGACCGGCTTCACCAACGACCCGCGGATCATCGGGCTCGAGTTCGTCGGCCGGTTCTAAGAATTACGCATCACGATTCCGGCGCCCACTCTTCGGAGTGGGCGCTTTTGTTTTTCCCTTTCTTTTTTCTTGGCCTGCCTTCTCCCTCTTCCTCATACCGTGCTTGAGTGGGGTGGCAAGAGGGAGAAGGCAGGCCAAGAAAAAAGGACTACAATTCACTCCATGAGAACCACTTCCTTTGAAATCGACATGCAGCTCGAAGGTTGGCGCCTCTTCTGGGCGCACCTCGCGATCAAGGACGCGGACACAGCCACCCTCACGGCTCGGCGCGGGCAGGTTGCCGAAACCGCCCGCCGGCGGTTCTCCGACACCGCCGCCATCAGCGGAGACCCGACCGTGGCCGCGCTCCGCAAGCTCTTTCGGGCCGCCGGATGCGATCCAACCCGCTATCGTCCGGCTTCCGAGGCGCTGCTTCGCCGTCTCGTCAAGGGTGGCGAGCTGCCGGAGATCTCCCCCCTCGTCGATCTCAACAACTGTCTCTCGGCCGAGCTTGCGGTGCCCTGCTGCGTCATGGTCGAGGGCTCTTTCAGCGCTCCGCTCACCTGGCGCTCGGGGGTCGAGGGCGAAATCTACGAATCACTGCGCGGTCCCTTCAACCTGGAAGGCAAGCCGGTGCTCTTCGACCCGGATGGCCCCCTCGACACCCCCATTACCGGCAACGTCAGGGTCAAGGTAGAACCCGACACCGGAAAAGCGTGGCTGGTGGCCTACATGCCGGCATCGGAGCTCGATCTCGAGACCGCCGGGAACACCATCGACCGCCTCGCCGAGGGCACGGGGATCAAGATCGGAAGGAGTTGAACCACAAGGAAGCAAGGAACGCCAGGACATCGCACCGTCGCAAACACGAAGGCTCGAAGACACGGAGGACGTTCGAAGCCATCGCAATTGGAAGTGTGAGAGGCGTCGATTGAGGGTTGTAGGACTTCGTGGGAGCGCGCTTCCGGCCGGAACGAGCCTGAAGGGCAGGCAGGGATGCCTGCCCCCACAACCATCTCAGTACTTGCGATCCTCATTGTGGGGCGGGCTTCCAGCCTGCCCTTCAGTGGCCTTCCGGAGCTTCGGACCCGCCTCGAGAACGACCGGGGGGTGACCATGAGAACGAAGACACCCTCGTCACCGATGGGCCCGATCTCTGCGTTTCAATTGCAATGGTGCGAGGTCTTCGTATCTTCGCGCCTTCGTGGTTGCGACGATGCGACGATGCGCCGTTGCGATGTCCTTGCGTCCCTTGCGCCCTTGCGGTGAACTACGGCTGATAGCGCTGGATCCTCGAGTTGGGCACTCGTTGGGAAAGCCGGGTCATGCTCTCCCCCACCCTGGCTTTGATCTCGTCGAGATCGAAAGTGAGGAGTCTTCGATCACGCATGATGACCTCGCCGTTGCAGATCACCGTCCGGACATCGGACGCCCGGGTCGAATAGACCAGATTTGCGGCCGGGTCGTGAGTCGGCTGGTTGTGGGCGCCGCCGAGGTCGATGAGGATCACATCCGCCAGGAAACCCGGCGCCAGGCAACCGAGATCGTCGGGCATTCCGTAGACCTTGGCGCTTTCGCGGGTCGCGACTGTCAACGCGGCGCCCACCGGCATCGTCCGAGGGTTGCCCGACTCGTGCTTGGCCATCAGGGACATGAGCCGCAGGGACTCGAGGATGTCGAGGGTGTTGTTCGAGACGGGGCCGTCGCTGGCGAGACCCACCGGAATGCCGGCGGCGCGCATCTCGAGCACCGGCGCCGCTCCCATGGCGAGCTTGAGATAGGTCTTGGGCGCGTGCGCCACCCCGCACGGCCGATTCGCCATGAGCTCTATGTCGTCGGCGGTGACACCGCAACAGTGGGCGAGAATCGCCGGTCGATCGAGCACTCCGGAGTCCGCAAGAACCTTGATCGGAGTCCGGCCATGCGCGGCCAGGCTCGCCTCGGTCTGGCCGGCGGTCTCGGCGGCATGGATGTGGATGCCGAGATTCAACCGTTCGGCCTCCCAAGCCACCGCCGACAGAAAAGCATCGTCACAGGTGTAGGGCGCGTGTGGAGCGAGCCAGGTTGTGATCCGGCCGTCGGCCGCGCCGCTGAACTCCTCCGCGAAAGAGACCGTTCGGTGAACTCCCTCGGTTCCCTGGCTGCCGAAGACCGCCCACCCGAGGGCTGCCCGGATCCCGGACTGCTCGACGGCAACCACCGCCCGATCCATGTGGAAGTAGTGGTCCGCCACCGCGGTGACACCGGCCGAGATCATCTCCGCCAGACCGAGCTGCATCCCCCAATAGACATCATCGGCCGTGAGGTTCGCTTCCAACGGCCAGATGTATTCGTTGAACCAGGTCTCGATGTCGACATCCTCGGCCAGACCGCGGAAAATCCCCATCGGAACATGGGCGTGAGTGTTGATGAGTCCGGGCGCAGCCAACATCCCGGCGGCTTCGATGACCTCGAACTCCGGCACGACCTCGATTGATCCCGAGGGCTCGACGGCGGTGATTCGATCGCCCTCGACGCGGATATCGTGGTTCGTGAGAATGCTGCATGAGTCCGACTCGCATTGCAGGACATCGGCACCCCGAACCAGAAGCTCGTTCATGTCAGGCCAGCGGCGCTCCCACCGACTCGGCCGACAACTCCTCGGATGTCGCCTCACGCAGCGATGCGACCGAGACCTCGAAATGGAGGGTCTGCCCAGCCAGGGGGTGGTTCCCATCGAGGGTCACCTTGTCGCCCTCGATCTCGGCGATGAGCAGATGCTGCTCACGACCATCCGGGAGCCGCGCCGCAACCACCGTCCCGACTTCCGGATCAAAGCCGAGCTGTTCTTTGGTGACCTCGACGATCTTGTCGGGTTCGTGCCTGCCATAGCCTTCGTCGGGGGGAAAAGTCACTGAAAGTTCGGATCCCACGTTGCGTCCGTCGAGGGCTTTCTCGAGCCCGGGGATCAAATTCCCGTAGCCGTGCAGATACTCCATCGGACCCCGCTCATCGGTGCTGTCGACCAGGGTGCCGTCACCCACGGTCAAGCGATAGTTGATCCCCACGACGACGTTCTTTTCGATCCGCTGGGTTGCCATCGAGTCCTCCATCCGGCGCTGAGCGCCGATTCGTTCATCCACTCATTTCAGCCTTGCGGTCCGCGGACATCGGCGGATGCCCTCAGCTGGGCAATCAGGTCCGAAAGAACCTGACCGGTGCGCTGTTGGCGAAGAAGATCCTCCACCAGGGGCCGAGCCTCTTCGATGGGGACGGTCTCACCGATGGAAATCTCCTCAATCTTGATCACGTGGAATCCGAGATCGCTCTCGACCACCTCCGAGATCTCGCCGACCTTCAGGGCCCAAACCGCATCATCGAACGAAGCGACCATCTGACCGCGAACGGTAAAGCCCAGGTCACCGCCCCGCGAGGCATTCGGACCCTCCGAGAGTTCGGCGGCGAGAGCGGCAAAGTCCTCCCCCGCCATCGCCCGCTCGTGAGCCTCGGCCGCTTTCTTCCGCGCGGCCTCACGCTCTTGGGAACTCGCGTCGGACTTGACCAGAAAGAGGATGTGCCGGGGGTGGATCCTGTCCGCTTCCTTGAAGAGCTCGGGATTCTCGGCATAAAAGGTCGCGACGGTCTCTTCGGTCACCTCGAAACCCGCACCGACCTCGCCCTCGACCAGGGACTGGACCAGGTCCGCCTGCACAACCGTGTCACGAAGCTGCGAATACGTGACTCCCGCCTTGATGAGCTCGGCCTCGAGATCAGCGCGCCCGCCGGCTCCATCGGCCACGGTCTTCAGCTTCTCCTCGATTCGGACGGGATTGGGTTCAATCCCCCGCCGGCGCGCCTCCTGCGCGAGCAGGCGACTTTCAACGGCCCGCTTCATGGCGGTCCTGATGAGAATATCGCCTTTGGGATCCACACCCTGGGTCGTCAGCTCGGAGCGGATCTGCGGCAGGAGCAGGCCGATTTCCCAGGCCGAGATCGGTTCTCCGTTGACCGTCAGTGCAACCTCATCGGATCGGCGTTGGGCCGCCGCCGTCGCCACCCCACCGATCAGCAGCGCCACGACCATCACCCACTGGAAGACTCTGTGCATGGGAACTCCTCGCCGGTCAATCAAGATTGGAGGCGGTTCATGGCGACCGGCGGCCGCGATCCACCCTTCCGGCGCCATACGGTAGCACAGTGGACGGGCCGGCTTGTGGACCAACCGACGCCGTCAGCGCGGCGGACGCCATGCGGTCCGCGCCCTGGCGACCTCAAGCCCGTCTTCCTGACGCACGAGCCGGTGCCGCACCTCGAGACCGCCTTCGCCATCAACGGTCCGGCTCGACGAAACGATGGTCTGGCCATGGTGACACTCGGAGAGATAGCTGATATCGAGCTCGCTCGGCTCGTGATTCACCCACACTTGATGGGGAACCGCCTCGATCGCCCACTCCACATAGCTGGTGTTGTTGACGTGATCCGCGAGGTCGAGATCGCTGCGGCGAACGGTGAAGACAGCCTCCCGATCGGCGGGATCGGGGCCGGCCAGATTCTCCGGGCGCATGGGTTGCGAATCGATCTCGTGCCGCGCCACCGCCTCGGCGATCGCTCCCGGAAGCCGGACGGGTCGGCGGCTCTCGAGGTCGAGTACCAGCCAGATGGTGGTGGCCCCGACCATCACCTCTCCCCCCCGGTCCAGGACCTCGAATCGACGCTCGACCAAGAGGCGGTTCGCGGCCTCGGGCCAGGTCTTGACCACGATCTCGGCATCCGGTCCGGGCCACCTCTCGACCCGCAACCGCAGGTGCGAGAGAACCCAAGCCACCCCGGCCTCCCTGAGAGATTCCACGGCGACACCGAGCTTGGCTGCGTGGGCGGTCGCCGCCTCCTGCAGCAGCTTACACAGCATGTGAACCTGCAACCGCCCGAGTGGATCGGTTTCATAAGAACGCACTCGAAAGCGTTGCTGGTGGGTCGGGCGAGATGGGGCATTCCCGGAGATCATCGCCGGCGATGCTACACCAGATCACGGCCGCTTGGCACGTCGGTTTTGCGACTCACGGGCAGGAGGGATACAGCCGGTCTTCAATCATGTTACGGGTCCTTTCCGCTATCGGTCATCGAGGCGATCACCCCAATTCCCTGTGTGACTGTATCTCGTCACGATCCCCCACGGTGTTAGAATGGGAGAATATGACACGAGTTGGCTGCAATCGGGATTCACTGCGTCCGAACCCCGGCCGGCTCGCCTGGGGCCAACCACCCTTATGATCGAGGAGTTCGAAACCACCACTCCTGCGGGGCCCAAGGTCTGGGCCATCGGCGGGGGCAAGGGCGGCGTCGGCAAGTCCATCGTCACCGCCAACCTCGCGGTGGCTGTCGCCAGACGCGGCCTTCGCGTCGCCGTGATCGACGCCGATCTCGGCGGCGCCAATCTCCACACCATGGTGGGTGTGCCGTCACCCAAGGTCAATCTCGCGGATTTCATCTCCCGACGGGTCTCGACTCTTGCCGAGATCATGACGCCGACCCCGATCGACAACCTCTGGCTGATCAGCGGCGCCAAGGCCCTGCTCGAAACCGCCAACCCGAACTACGGACAGAAATTCAAGATCCTCAGCCACATCTCCAAGCTCGAGGTGGATCACGTCTTTCTCGACCTCGGCGCTGGAACCGCGTTCAATGTCCTCGACTTCTTCCTCGTCGCCCGCAAGGGCATTCTGGTGGTGGTTCCGGAAGCGACCTCCGTTGAAAACGCCTACTTCTTCATCAAGGCGGCCTATTTCCGAAAACTCAAACGGGCTCAACCACGCGCGCAGGTCAAGGCGGCCATCGACCGGGTCATGAACACTGAGGCGAGGAGTTCCGTTCGCACACCACGCGACTTGATGGCCCAGGTGATGATGGTGGATGCCGAGGCCGGTGCAGCGCTGATGGAGGAGGCTTCGACCTTCAGTCCATCGGTCATCATCAACCGGGTCGAGCGCTCCGAACAGGCGCGTCTCGGAGCCGAGATGGGCTCGGCGTGCCGCGACTACTTCGGAATTCGGCTCCGGTGTCTGGGCACGCTGCCCTTCGACAATCTGGTTCGACGCTCGGTGGACGAGCGTCGCCCGGCCGTGGATGTCTACCCGCAGAGTACGTTCGCCAGTGCCATTCGACACACCGCCGAGAGCTTCACAGAACCCCCCACCGAGGAGGACGGATGAGCCGCGCGCGGTACGAAGACTGGAAGCTGCTCGATCTCTCTCCCGGAGCCGATCTGTCGGAAGTCAACCGCGCCCTCCACTATCGCCGCGCCCTGTACCAGCCCGGTGCACTGGCGACCTACAACCTCTTCGACGAGGACGAGCGACTCCGGATGCTCGAGCGTATCGACGAAGCGTATCGGCGCATCACCTGCAGCGAACCTCCCCCCAACCACGGGCCACAGCCGAGCCTGGTTGCAGACGAAGCCGATACTGAGGCGCCATCAGGCCCGCCGCCGGATGAGCGCTCCGAACCGGGCGCCCATATGCGCTACCATCGGCGAGCCAAGGGCCTGACCCTCGAACAGCTCGCCACCGAGACCAAGATCCGCGCAGTCCTCCTCGATCAGATCGAATCCGAGGCGGTGGACGAACTCCCTGCGGCGGTCTTCGTCCGCGGCCACGTCCTGCAGTACGCCCGGGCGCTGGGGCTCAGCGACCCCAATGAAATCGCAGCGTGGTACCTGGCAAAGCTGAAGTTGGATTGAGGGCTCGAGGGCTTGAGGCTCAGAGGATGCCTCTTGCGACTCCGTTCAGCCGGCAAAGGATAATCCCATTCACGTAGGCCGCGATGAAAAACTGAACGCCGTCATCGCTCTCAGTCCCGAACCGGAGCGCCTTTGTTCTGAACCCGATCATCGGTGACGTGGATCGCGGCGCCCATTGCGCCGGCAAACGACAATGGGGATTGGGGGATCATCATGCAACGAGCCATGTCGACCTTGTTCATCCTTCTGCTGGCCGCCGGCGCCGGCGCGGCGGGTATCGGCGACCGGGTCACCGCAACAGCCATCGCGCTACCACACTCTCTCGAGGGTTCGATTGCGAGTTGGCTCACCTGGGGAAGCGGTGCGATCGGCCCCAGACTCTATCTCGTTCCGAGGTCCGACGGATCGCTCTTCCTCGGCTGGACCGACTCCTCGGGCACTGGGAGGATCAGCCTCCTCGCGGGCGCAAGCGCCACCGGCATCGACAGCTTTGCGGGTGACAAGCTCAAGGGTCTGGCGGTTCACAGCGACGGCAGCTACGCAGTCCTGCGGTGGAACTCGCCCAGCGATACCATGCGGCTCGCGAAATACAACCTCGGAGGGACCCAGCTTTTCAGCACCGTCGTCGACACGGTCAACACCGAGTTCGACGACTGGCTGGGCGATTCGCGCCTGACCTACGGTGACGGGACCTACGCCGCCTACTACACCGTATACGGCACCGGTTCGTGGATGGACGGTCACCACGGCGATCAACTGCGTTATGTCAACAGCTCGGGTTCCATCACAGGGGGGTGGGAGTGGGGCTGCTCGCACTCCATGGCCGAGCTCATCTCGTGGGACCAAGACCTCGGTTTCGTCGCACTCTGCTCTTCGGACTGTTACCCATCCAAGGGACTGGTGAGAAACAACTCGCAGAACCTGGTGGCCTCCGACGGCAACTGTGGCGGGTTGGTGTCGCTCCAGCTCGGCCAGATGGCCGCCGGGGACGGCGAGTGGAAGGCGGTCTTCAACGCCATGGACACGAGCTGTTGCGACGGTTTCGGGATCGGTTTTGTCCGATTCGGCGGCGCCGGGGGGATCAATCTGAGCTGGTTGACCAACACCAGCGGCACCTACGAACGCGATCCCGTCATGGCTCGACTGCCGAACGGATCCGGCGGCGATGACCGGTACCTCGTCGGTTGGAGGGTCACCAACACCGGCGAGTTTTACCTGGCGGTGGTTTCCGGCGACGGTTCGATCATTGAAGGGCCGGACGCGGTCGGCGGTGGGGGCATCGCGTGGGGCAACCGAGACGACTCCTTCCAAAGCCGTCCCGACGGCTCGGTGAGCTGGGTCTACGGCACGCCGGGCTCGTCGACGATCACCCTCTTCACCTACCGGGGGGACACAGTCTTTGCGGATGGCTTCGAGTCGGGGAGCGTGTCGAATTGGTCGAGTTCGGTTCCCTGAGAACGCCTACAATCGTCGCGTGACATTGAACAATCGCGTGAACGCACAACCACTCGTCGCCGTCACCTACGGAGAGGAGCTGGCCCGCTACGGATTCGGCCACGGCCACCCGTTCGGTTTCGATCGGCTGGGTATCTTCTGGTCGGGGATGGTCGAGCGTGGATTGACCGCCCGGGTTGATGTCGTGAAGCCGGCAACGGCCTCACGCGAAGAGATCGAGCGCTTCCATTCACGCGGGTACATCGACCAGGTGGTCCAACAGTCCATCGACGGCGAGGGCTTTCTCGACTATGGCGACACCCCGGCCTTTCCCGGGGTCTACGAAGCCGCGGCCTGGGTCGTCGGCAGCACCCTGGATGCGGTTCGGCGCCTGATGGATGGCCGGGCCCGACACGTCTTTGTTCCCATCGCCGGGCTCCACCACGCCCGTCGCCACTCGGCCGGGGGCTTCTGCGTCTTCAACGACTGCGGCGTCGCCATCGAGCAGTTGCGGTTGCGGCACGGAGTTCGACGAATCGCCTATGTCGACATCGACGCCCACCATGGCGACGGCGTCTACTACGCCTTCGACGATGAACCCGAGGTGTTTATCGGCGACATCCACGAGGACGGACGCTTTCTCTATCCCGGCACGGGCCGGGCCGACGAAAATGGAACCGGCGAGGCCGAAGGCACCAAGCTCAACATTCCCCTCCCGCCGGGCGCCGGCGATCACGCGTTCTTCGATGCATGGGCGCGGGTTGAAGCCCATATCGACGACGCCAAGCCCGAGTTCGTGATCCTCCAGTGCGGCGCTGACGGGCTCGCAGGTGACCCCCTGACCCACCTCGAGTACACGGCGGCGGCTCATCGGCGAGCCACCTCGAGGCTCTGCGAGCTCGCCGACCGCCACTGCGGGGGAAGGCTCCTCGCCCTCGGCGGCGGCGGATACAACCCAAGAGGCATCGCCGACGCGTGGTGCGCGGTTGTCGAAGCGATGCTCGAGAGGTGATGCTGGATAGGAGCATCGCACGAACGCTGCACCCACAGATCACGCAGATAGGCGCAGATTCGTCGCAACATCGCCCGTCGCAACCACGAAGACTCCAAGACGCGAAGGCGGCACGAAGCCATCGCAGTTGAGAGCGGGGCTCGCGTGGGCTGATGACTGCCAGACATCGTGGTGGAGCGATTCCGATTGGGATGACTCTGAAGGGCAGGCTGGAAGCCTACCCCACAATCCATCGCAGGTCATGGTGTTGGGTTGAGGAGGCGCCATGTGATGGCTCGGACCTCGTCGAAGAGTCGAAGCGCGTTGGTGGCTTGGGTTACGTCGATGGCAACCGCCCCGATGAGGAGACGAAGATGCGTGTCGACCTCCTTTGCGGAGCCGTAGGCAATTCGCCAGTGGTGCAACCGATCTCTTCCTGACCGCCCGTGACCTTCAGAGAGATTGGCCGGTACGGAAGACGCAGAACGAATGACCTGATCTGCGAGGCTCTTGAGTGGAGCAGGAACACGCATTACGAGCGAGATGGCGATGCCGGCGGCTTCGAGGGCCTTGCGGTGGGCAATGAGGCCGGTTCCTGGGAGTGGGCTGTGCATGATCACCTCCTGGTTGTTCATGCTTTCCCCCAACAGCCGCTGAGATGGCCGATGTCAAGGGTCGCCGCCGCGGCGACTCGTCTTGCCCTTGACATCGGCCATCTCAGGGGCTACTCGTCGTTTCAGAACAACCAGAAGGTGATCATGCCTGCCGCTGATCCTGCCGCTGATTCTGACGCTGTCCCTGTCCCTGTCCCGACAATAAAGCCGCCGGTCCGAAGACCGGCGGCGGTGATTCAAAGCGAACCGCGATTTCGACTAGAACCGATACCGCAGCGTCGCCCGCAGATTCCGCCCAGGCTCCGGCCTGTTGTTGTACGGCTCGTTGTAGAGCTCGTCGAAGAGGTTCTCCAGCGAGACGAGAATCCCGAGGCCGAACTTGAAGTCATATCCGCCGCGAAGATCGAAGACCGTGAAGGGTTCGGTACCGGATTCGAATCGCGGGTCGTCCGCGGGCAACCGGGTCTGCTTTCCAACGTACCGGAGATCGGCCTCGGCCCACCATGCCGTGCGCTGGTATCGAATGCCCGCGGTGACCTTCCAGGGCGGAATGGATGACAGCGGCTCGCCCGTCGTCTTGTTGTCGCCCTCGAGGTAGGCAAAGGTGCCGAAGACCGTCCACCACCTGGCGAAGATCCAATCCAGATCGAGTTCGACACCCCAGATCGTGGCCTTATCGATGTTGCGGAACTCGGAGCAATCCAACCCGGTGGCGGGATCGGGACACGTCCCGTCGGTGCGGCGGGGGTCGTCGGCATCGAGGAAGACGAACCCGATGAAGTCGGTGAGGTCGTTGTAGAAGAAGTTGAGCCCACCCGAGGCGCGGTCGTAGCGGACCTTCAACCCGGCCTCGTAGTTCCACGATGTCTCGGGGCTCAGGTTAGGATTCTGGAGGATCCACGTGTCGCCGGTACTTGCGGTGCCGGTGAACGATCGCTCCTGGACGTTCGGCGTGCGGAATCCGCGGGCGATGAGGCCCGTCAGATTGACATGATCGGTCAGGCTGTAGATCACACCGAGGTTGCCCGAAAGGGCCGAGTCGGTGGTATCGAGAGGTTCTCCGATGTATCGGTCGTCGTTCTCGTCGCTGTCGAATTTGAAGGAGTCACCGCGCAGGCCGACGTTGAAGGTCAGTTTCTCGCTCGCCGTGATGCGGTCTCCGATGTAAAGCCCGAGGCCTGTCTGCGTGCTGTCGGGCACCGCGACCGTGTCGTTGGGCGGGATCCACGGGAAATCAGGGAATTCGGTCAACGCTGTGTCGTGGAGATCGTCCTGGTAAAAGTCGAGACCGTAGGTCAGGTTGTTGATCCCGAAGGTCGAGATCCCCTGGGCGTTGAAGCCGAAGGTGGCGATCTCCGACCGGGTGTAGGAGTTCTGGGTGAAACCGGGGAACGCGAAGTTCCGGATGCTCTCCTTGTCGACGGTCTGATACCAGGCGCTCAGGCCGAGGTTCTCCAAGAAACCCATCGGGCCGGAATCCCACTTGGCCGCGAGCTTGTCGCGATCGAACTTGGGGAAGAGGATTTCGATGGGGCCCTCAAGGTCGAAGCCGGGAAAACCGATGTCCTCGGTCCGGACCACCTCGGCGTTGACCTTGAACACTCCCTGGTCGCCGGTCAGGATGCTGAAGCTGCCGTCCACCGCCGTCTGCTTCATGCCGCTGTTGGGCACGGTGTCGTCCTCGAGCGTATAGGCTGTGTAGCGGTCGTCCTCGTGCGCTCCGTCCGCAGCCTTGTAGTCGTTCACGTCCTGAATGACGCCGCCGATTTCGAATCCCATCCGTTGTCCGGCTCCGCGCACCCGAACCTGGCCGTTCTGGGAGTCCGAAGCGGTGCCGTACTCATACGACACATTACCGTGCACCTTGAACTCCTCTGCTCCAAGATTCGGTTGACGGGTGATGATGTTGACGACACCGCCGATGGCGTCGGAGCCGTACTGGACCGCTGCCGGGCCACGCAGCACTTCGATCCGCTCGACCTCGCCGAGATTGACCAGCGCCGGCTGGATGCCGGCAAAGGTGGTCGACTCGCGGGCGTTGTTGAGCCGTTGGCCGTCGACCAGGATGAGCACCCGGTTGGAACTCAGACCGCGGATGACAGGGATTCCTCGGAAGGGCCCCTCACCCTGGATTTCGACACCGGGGATCGTCTTGAAGAGATCGGCCATCTTCTCCGGCTGGAGCATTTCGATGTCCTCGCTCGTGATCACCGTGATCGGCGCGGGAACCTCGCTCGAGAGCTGCTCCTGCCGACCGGCCGTGACGACGATTTGATCTTCGAAAACACGGCCTTCTCTTTCAGACGCGACGGTTTCCTTCTCGTCCTCGGTCGATTCCGCTTCCTGCGCCAAGACCGGGCTCGCCAGCGGGAACAACAAGCTGAACACAAAGATCGCACCGATCGTCTTTTTCATCGAAAACCTCCAGAACTGCGCTGCGAATGAATCGCAGCTTGATTCATGACCAGATCCTAACTCGAATAAACCCTTGACCGCGGGAGTTTTACGCTGCGATGACAGTTCCAACTGATTCTGATGGGCTCATGCGCGACACACCGCAAAGGGATGTCGCTTGAGCCTCATGCATAATCCAGAGATGTCGCGGGCGGGGATCAACCGCGCCCCCTGCGTTTCTTATTGTAGTGTAGGGGTTTATCCCCTCCCGACCTGATCGCGATCCGGGTGACCGACCCTCGATGTCACCTGCAGGAGGCTCACTCGAAATCGATCGCCCGGTGTTACCCTCCAGGCATGGACCTCGACGACCCCAAGGTCTTTGCTCTCTTCCTCGAGATCTACGGGACCCTACCCAGGGCGGGGCCGGGAAGCAGGGAGGACACCCTCCGAGCCCTCGCAATGGTTCCCGGCGATCCGCCTGCGACGGTGCTCGATCTCGGATGCGGACCGGGCGCCCAGACACTGGTCCTCGCCGAAGCTCTGCCTTCGGCCTCCATCATCGCCATGGATCTGACGCCGCAGATGGTCGCCGAGGCCGGTCGACGCTGCGCCGAGGCCGGACTCGGCGAGCGCGTGCAGGTGAGGCGGGGAGACATGCTGGGGCCCGTTGCACCGCCCGCGAGCCAGGATCTCGTCTGGTGTGAGGGCGCCATCTACTTCGCCGGGATCGAGAACGCGCTTCGGACCTGGAAACCGCTCCTGACACCCGACGGCACGGTGGCATTCACCGAGCCCATCTGGCTCCAGCCCTCGCCGCCCGAGGATCTCGTGAATTGGTGGCGCGACGAGTACTCCGCCATGACCGACGAAGACGGTGTCCGAGCCGTCATCCGTTCCGCGGGCTTCGACACCATCGGTTTTTTCGCTCTCCCGGCCGTTTCCTGGTGGAACGAGTACTACGGACCCATGGAAGAACGGGTTTCTCAGTTTCTCGAGGCGCACCCGAGCGACCCGCTCGCGGCGGAGATTGCCGGTGAAGCGACACGGGAGATCGAGACCTTCCGGTCTCACTCGGAGTTCTACAGCTACGGGTTCTTTGTGGTGCGGCCGGGACCATCAACACGACGTACGTAAGAAGGGACGGCTCATGTCTCGGAGGTTCACCTTAGTCTTCCTCTTCCTCGGGGTCGCGACAGGCGTCGGTTTCAGTGAGGAGGTAACCCCCGAAGGCCGCGCGGTGGATGCCGCCCTCACCTCGTTCCACGCGGCCGCCGCCTAAGCCGACGGCGAGCTGTACTTCAGTCTCCTGGCCGAAGACATGACCTACATCGGCACTGAAATATCCCATCTCACTGATACCATTGCCATATGATCTTGTCCGACGACGCCATCGAACGCATCGCGTCGAGCAGCGAGGGAAGCCTCGAAGAGGTGCCTTTCGCGGTGCTGCTCTATGCGTTGGCCAAAACCGGATGCAGCACGACTCTGGCGATTTCACGTCAAGCCCTCGTCAAGGAGATCGTGGTCGAACGCGGCGCTCCCGTCCAGTGCAGATCGAACCTGGCCCACGAAACTCTCAGCCGCTTCATGCAGAGCGGTGGACTCCTCGACGAGGCCACAGCCAACGAGTGCTTCGCCGAATCCTGCTCGCGAGGGGTGCTTTTCGGGGACGTATTGATCAGCAGGGGTCTCATCACCGCAGAGGATCTCCGAAAGGTGCTGCAGAAGAATCTCGCCAAAAAGCTCCTGGACGGTTTTTCATGGCTTCAGGGAAGCTACCGATTGTCCGACACGCCCATCCAGGTCTCCTCCGCACTCAAAGTCAACCTCGCTCAGCTCATCGTCTTCGGGGTCACCCGTTTTTCCACCCAACAGCAGGTGGATTCGTCCATCGGGCCCCTGATCGGTAAATTTCTCACCCTGAACCCGGCGCCGATCTTCGCCCTCGACGACATCAAGATGAGCCCTCGCCAACGCTCGGTCTTCGATGCCCTCGGAACCGGGGCCGCACGGATTGACGAGCTCGCCTCGACCACCGGAATCCCCTTCGAAGACCTCACTCGAATCCTCTACGCCTTCGGTCTGATCGGCGCCGTCACGACCGCCGACCGCCCGCCGGCCGAGAAACCCGCCGCCAGAGAAAAACCCCCTGCCAGGCCTGCCACGACCCCAGCGCGTGAGAACCCCGAGGCCGAAACCCCACCTGTCGACAGCCGCCGAGACGAGCTCATGGAGATGGTGCTCAACTTCCGTCGTAGGGACCCCTTCGACCTGCTTTCGGTCAACCCCGACGGCTTCGGCCACGAGGCCCACGATCGTTTCCTCGCCTTTGCAGAGAGGTTCGCGCCGTGGACCTTCCCCGACGAACTCTCCGATGATGCGAGCCGGGTCTTTCTCGCCGGCGCCCGAGCCTACGGCGAGCTCGTCAACCCCGAACGGAGGCAGGCCCTGCTTGATCGGCGGCGCAGCCCCGATCAGAAGCGTCCAAGCGGCGCCACCAACGGCTTCCGGATCGAAACCGACACTCTCGATCCCGAGGTCCAGTTCCGCGTGGGCCGGGCCCTGATGGCCGAAGGCGACTACCGAGGCGCCCTCGAGCAATTCGGCTATGCGTCGGATCTCGATCCCCAGAACGGGGACTACCGCGCCGAGCTCGCCTACTGCCGCTATCTCTACAACCCGCAGACAGGTGGTCCCCTGGCCATTTCCGAACTCGAGAAGGCGCTTCGAATCGACCCGAACAGCGGGCTGGCCCACTTCTATCAGGGGGAGGTCCTCCGCGAGCTGGGTCTCATCGACGAGGCAAGAAGAGCTTATCGACACGCGATCAAGCCCATGGCACCCGATCGTCGTCCCATCGATGCCCTCCAAAGCCTTCCACGAGAAAGCTAGTTCTCGCTCGGAAACGGTGCGTGGGCGTCAATCTCGGCGTCAGACAGCGGATGGTCCTGTCCGCATCGGGAAGAGACGAAAAGGTTGCGCGCTGAGAGACTTCTTCGGTAGTCTCTTCGAGCTGAGCCATGTCTCACAAACCCGACGAGAGTCGGGCACGACAAGAAGAGACCCGCCGATTCACGCGTCCGAGTTCTGTCCGGTCACCGGAAAGGAACCCATCAAGCCTTGAGAAAGTCCCTCTTCCCATCGTTCCACAAGCTCTCGGTCCAGGAGAGGGTCCGCTCAGTCCGGGACCGAGGCCTGCTTTCGTCTCAGGACACCAAGGCTCTGCTCAATGGCGACACGGTGCTCGATGTCAACGACGCCGACAACATGATCGAGAACGTCATCGGCGTCATGGGGCTGCCCGTGGGCCTCGGCGTCAACTTTCTGATCAACGGCAAGGACTACGTCGTGCCGCTCGTCGTGGAGGAACCCTCCATCGTTGCCGCCCTCAGTTTTGCCGCGAAGACCGCCCGCACCGCCGGTGGCTTTTCGACCTCGAGTGACGAACCCATTCTCATCGGCCAGATCCAGCTTGTTGACGTGCCGAATTCGAGCAAGGCGAGACAGGTCCTCGAGCGGCGCAAGGAGGAGGTCCTCAACCTGGCCAACAGCCTCCATCCGCGCATGGTGGCCCGCGGCGGCGGCGCCATCGACCTCGAGGTCATCCTGCACCCGGCGACCAACGCCTCGATCGAGATGCTCATCATCCATCTCCTGGTCGACACACGCAACGCCATGGGGGCCAATCTGGTCAACACGATGTGTGAAGGCGTGGCGTCCTTCCTCGAAAGCCTGACCGGCGGCAAGGTCTTCCTGCGGATCCTGTCGAACCTCGCCGACCGGTCGCTGGTCCGGGCCAAGGTCGAGATTCCCGTCGAGGAGCTGGCCAGCAACGGCTTCGACGGAGAACAGGTGCGCAACGGGATCATCATCGCGAGCCAGTTCGCCTCCGTCGACTCCTACCGCGCCGCGACCCACAACAAGGGCATCATGAACGGAGTCGACGCAGTGGCTCTCGCCACCGGCAACGACTGGCGCGCCGTTGAAGCCGGCGTCCACGCCTTCGCCGCACGCGGTACCCACTACACCTCGCTGTCCCGCTGGACAAAGAACGAGGCGGGCGCGTTGATCGGCGAGATCGAGCTTCCCCTGCGGGTCGGCATCGTCGGCGGTCCGCTCCAGTCGAACCCCTCGGTGGCCATGAACCTGCGCCTGTCCGGGGTGTCGTCGTCCCGCGAACTCGCCGAGGTCATGGCGGCTGTCGGACTCGCCCAGAACCTCTCCGCCCTCCGCGCCCTCGTCACCGAAGGCATCCAACGCGGCCACATGACCCTGCATGCGCGCAGCGTTGCCACCGCCGCCGGCGCGACGCCCGAGATCTTCGACTCCGTCGTTGAGCGGCTCGTGGAGTCGGGCGAAATCAAGGTCTGGAAGGCCGAGGAGATCATCGATCAGGTCAAGGTCGCGGCAGGTCGTTCCCTCGGCCACGACGAGCGCGAACAGCTGTCCGCCGGCCACGGTAAGATCATCCTCTTCGGCGAGCATGCCGTGGTCTACGGTAGTCGTGCCATCGCCGCTCCGGTTCCCCTGGCGGTCCGGGCGCGGGTGGTGGACGAGGACGAGGGTGTCTGGCTCGTCGTCCCACGTTGGGGCGTCGAGCAAAGGCTGCGGATGGACCCCTCGAAACAGCGATCCTTCGAGGTACCGGCAGCCTTGGTGCTGCGGGAGCTCAGCCTTACCGACCGCTCCATGCGGATCGAGGTCTTCTCCGAAATGCCCCGTGCAATGGGTCTCGGCGGCTCGGCGGCGGTGGCGGTGGCTATCATCCGAGCCATCGACCGACACTTCCTTCTGGATCTCTCAGACGATGAGGTCAACAATCTCGCCTATCAGTGCGAGTGCGTCGCCCATGGAACCCCGTCCGGGATCGACAACACCGTCGCCACCTTCGGCCAACCGCTGGTCTACCGCAAGGGCGACCCGCCGGAGATCCACTCGCTGAAATTTCCACAGCCCCTCACCTTCGTCATCGGTCTGACCGGAATCGAGAGTCTGACGGCCAAGATGGTAGCTCGCGTCCGCGACGGGCGCCGGCGAAACCGCGATGTCTACGACACTATGTTCAAGGGCATCGATGCGGTCTCCGGTCAGGCGCTCGAAGCCATCAAACAATTTGATCTCGAGCGCCTCGGTGAGCTCATGAACGTTTGCCAGGGTCTCCTCAACGGGCTCCAAGTTTCGAGCTGGGAGCTCGAGGAGCTGATCCAGATCGCCCGTGAGAGCGGCGCCCTCGGTGCCAAGCTCACCGGCGGCGGCGGCGGCGGCTCCATGATCGCGCTCTGCCCCGACAATTCGGAGGAGGTCATGGACGCCATGAAGGACGCGGGATATCAGGCGATGGAAGTGTGCATCGGCTAGGAGCTTGCACGGGTGAGGTTCCCTCTCGCCTTTGGGATTGAGATCGGGAGTCAGCATCGTTTCGGGGGACACGATATTCTAGTCTCACCCAGAGAAGAACGTCCAATCGGAGGGAGCCCGACATGTCCCGGATTCGAGAGCACCACCGCCTCCTCGTCATGATCGGCCTCGTCACATCAGTGCAGATCGGAGCCTTGATGGTCGGCACATCGGTCTCCGCACAGACCGCCGAAGGTTGGGAGATCGAGTTCACGGGCGGGTTCGGGGATCTCACCACCGCCATGATCTGGAGCCTGGCGGAGTTCGACGGCAGTCTCTACGCGGGCACCCATTCCGTCGGCGGTTGCAGGGTTCTCGCGCGAGGCACCTACCCGTCTCGGAGCGCCTGGGGCGTCCTCGTCTCAGACGGATGGGGCGATGCCTCCAACCTCGCCGCCACCAGCATGGAGGAGTTCACCTACACCCTCGTCAATCCCATCACAGCCCTCTATGTGGGAACCCTCAACCACACTGACGGCGGCGAAATCTGGCAGTACAACCAGGGCGTCTGGTACCCGTTCAACGCCGCGGGTTTCGGCGACAGCAGCAACTACATGATAACCGATTTGGAGGCATTCGCCGACAAGCTCTTCGCCGGCACCGCCAACTCCACCACCGGCGCCGAGATCTGGAATTTCTCGGGAATCACGTGGTACTCAGCCATGACGGGCGGATTCGGAAACTCGGCGAACAGCCGGATTTCGTCGTTGGAGACGTTCAACGGCAAGCTCTACGCCTCGACCTTGGAGCCGGGCGGCGGCGAGATCTGGGAGAGCCCTGACGGTTTCAACTGGTCGCGAGCGATTCCCGATGGTCTTCTCGACGATAGCGGCAGCATCGGTGTGAATGCCCTCGCCTCAGCCGGGGGAGCGCTCTACGCGCTGGTCGACGGCTTGAACGGTCTTCGCGTCTGGCAAATCGCCCCCGGCACGCCGATCCAGGTCAGCACGAGCGGATTCGGCGACAGTCTCAATGACACCAATGGAACAATGGTCTCCTTTGGTGACGAGCTCTACGTCGGAACCCAGAACATGGCGACCGGAGCCCAGATATGGAGACTCCGGGGTGGGACCTGGACCAAGGAGAACACCAACGGTTTCATCGACAGCTACAACTCCGTCGCGTTGGCGATGGCGGTGTTCGACGACAGACTCGTGGTGGGAACAATCAACACCGCCGAAGGCGCAGAGCTTTGGCGGCTCCCGGTGATTCTCGCCGATGGCTTCGAAAGCGGAGGATTCCAGGGGTGGTATCTGGCGGCGCCCTGAAGAGAACCCGAGCGGCCATCTCCTGCTAAACTTTTTCTGAACGATGAGCAGCAACTCACAGCGACTCCGTGAGCGCTTGCACGAAATCATCTTCGGCGCCGACACGCCATTGGGGAAAGCCTTCGATGTCGGGCTGCTGATGCTCATCATCGCCAGCGTGCTCGCGGTGATCCTCGAGAGCGTCTCGTGGATCAGCGAAGACTACGGGCCAGTTCTGCGGGCCTTCGAATGGGTCGTGACGCTGTCGTTCCTCGGTGAGTACATCCTCAGGCTCTACTGTGTCGACAAGCCGTGGCGATACGCCCGCAGCTTCTACGGCATCGTCGATCTGCTGGCCATCCTGCCCACCTTTCTCAGCCTTCTCTTTCCCGGTGCCCAGTCGTTGCTGGTCATCCGGGGCCTTCGCCTCCTGCGGGTCTTTCGAGTCCTCAAGCTCGTCCACTTCGTCGGCGAGGCGAGCCAGCTCCGGGTCGCTCTCCAGGCCAGCCTCCGCAAGATCATCGTCTTCCTCGGCGCCGTGCTGGCCATCGTGATCATCGTCGGTTCGGCCATGTACCTCATCGAGGGCGAGGAGCACGGCTTTGACAATATTCCGCTCTCCATTTACTGGGCCATCGTGACCATGACCACCGTCGGCTACGGCGACATGTCCCCCGAGACTCCGCTCGGTAAGATGCTGGCCTCGGTCATCATGATCCTCGGCTACGGCATCATCGCGGTCCCGACCGGAATCGTCTCGGTCGAGCTCGCCGGGGCTGCTCGGATGACGGTCACCGGTCGCGCCTGCCCCGGCTGCGGCGCCCACGGCCACGACGCCGACGCCAGGCACTGCAAGTTCTGTGGGGACGAGCTCTAGCCCGAAACTATTCGCGACCGGTCGTGAGATCGAGGAGAATCTCTTCTTCGTCAATCGAGAGGCCGGCGAGGTCGACCCCGAAGTCGAACCAGCTGAGGGCGATTTCCCAGAGCTTCGGAAACAAGAGATGGGTCATGACGGTGAGTTTCATATCTCCTCCTAGGCCGCCGACGCGGTGTTTGTTCGAGATCTCCCTGGAGACTCGATTGACGATCTACGTTTGATGATGAAGTCAGTCGCCGCCTCGACCACGCCTTTATCGCGCAGGATCCGCCGGTGGCCGAGGCCCTCGGTCTGGAGATAACCGGCAGCGGGCATGCTCTGGGCCAAACTCTCCCCCTCCGACGCGGGCAACTCGCAGTCGTCGGAATCGTGGATGACAAGCGTGTCGGCTTCGAAGGTCGCGGCGAGGCGAATGGGCTCAATCTCTTCCCAGCGAAAACCGATCCCATCCTCGAGGCGTTCGCGCATCCGTGCCACAACCGTCCGGCCGAACCCCGTCATGTGGCCGTACCAATCGGTCATGGTCCTGGTGTCGGCCATGGGCGAGACGGCGACGAACCTGCCCGGATCAAATCCGTGACGGGTAACGGCCAGGAGAACAGCCGTGGTACCCAACGAGTGAGCGATGACGGCGTCAACGGGTCCGATGGCGTTCACCACGGCAACCAGACCCTCGGTCAGCCTGAAGATGTTGGTTCGGCGTCCCGGCGACGCGCCATGCGCCGGGCCGTCATATGCGACGACCCGGTAGCCCGCCTCCACCAACGGCTCGACAAACGCGCCCAACTGGAGACCACGCCCGGCCCAACCGTGAACCAGCATCACAGTCCTGGGTCCGTTGCCCCAGGTCCACGCGGCGAGATCGCCATGTCGTGAGGGCACCGAGATCCTGACGGCGCCATCGGCCCAAGCCTCCTCGCGCGGCGGTCTCTTGTGACGGAACACCGTCACAAAGAGCTGCTCCGCCGCCATCGCCGCGAGACCCGGAGCGACCCGACTCAAACCGCTCGTCAGCACCTGAATGATATTGGCACGATCGATCGTGCTTTTTTGTGAGTGAACCGCTGTAAGAGTCATTGGGATCTCCCCTCTCCTTGTTTATCTGGAGGATTCGATCAGCCGCTCGAAGGCCGTCCGTGCCCGTTGCCGGGCCTCGGGATCGTCGAGCAACCGATAGTAAAGATGGAACGACAGAAAGATGCCGAAGAGCTCGAAAGCGAATTGATCGGTGTCGAGATCGATTCGGAAATGGCCCTCGTCGATGGCGATCTGCGCCGCCGTTGCAATGGCCCCAACCCAGTCCCGCTGGGCCGCCACCACCGCATCGCGCACCGGACCGGGTCGGTCGTCGTATTCATGCGACGCCGTCACGAAGGGACACCCACCGGGGGTGACCCTCCCCTCCTCCCAGGTCAGCCACTCCTCGAAGAGTGCGCGGATCCGCGGCTCACCCCGACCTACCCGGAAGGAAGGAGCGACAACGTTGTCCACAAAGCTCCGTCGAGCCGCTGCCAGCACCTGGAGTTGGAGGTCTTCCTTGGACTCGAAGTGGGCGAAAAGCCCGCTTTTGGACATCTCGGCCGACTTGGCCAGACCGCCAATGCTCAAGCCTTCGAATCCCACCTCGCTGGCGATCGCCATGGCGTGTTGGAGGATTCGATCCCTGGTGTCTTCGCCCTTGGTCATACAGATAAATTAGTACGAACGTTCGTTTTTGTCAAGCCCCCAATCAAACCCAGCCGACGCTCAATCCAATCTGCTTCGTCACCGAAGCCGCATTCCAGATCATGGAAACACAACCGTACCAGCACGGGCTGAATCTCCGTCAGCGTTTGGTTTCAGTCTCGACGCCCACGCGTTTGCGCCCGAGACGAAGGACAAAGAAACTGCCGATGAGACCGGCCGCGACGATGGTTGACGCGAGCCCCGGCCGCGGATTCTCTCCGAGAGTGACAAAAACACTGCTGAAGGCGATGGCACACCACATGACGACAAGCGTCCAGATCACCACCTTGCGCGGCATTTGGGCGCCGGCGTCGAGGTAGATGAGGAACGGGCGAAAGAGCGGGATCCGGATCAACCGCTCCTCGAGCCACGGGCAGCTCCTGGCGAAACACCATGAGGCGCCGAGGAGAAAGATGGTCGTTGGAAGACCGGGCAGAAAGACCCCGACCGCCCCGATGCCCACCAGGGTCACACCGCCGATCACCAGCAGCCAGCGGTGGAGCCGGCTTCGGGCAGGACGGGCTTGGGTGGGGGTCGTGGGGTGATCCATGTTCTCCAGGGCTAGGTCCAAATGAGGCGCTAGCGATCTCTTGGTCTAACGTCTCGCGGAGGCGATCATTCCTGAACCGATCCCGACAGGTCGGCGTCTTCGGTTCGGCTCGACCCGGCGTCAGGTCCGGAGATACGACGCCCCGTTGACATCGATGATGGCACCGGTGGAGAACTCGGCCCCCTCCGATGCCAGGAACATGACCGCAGCAGCGACCTCTTCGGGTTTGGCGATCCGGTTGAAGGGGCTTTGGGTCGTGATGTCCTCCCACATGGGCGTATCCTGGAACCGCGCCGCCATGTCGGTGTCGACAAAACCCGGGGCCACGACGCCGACGGTGATGTTGTGCGGGGCGAGCCGCTTGGCCAGACTCTGGCTCATCGCGTTGAGACCCGCCTTGCTGGCGCCGTAGGCCGGGCCGTTGGGCTCACCGCGGAACGATCCGCGCGACGAGACGTTGACGATACGGCCACCGCCACGCTCGATCATGTGTCGAGCCGCGCAATAGCTGACATTCGCGGGTCCCAGCAGGTTCGCGTCGATCACCCGTTTCCACGCATCCTGCCATTCTTCGTAGTCGACCTCCTCGAGAACGTGATCGACCCAGATGCCCGCGTTGTTCACCACGATGTCGAGGCCACCGAACGCGTCGATCGCCGCAGCAACGAGTCCTTCAACGGCCTCCGGATCGGTGATATCGGCCTGCAGCATCGAGTGTCCCTCGCCATTCAGTGTCTCGAGGGTCTCTGCGGCCGCGTCGTTGTTCGAGCGGTAATTGATGGCCACTGTGGCGCCGCGATCGGCGAAACCCACGGCGCAGGCGCGACCGATGCCGCGAGAACCACCGGTAATCAGAACTCTCTTGCCGGAAAAATCCATGATTGCTCCCAAACGATCTTCACATCACAGTCAGATTCTACAGAGATACGCACGTTTGGCGTGATCGGAGTTGACTTTCTTGTCGATCTGGATAAAGTCCGACCCGCCGACACATCCATGCGGTACGGAGGGCTTCTTGCTGTGAGGAACGGTCGTTTCGAATCCAATGGGCCTGTTTCGCGGCGACTCTTCGTAATTGGAGATTCAGCGGCATAGACGGGCCAACCTCGGGGAAGACTGCCTTTCCCCCTCATTTCTCACCCTCTTTGAGGGATGCGAAACCACGGGTCTGCAAAGAGAATAATTTCGGGCGGTCGAGAGTTCTGTGTTTCGAACAAAGCAAGCGAACTCGGACCAAAGGGGCCGTGATGGAAACCACCAGCCCGCAACAAACAGACGGATCGAGCGTCAACCTCGGAGGTGGCGCGGGTCGAGCAGTGGAACGCGAGAGTGTGTGGCACGAGAATCTGCTCTTCGGCGTTTCGAGGACCTTCGCGCTGACGATTCCCCAACTCCCCGACGAGTTACGGGAGACGGTGACCAACGCCTATCTGCTGTGCCGGATCGCAGACACCATCGAGGATGATCCGCTGCTCGCTTCGGCCGAAAAGGACCGCTTTCACACCGCGTTCTTCGAGGCGGTGGAAACCGGGTGTGGGGCGGATGCATTCGCTCGGGACCTTTCGCCCCGGCTTGCACGGAGCACCCTCGACGCGGAGGTCGAGCTGATCCGAGAAAGTTCGCGGGTACTGGAATTCACCCGCGCGCTCAAACCGCGCCAACGCCAGGCAGTTCTCCAGTGCCTCTCCACGATGGTCGAAGGCATGGGCGAATATGAACGCAACCGGGGCCTCGACGGGTTGGCGAATGTCGCCGACCTCCACCACTACTGCTACTTCGTGGCCGGTGTCGTCGGCGAGATGCTCACCGAACTCTTCTGCGACTACTCCCAGGAGATCGAAGCGAACCGGGTCCAACTCGAACCGCGCGCCATCAGCTTTGGTCTCGGTCTCCAGATGACCAATATTCTCAAGGACATATGGGACGACCACGAACACGACAGGTGCTGGCTGCCCCGCGAGGTCTTCAAGCGCCACGGCTATGACCTTCGGATGATCGCCCCGGACCACCACGGCAATACGGAGGCCTTCGCCGCATCCCTGCATGAGCTCATCGGCATCGCCCACCGTCACCTGCGGGAGGCTCTGGCCTACACGCTGGCGATTCCGAGTCACGAAACGGGGATCCGTCGTTTTCTGATCTGGGCCGTTCTCCTCGCCGTGTCCACCCTGGCGAAGATCGCCAATCAACCGCTTTTCACCTCCGGCGCACAGGTCAAGGTCTCGCGACCGCGCGTCGGCGCCATCATCGCGGCTTCCAACACGATGATCCGCAGCAATGGCGGGCTCACAACCCTGTTCAACACCACTGCCAAAAGGCTGCCTCTGAACACAGGATTCAGAGCACCCGTCACGATCCGGAAGGAATCGCCCACACCTTGACCAGCTCTGCTTTCTCATCGTTCCACAAGCTCTCTGTCCAGGAACGCGTCCGAAGCGTTCGCGACCGGGGTCTGCTGTCCTCACAGGAGTGCCGAGCCCTCGTCAACGGCGCCACCGTCCTGGATGTCAACGACGCCGACAACATGATCGAGAATGTCATCGGAGTCATGGGTCTTCCCGTCGGTCTCGGGCTCAACTTTCTGATCAACGGCAAGGACCACGTCGTTCCCCTCGCCGTGGAGGAACCCTCCATCGTGGCCGCTCTCAGCTTCGCCGCTAAGACCGCTCGGCTTTCCGGAGGATTTACCGCCTCGAGCTCCGATCCGATCCTGATCGGTCAGATTCAGCTGGTTGATGTCCCCCACCCGACCAAGGCCCGTCAGATTCTGGAGAGCCGTAAGGACGAGGTGATCAATCTCGCCAACGGCCTCCATCCCCGGATGGTGGCTCGAGGCGGCGGCGCCGTCGATCTCGAGGTCATCCTCCACCCGGCCACCCCGGACACCTCCGAGATGTTGGTGATCCATCTTCTCGTCGACACCCGCGACGCCATGGGCGCCAACCTCGTGAACACCATGTGCGAAGGGGTTGCTTCGTTTGTCGAGAGCCTCACCGGAGGGCGGGTCTTTCTCCGCATCCTCTCGAACCTCGCCGATCGTTCCCTGGTCCGTTCTTCGGTGAGGATTCCGGTCGAAAATCTCGCCACCAAGGGCCGCGATGGCGAACAGGTGCGCGACGGCATCATCATCGCCAGCCAGTTTGCCGCGGTTGACCCATACCGCGCCGCGACCCACAACAAGGGCATCATGAACGGCATCGATGCGGTTGCGCTTGCCACCGGCAACGACTGGCGCGCCGTCGAGGCCGGTGCCCACGCATTTGCCGCCCGCGGCACCCACTACACCTCGCTCTCGCGCTGGACCAAGGGCGATGACGGAGCTCTGGTCGGCGAGATCGAACTGCCACTCAGGGTCGGCATCGTCGGCGGCCCGCTCCAATCCAACCCGTCGGTCAGCATGAACCTGAGGTTGGCCAGGGTCGACTCTTCACGTGAACTCGCAGAGGTCATGGCGGCCGTCGGTCTGGCGCAGAACTTCTCGGCGCTCAGAGCCCTGGTCACCGACGGGATTCAGCGCGGCCACATGACGCTGCACGCGCGCAGCGTCGCCACGGCGGCCGGTGCAACCCCGGAGATCTTCGACTCGGTGGTGGAAAAACTGGTCGAGTCGGGCGAAATCAAGATCTGGAAGGCCGAAGAGCTCGTCACCGAGGTCAGGAATCAGATCGGCCACGGGATGATGCACGAAGAACGCGAGGAGATGGCGGCCGGGAACGGCAAAATCATCCTCTTCGGCGAGCATGCCGTCGTCTACGGCAGCCGCGCCATCGCCGCCCCGATCCCCCTCGCGGTGCGGGCCCGGGTAGTCGACGAGGACGACGGCGTCTGGCTCGTCATCCCGCGATGGGGCGTCGAGCAGCGACTGCGAGCCAATCCCGAGAAACAGATGTCCTTCGAAGTCCCGGCGGCGCTGATCCTCCGCGAGCTCGGTCTGACCGACCGCTCCATGAGGATCGAGGTCTACTCGGAGATTCCCCGGGCCATGGGCCTGGGCGGGTCGGCCGCCGTGGCGGTGGCCATCATCCGCGCTCTGGACCGCCACTACAACCTCGAACTCACCGACGACCAGGTCAACGCCCTCGCCTATGAGTGTGAGTGCGTTGCCCACGGAACGCCCTCGGGCATCGACAACACCGTGGCGACCTTCGGAAAGCCTCTCGTATACCGCAAGGCCGACCCACCGGTCATCCGACCGCTCGAGCTCGTCGAGCCCATCACCTTTGTCGTCGGCATGACGGGAGTCGAGGGTCTGACCGCCAAGATGGTGGCACGGGTTCGAGAGGGCCGGAATCGAAACCCGGATGTCTACGACACTGTCTTTCGCGGGATCGACGCCGTGACGCTGCAGGCCCTCGAGGCGCTCAAGACCAACGATCTCGAACGCCTGGGTGAACTCATGAACGTCTGCCAGGGACTCCTCAACGGTCTCCAGGTTTCGAGCTGGGAGCTCGAAGAGTTGATCCAGCTCGCGCGCGAGAACGGCGCCCTCGGGGCCAAGCTCACCGGCGGCGGCGGCGGCGGTTCCATGATCGCTCTCTGTCCGAACAACCCCGACCAGGTCATCGACGCGATCCAGAGCGCCGGCTACCAGGCCATGGAGGTCCGCATTGGCTGAGGCTGCGATACACCAGACCGACAAGGTGGTGTCGAGTGAGGAAGAGCCTCTCATCCTCGTTGACCAATCCGATCGCGAAATCGGCCACCTCAGTAAGGGTGAGTGTCACGACGGAGACGGTGTGCTCCACCGCGCATTCTCGCTCTTCATCTTCAATTCAAGGGGCGAACTCCTGCTCCAGCGGCGGAGCGCCGAGAAACGTCTCTGGCCGATGTTCTGGTCGAACTCGTGCTGCAGCCACCCTCGGCGCGGTGAATCCATGGACATTGCCACCCGGCGCCGGCTCGATCAGGAACTCGGCATGGCGGCGGACTTTCATCATCTATTCACCTTTCAGTACAAGGCGCGGTACCTCGACCTGGGATCCGAGCACGAAATCTGTTGGGTCTATGTCGGGCTTTGCGACGACCCGCCACGACCCAACTCGACCGAAATTTCCGAAGTTCGATGGATCACGCCGGACGAGCTCGACCGCGAGTTCCAGGAGCAACCCGAAACCTTCACCCCCTGGTTCGCCCAGGAATGGCCTCGCGTCCGCGATGTGTTCAGAAGGACCCTGCATTTGACCTGAGGAGAACGATGGGCATCCCACTGATACAACAGCTCCGCATCGGCGGATACCTGATCAAGCAGAAACTGAAGGGCCGAGACCGCTACCCCCTGGCGATGATGCTCGAGCCGCTTTTCCAGTGCAATCTCGCCTGTTCGGGCTGCGGCAAGATCGACCATCCGGAAGAGATCCTCAAGAAGCGTCTCAGCGTCGAAGAGGCCCTCGCGGCCGTGGACGAGTGCGGTGCGCCGGTGGTGTCCATCCCCGGTGGGGAACCGCTGCTTCACGATGGCATGCCCGAGATCGTCAAGGGTCTCGTGGCCCGCAAGAAATTCGTCTATCTCTGCACCAACGCCCTGCTGCTTGCACGCAAGATGGACGACTACGAACCGTCGCCCTACCTCAACTTCTCGGTCCACCTCGACGGCAACCGGAAACGCCACGATGCGTCGGTCTGCCGCGACGGCGTCTATGATCGAGCCGTCGCCGCCATCAGGAAAGCCCTTGATCGCGGGTTCCGGGTGACCATCAACTGCACCCTCTTCAACGGTGAAGACCCCGACGAGGTCGCCTCGTTCTTCGACGATGTGATGGAGATGGGAATCGAGGCGATCACCATCTCCCCGGGCTATTCCTACAGCAGGGCGCCGCGCCAGGATGTCTTCCTCAACCGCCGTGAGAGCAAACAGCTCTTTCGCGACATCTTCAAACGAGGCGCCGAGCGCAAGAAGAAGTGGGTCTTCAATCAGTCATCCCTCTTCCTCGATTTTCTCGCCGGCAACCAGGGCTACCAGTGCACCCCGTGGTCGAACCCGACGTACAACATCTTTGGTTGGCAAAAACCGTGTTATCTGTTGGTTGACGAGGGCTACGCCGAGACATTTGCCGAGCTCATGGAAGACACCGAGTGGGACCACTACGGCACCGGCCGCAACCCCAAATGCGATAACTGCATGGCCCACTGCGGCTTCGAGGGAACCGCGGTCGACGATACCTTCGCCCACCCGCTCAAGGCCCTCAAGGTGGCTATCAAGGGGCCGGACACCGACACGCCCATGGTTGAAGATCCGCCGATTCAGTATCTGGACGACCACCGGAAGTCCAAGAAGCTGCCGGTCAAACAGGCAGGGTGACCTCCGCGCTTTGGCTCCTCGCGTGTGTTCCCGGGGCCCTCATCTGGCTTACCGTGCTCCTGCTGGGCTGTGTACTGGCGCTGTCGTGGGCTTTCTGGCTCCCCATTACCGGTCTCCTCGCCGGCGATCCCACCGCGCGGATCTGGGCGGTCGTGGCCATCGCGGCGATGGTCGCCGCCTATCTGCCCACCCTCCGTTTCTACGGGCTCTCCCTTCTCTGGGCATTGCTGTTGCCCCTCACCGGGACCCTCTACCTGCTGATGACCATCGACTCCGCCGTGAGCTCTGCGCGGAGAGTCCGATCTTCATGGCGGGGACGGACGTATGGAGTGGGCCCACGGTGAGAGATTTGTGGATGCTGGATGCGGTAGCGAACATCGCACCATCGCAGGGAAGCTGCAGCCCACAGATCACACAGATAGACACAGATGCCATCGCATCTCATCCCAGGGTTGCCCGCAGATCACGCAGATCGACGCAGAAACATCTCACCGTCGCAACCACGAAGACACGAAGGAGTCGCGAAGCCATCGCAATTGGAAGTCGGCAACACGAAACTTGAAGGTCATCTGACTCCGTGGCGACGTTGTCTCGCCCGGCAAGTTTCTGAAGGGCAGGCTGGAAGCCCGCCCCACAACCATCACAGCGCTTTCGATCCGAATTGTGGGGCGGGCTGGTACCGCCCTTACAACCATCACAAATCAGCGGCTCAGATTGAAAACAGGAGTGATGTTGCGGCGTTGTGGGGCAGGCTTCCAGCCTGCCCTTCAGTACCCTTCCGGTCCTTCGGACCCACCACGAAGTCAGGAATCGTTGAGTCACCGATTCGCCAGACGACAGCTCGGACTTTGTTGAAGCGGCGCGGCGCGTGTCGCTGGATCTGCCCCGGCCGCTATGGCTGAACTCTACCGCTGTCGCTGTTCCTGCCGCTGTCCCGGTCGCTCTCGCTGCCGCTGTTTCTGCCCCTGACACGGTCCCTACACTTCGGGATCGGGATCGGGATCGGGAGATCGCAACGACCTCCTGCATATGCCCTATTCCCCGTCTGGATCCACAAGCGTCTGCTTCTTCACCTGCCTTCTGGTGAAGCCTGGTGCGATTGCCTGGGCGACGTAGCCCGAGGCGATCCAGCGCGGGAAGGTGAGCTCGCGTCGGCCGCGGACCAGCGCAACCATGATCTCATCGACCAGGTCTTCCGGTTCCGCCATTTGTTTCCTGGCCACAGCCGGGAGCCGCGCCAGAGCCTCGTCGTCGAAGAACGGTGTCCGAATGGCGCCGGGGAGGACGGTGAGCACATGAACCCCGGCGTCCTCCACCTCGAGCGAGAGCGAGGACGCAAGCCCGACCATGGCGTGTTTGGACGCGGCATAGGCGGTCTCCTCGGCCGGCGCGATGCGGCCCGCGACCGAGGCGATGAAGACCAGCCATCCCCGGCCGCGATCCACCATCGCCGACAGCAACGCCTTGGTGAAGTAGAGACTCCCCAGGTAGTTGACCCGCATCATCCGCTCCATGTCATCGAGATCCCAGTCGAGGAAGTGACGGTGGTGGCCGTAGCCCGCGTTGTTGACCAGAACGTCGATGGATCCGAGCTCTTCGACCGCTCGCGTTGAAGCGGCCATGACCTGCTCGCGGTCGCCCACATCGCACGCCAGCGGGACGGCCTCCCCACCAAAGGCCCGGATCTCCTCCGCCACCTTCTCGAGCTGATCCCGGCGCCGCGCCACCAGCGCAACACGAGCACCCTTTTCGGCCATCCGAAGTGCCAGCAGACGGCCGATTCCGCTCGAGGCGCCGGTGATGAGCACGTTCCGCCCGGAGTAATCAATCAAACGGCTCATCATCTCCCTCAGCCCTCGACCTCGAGCGGCACGAAATCGAAAGTCTCCACATCCACCAGTCCGCGATCGGTGAGCTTGAGCGACGGAATCACTTCGAGGGCGACGAACGACAGGGCCATCACCGGGTCCGGGTGGGTGCAACCGCAGCTCAGGACCGCCACCGAGAGCCGGTCGAGGCGCTCGCGGACCTCGTCCAACGGCCGATCCGAAATCAAACCGGCGCGCGGGAGGGGGAGGACCTCGAGGATCTCTGCGCCCCTGGCCACCGCCACCCCTCCCCCGATCCCGACCAGCTTGCGGATGGCCGTCCGCATGGACTCGTCGTCGCTCCCCACCACAATGAGATTGTGATGGTCGTGGGCGATGGTTGAGGCCAGAGCGCCTTCCATTGAGCCGAACCCCTTGAGAAAACCGAGACCGATGTTGCCGGTGCCCCGATGGCGTTCGATGACCGCGAGCTTGGCGATCCCGCGCGCAGGATCGGCCGTCAGTTCGGCATCGCGGACGGGCATCCGCTCAACAAGCGTCTCGGTGACGATCTGGCCCGGCACCAGGCCGATGACCCGAACATCTCCCCCGGTATCGGCCACCCGTAGATCGAGGTTTTCCACATTCACCCGCAGAGGCCGAACGACTGACCACGACCCGGCATCGACGCAACCCCATGAATCCGAAGGCCTTCCGTCACGCGCGATCTCCTCGCCGGCGACATAAACGCGTTCGGCCCTGAAGTTGTCGAGATCCGAGACGACCACCAGATCAGCGCGACGCCCCGGCACGATAACACCGCGATCATCGAGACCATAGGCCTCGGCGATGTTGACGGTGGCCATCTGGACCGCCGTGATCGGGTCGAGATCGTGAGCAATGGCCAGACGGAGCAGGTGATCCATGTGCCCGTCATCCAGGAGATCGTCCGGGTGGCGATCGTCTGTACAGAAACCACAACGTCGACTGTTCCCTGCGGTCACCACCGGCAGCAGATCCACCAGGTTCCGCGCCCCGGTTCCCTCCCGGAGCCAGACCCGCATTCCCAGCCGCAGCTTCTCCCGAGCCTCCTCGGGTGTGATGGTTTCGTGGTCGGTGCCGATACCGGCCGCGGCGTACGCCTGCAGCCAGTCACCGGTCAGACCAGGTCCATGGCCGTCAATGGGCCGACCGGCGAAAGCGTCGATCTTGGCGTGGACACCGGGGTCGCCGAGAACGGCGCCGGGCACATTCATGACCTCGGCGAGACCGATCACACGTGGGTGGCGCGCCAGCTCGGCGAGATCATGGGCATCGAGCTCCGCCCCCGCGGTCGCCAGGTGGGTCGCCGGCACACACGACGGCGCCATGAACAGCACCGACAGCGGCAGACCTTCGGAGGCTTCGAGCATCCAGCGCACGCCGTCCATCCCGGCGACGTTGGCCACCTCGTGAGGGTCGGCCACCACCGAGGTCGTTCCCCGGGGGACCACTGTCCTGGCGTACTCCTCGGGGGTCACCATTGAGCTCTCGAGGTGGACGTGGGCATCCATGAGGCCCGGCACGAGGATCTTGCCGGTCAGATCGATGGTCGTCGCGGCGTCTCGCGGAGGTCCCACCGAGGCGATGATCCCGTCGGCCACCGCGACATCGCCCTCGATCACCGAGGCGGAGAAGACATCGACGACCCGCCCTCCGGTGAAGACCAGATCCGCCGGTTCATCTCCCCGCGCCACCGCGAGCACTCGCAGGTTCATCCTGATCCTTCCAGGGCTTTTCGGGCTGTCAATTCAAGCAGTGACATCCTCGACTTAGCCGCAGCTCGGGCAAGGGAAGGGTAACCTCCCCGCCAACCCGAACTTCGGCGCTCGAATTCGCCAGGCCGCCATTTGTAGCCACCATCAGAACCCCCAGCCCACGCTGCCGGTGATGGTCCATTTCTTTCCGTCACCGTCGTCCACACGATACAGCAGCCCGAAGCCGATATTGGCCTGGGCGACCGGCACCCCGATCTCGAAACCGGCATATGTCCGGTTCTTCGGCACCCAACCCAGATCGCTCCAGGTCCGCAGGATCGTCAGCTTGTAGGCCACACCAATGAAGGCCGCTTTGAGGAACGTACCGCTCCGGTTTGTCTTGCCCGTCACCCGGCTCCAGCCGAGGCTCAACTTGCCGCCACCCAGGCCCGGCTCAACCTCGACGAAGGGGCCGCGGAAAATGCACGGCGTCCGGCAGTCATACGTCACCGGCTGCGAGCTCAGCATCACCGCCAACGAGGTTGAGACCACCTGTGGATAGCTCAGATGGAGCCCGCCGAGACCGAGCATTATACCGCGGCGGTCTTCGTCTTCCGAGGCAACTGCTTCCTTCATGGTTGTCGAGCCGATGGGCTTCCGAGGAGGGGCCTCGTTCTCGACAACCTCCCGGCCAACCGGAACGGTCGCGCCGCACACCGCCTCAATCCCGAACTGGGCAGGATCCGCGAGCTTTCCCCCGGCGACTCGTTCGGCCACGATCGACCCGACCAGCGACTCCCGGTCGAGCTCCCGATACCGGCGCCGCATGGCCACGACCTGGGGATGGTCAAGCCGATCGCAATAGCCCTCGAGCACCGGTTTGACCTTGCGCCATCGACCCTTGTTGTAGACCGACGGCTGATACGATTCGTCCCAGCGCGGGGTAACGTAGTCGCCGATATCCACCGGACGAGCGATGATCCAACGGTTGCCTTCGAGGGCCAGGACGGGGTCTTCCACGTCGCAGAGATCGCGGTAGAAGAGCAGACCCGCGTGGTTCGCCTCCAAATCCGCAATCGCCTGAACTCCTGACGCCAGTTCACCGAGAATCAGGCTTTCCTCGACCACACCACGTTGAACGGCTCTTCGCTCCGCCTCTTCGGGAGTCTCGCCGCTTGCGATCCTCCTCCGGTATGAAGCGTACTGATTCCAGCCCGACGATACGAGATGCCCCAACTTGTCTGTGCCGAACCGCACCCCCGCAACCTCGATGGTCGGGGTGTAGGGCATCCAGGTCCCGGTGTCGATGGTGGGATGGCTGGAGTAGAGATTGGTCTGTCGGTACTTGCGCTGCTCATCGCCGCCGTCGGGGATCCGATCCACCCACTCGGAGTTCCACGCCCAGATCTGGAAATCATGCAGCAGAATAAAGCGCATCCGGCTGCGAAAGGCCGCAGCGATCTGCCGGCAGCTCTTCGGTGGCCGATGATCGGGGAAGCTCGCGAGGGCCCGCTCGAGCTCGAGGTTGAAACGCGCATTGACCGCCTCGGTCGAATCCGCCAACGACCGCCCCCACGCCCAGTACTGATCGGTCTCCAACGCCGCCGATGAACCGGCAAGCAGCATCAGAACCGACCCGATGAAGAGTCCCCGTAAGTTCATCGATCATCGTTATCGGCCGACATGGCCAGATCCGGCCCGGCCAGGGCCCACACCCGCCGCATGGACCGACCCGCAGCCGCGTTGGCTAATCCGAGGGCAATCAGCTTCGGCCACAAACGAGGTCGAAAGACGAGTCCGAGAACCGTCGAAACCCGAAGCCGCCCCCTGACATCGGAGACCTTCGTGACCACCTTCGGAAGTTCGTGGTCCGCCGTGTCCCCCACCGCCCGAACGACCAGCCAGGGTATTCCGGCATCCGTCGCGACCCGCCCCACACCGGCGCTCTCCATGTCCACCGCCGCAGCTTTCCATCGCTCTCGAAGCTCACGTTTCAGACCCCGCGACCTGACCACCTCTTCGGCGTGAACCATTCGCTCCATGGACGTGGGAATCGAGTTGCCGATCTCGGCCACCAGACGTTTCCGCCAGCCCGAATCCGTCTGCAAAAGGCCTTCACCGGTGGCGACGACCGCCTCGGGTACCATCACCGTCCCCGGCTCGAGAGACGGATCCAGTCCGCCCGAGATTCCCCAGCTGACGAGCGCCGACGCGCCGCGTTCCAGGAGTCGGGTCGCCGCAGTCTCGGCCCGTATCCGGCCCATACCTCCAACCTCAATATCGACGGCTTCGTTGGTCGGCCCGATCCACCGCCGCTCAACCTCGAGAGCGGTGACGATCCCCAGGATCGACCGGTCCCGATTCATCCCTTCGCTTCGATCGAAGCGAGAGAGTTGCGGTAGCGGGCCAACGCCCACAGCGGGAAGTACTGGGTGTAGCCGTGGTATTTGAGGTAGAACACTCGTGGGAAGCCCGGCGCCGTGAAGAACGCATCCCGCCAGCGCCCGTCCGTTTCGAGGCTATTGACGAGATACTCGGCGCCCCGACGCACCGCCTCCGAGTCGGCCCGGCCCGCCGCCATCAGACCGAGGAGCGCCCAAGCGGTCTGGAAGGCGGTGCTGGCGTCGTGGGTGCAGCTCGGCCTGGAGTCGAGATAACTGTCGTTGGTCTCGCCCCAGCCGCCGTCGGCGTGTTGCACCGATTCCAGCCAATCCACGGCCCGATCCATCATGTCGCGGGACTCGTGATCCTCAACGAACTCCAGCGCCGAAAGCACCGACCAGGTGCCATAGATGTAGTTGGTGCCCCACCGGCCGAACCACGACCCGTCGGGCTCCTGCTCCGAACGCAGATAGTCCAGCACCCGGTTCAGGCACTCCCGATCCTCGGCCCGCCCGAGTTGACCCATAAGGGCCACACAACGCGCCGAGACATCAACCGTCGGCGGATCGAGGAGCGCGCCGTGATCGGCGAAAGGGATTTCGTTGAGCGCGTAGTGGGTGTTGTCCGCGTCGAAGGCCGCGAAGCCGCCGTTGGACGACTGCATGCCCCGCAGCCAATCGGCCGCCCGTTCGATGGACCCGGTGTAGCGGTCTCGATCCACCGAGCGGTGCATGGCCCAGCCGACCACCGCGGTGTCGTCGAGGTCCGGGTAGTAGGCGTTTTCATACTGAAAGGCCCAACCGCCGCCCGCCAGGTTCCGATGATCGACCTGCCAGTCGCCGGGCTCGTCGAGAAGCTGCAGCGAACGCAGCCATTCGAGCGCCCGCCCGAGCTCCTCCCGATTCTTCTCGGCGCCGTCCTCGAGCAGCGCCAGCGCGGCGAGCCCCGTGTCCCACACGGGCGATACGCAGGGCTGGCAATATGCCGAGTCCTGATCCACAACGAGCAGATCATCGATGGCCCGGCGCGCCTGCACCATCAGAGGCTCGGCGGCGTCGTGGCCGAGAAGATCGAGCGCCATATAGGCGTTGATCATCGCCGGGAAGATGGCTCCCAAACCGCCCTCGTTGCACCGTGGGACAAACCACTCTTCAGCCTTTTTCAGCGCCCTGCGCCGGACAAAACCCGGGATCAGCGGTTCCAGAGGACGGACCATTCGTTCGACCCTGAGGATCAGCCGGTTCATGGGCGACCTGACCGGGAAGTAGTCCCGCTCCTCCTCGGGGTCCACGGTGAAGAGTTCGCGGATGTCGACGTCAGCCGGGTTGGCCGCGCGGGCCTTGGCGGCGTAGATCACGAAGAGGGGCACCATCACGGTCCGGGACCAGTAGGAGACCTTGTCGATGTGAAAGAAGAACCATTTCGGAAGAAGCATGATCTCCGGCGGAATGAAAGCAACGGCACTCCACGGCACCTGGCCGAAGATGGCCAGGGCGATCCGGGTGAAGACGTTCGCTCGCGCCGCTCCACCTCGCTCGAGAAGCGCTTCCCTCGCCCGCTTCATATGCGGGGCGTCGGGATCATCGCCGATCAGCTTGAGCGCGTAATAGGCCTTGACGGTGCAACTGATGTCGAGATCGCCGTCGAAATAAAGGGGCCAGCCGCCGTGCTCGGCCTGCCGCGACCTCAGGTAGCGGGCGATCTTGGCTTCGAGCTCGGGTTCTTTCTGCCCCAGATACCTCAGGAAGAGAACGTACTCGGCGGGGATGGTGCAGTCAGCCTCGAGCTCGTAGCACCAGTGCCCATCAGGGTGCTGATCGGCGAGCAGTGCATCGCGTCCCAGTGCAACGGCATCCACGAGATCATCCAGCGTCGTTTGTGTGGGTAGTTTCTCAATTGCTCGGGCCATTCCCGCTGATCCCCCTGGAGATTCCGAAAACCGTCGTCCGTATCGCACCGGCGGCATCATGTGCGAGCCATGATTCTACAACCGCGGAATGATACCTGTGAGCCGATATGATGCCATCACCACGAGTTTCCGTTAGAGTCGAAATCAGACCCCGGCATGCTATCAAAGAGATCGATGCCTACTCCCGGGACGGTGTCCCCGCACACGGCGATCCGGGTGTCGGCACGGAGGCTGATCGACAACCGTCACCGGGAGGCCAACCCGATCCTCGTGAGATAATCTCCTCCGTGAGAGCTCACAGTTCGATCCTGACCGGGGCCCTTTCCGCGGCGATGGCGATGCTGCTGCTCACGCCGGCGGCCGAGACTGCGGAGCCGAAGCTGCCGAAACCCAACGACCGGTGGATTGAGGTCAGAACCGCCAATTTCACCCTCTTTTCCAACGCCAACGAAAGGACGACCACGGCGGCCGGCAGCAACCTCGAACAGCTACGTGCCGTCCTGGGATCCCTCTTCGGCGGAATGAAGCTCACATCGCCGGTGCCGACCACCATCTTTGTCTTCGACCATCCGAAGTCATTCGCTCCGTACAGCCTCCTTGACGATGGAAAGGCGAAAGAGCTCGGCGGCTACTTCAGTCCCGGACCGCTCGCCAACAACGTCGCCATCGTCGGCAACCGGTACAGCAGAGATGTCTCGTCGATCATCTACCACGAGTACATCCACTATGTGCTGAACACCAATCAGGCGGAGCTGCCCCTGTGGTTGAACGAGGGTCTCGCCGAGTTGTACTCGACCTTCGATGTCGAGGACGGTGTGGCGAGCATCGGCTACCCCATCGGAACTCACCTCGAATGGCTCCGAAACAACCCGCTGATTCCCATGGCCGAGCTCGTCGCCATTGATCATGATTCTCCCGAGTACAACGAAGGTCATCGCCGAGGGGTCTTCTACGCCCAGTCGTGGGCTCTCACCCATATGCTGGTGATGGGCCCGCCGGAGGGTTCCAGCCGAGCCACAATCTATGCAAACCTGCTCCGGCAGGGAATCGACGACGAGGACGCCTTCCGCCAGGCGATGGGGGGAACCTACAGAGAGATCGAGAGGGAGCTCAACCACTATGTCCGCGGGAGGAAGTTCTCCTACTCGAAACTGCCCGTCAAAGAGCAGACGACCGGCCCCTCGACCGTCACCGAGATGACCTATCCCGAGGTCCTCACCCGGTTGGGCGGGCTCCTCATGGCATTGGGGCCCGACCGGTCCGAGTTCGCCGCCGCACACTTTGCCGCAGCCCTCCGGATCGATGAGAATTACGGGCCGGCCATCGCCGGTGTCGGACGGCTCGATGAACTCGCCGGCCGCGATGAAGCCGCTCTCGCCCGATACCGACGTGCGGCGGAACTCGCGCCGGACGACTTCATGATCAACTACCTGCTCGGCGACGCTCTCTTCAAGCAATACGAGAGCGCCGAGTCGACCGAGGAGAAGACAGCGCTTCGGGATCAGGCGCGCGCTGCGCTGAGGCGTGCAGCAGTGCTGCGTCCGAGCTTCGCGGAAGCATGGGCGAAACTCGGCACGACCTACACCTGGGATCCCATACCCAATGACATGGGGGTCAAGGCCATGGAACACGCCCACCGCCTGCTGCCCAAACGGGGCGATGTGGGTTTCAACCTCACCCTCCTCTATCTCCGTCGGGATCGCCTCGAGGATGCGATGGAAACGGTCGCTCGTATGAGGGCTTCCGGCGTCGACCGGCAAACCGTGCGTGCGGCCGACGAGCTGACGGTTTCTCTCGAGAACCGTCGGGCCGAGGCGCTTGCTCGTGCCAGCCAGGCCGAGATCGGGGGTTCCGGCATCGAAAACGGCACCGACGGCGGGATCCAACGATCGCCGGGCGCCGCCGAGAGACAGGAGTTCACCACCCGCTACAACGAGGCCGTTGCCATGATCAACGCCGGCAAGATCGATGAGGCCATCACGCAGCTTGAAACGCTTGTGGTGGAAGCCCCCTCGGAAGATCACGTCCGCACGGCCCAGGGGCTCCTCGATCAGACCCGTGTATTCGTTTCATACAGAACACAAGCCGAGAAGGCCCTCGCCCTTTCAAACTCGGGCGAGATCGAGGCCGCCATCGAGGTTCTCGAAGCTTTGACGGGCCAGGCCCCCGATGAAATCCAGGAGGCGGAGGTCGGCCGATTCCTTGCCAAGCTCTATGCGTATCGCGATTTTCAGGTCCATTACAACGAGGCGGTGGATCTGGTGAACACCGGTGACCTCGCCGCCGCCATCGACATTCTCGAACCTCTGGTGAATACCGCTCCCACCGCACAGCTCACCGCCATGGCGGATGCCCTTCTGAAAGACCTGAGAAAGAGCCCTTGACCTAGGGAGACCGATGATGTCTAAATCGACTCTAAAGACGCGCAGACGTTTCACGCACACCCGACGATCCTCTTCGGTGCCTCGTTTTTCCGGAAACGTCCCAGCGGATCGAAGACAAGACCAACCACATGGGCTTGCCGAGCAAACCCGAGATCACCCGGCAGATGGTGCGATGGCCGGCATCAACTCAAGGGGACGACGATGGTGATTGTTGAAACAACACGATTGGAGCTTCGCGAACTGACGGTCGAAGACGCCGAGTTCATTCTCGGTCTGGTCAACGAGCCGTCGTTCCTGGCCAACATCGGCGACAAGGGCGTGCGGACGTTGGACGACGCAAAGCGGTTCATCCTCGACGGGCCCTGGAAACGCGGCCAGAGACGCGGCTACGGTCAGTTCCTCGTTGAGCTCAAGCCGGACGCGACCCCCATCGGTGTGTGTGGCCTGCTCTACCGGAATAATCTCGGTGTCACCGATATCGGATGCGCGTTCCTGCCGGGGTTTTGGAGGCAGGGATTCGCATTCGAAGCCGCCACCGCCGTAATGAACTACGGCCGGTCGAGGCTGGGCATCGAGAAGATCGTCGGGCTGACCTCGGAAGAGAACCTCGCCTCCATCGCCTTGCTCGAGAAGTTCGGGATGAAGTTCGAGAAGACCGTCAAGATGACCGACGACGATCCCGGCACGGCACTGTATTCCTAAGATTCTGTAAGCAGGTCCTTTAGGGCCCGCGACCACTTCGTCGCCATAGCAACCGGCACCCATCGACAGATGCTTCGGAACGAAGACTAAACTGACTGATTATCGAAGAAAATGACCGAATTCGACAAAAATCGACCAAAATCTGTCTTTCTGCTACACTCATCGCGTTCCGGGTGCGCTGCCCACTCCGTTCCTCACCAGCTGCCCTCCCATTGACCCCCGTTTCGGTGTGCGAGCGCCCGCGGACAAACCCCACTGGAAATACCATGCACGAAATCTCCTTCCCCGACGTCCCCGCGGGCCTCGGCACCGTCCTCGCCGAGCGCGGCTTCACCGAGCTCACCCCTATCCAGACAGCGGTCCTGAATCCCGACGTCGCCGGCCGCGATCTGCGTATCTCGTCGCAGACCGGTTCCGGCAAGACCGTTGCTCTCGGGCTGGTTGTTGCCGAAGAGGTCGTAGAAGCCGTGAACCTGGTCAATCGCGGTCCGGTGCGCGCTCGGCCCTCGGTGGTGCTGATCGCACCCACCCGGGAGCTGGCGGTCCAGCTCACCGAAGAGCTGTCGTGGTTGTTCAAACCCCTCGGCGCGACCGTGGTGTCGCTCACGGGCGGGACCTCGCTCGGCATCGACTTTCGCGACCTCAAGCGCGACCCGCAGGTGCTCGTCGGCACCCCCGGCCGGGTGCGTGACCACCTCGAGCGTGGCAGCCTCGAGCTCGACCGGGTCAGAGTCGTCGCCCTCGACGAGGCCGATGAAATGCTGGCCATGGGATTCGAGGAAGAGGTCTCTGCGATCCTCGATGCGACACCGGAGGATCGTCGCACCCATCTCGTCTCGGCCACCTTTCCCCCGCGAGTGAGGTCGGTGGCGGCACGCCATCAACGCGATTCGCTGATGATCGCAGGCACCACGCCCGGTGAATCCAACTCCGACATCGACTATCGAACCATGGTGGTGGCCGCAAACCAACGGCTCTCGGCGCTGGTCAACGTACTCCTCATGGAGCCCGATGCGAAGACGCTCATCTTTGTCCGAACCCGGATCGACACGACCGGGCTCTCCGACGCCCTCGCCGATCTCGGCTTTGCCGCGCGACCGCTCTCCGGTGACCTCAACCAGCGCGAGCGAACCTCGACTCTGAACGCCTTCCGGCGCGGTCAGACACCGATCCTCGTCGCCACCGATGTGGCGGCACGCGGTCTCGACGTCCAGGACATCGCCCAGGTCATCCACGTCGATCTTCCCGAGAACGCTGAAATGCTGACCCACCGAAGCGGTCGCACCGGACGGGCCGGGCGCAAGGGCCGCAGCCTCATCTTCGTGCCACCGCGAGCCGTTCGCAGGGTGGACTTCATGCTGCGCGATGCCGGCGTCAACGCCACCCGGACCGACATTCCCAACCGCGACGACATCTTCAAATCCGCCGACCGGCGGCTCATCGAAAGATTCGCGGAGGTCGAAACGACCGACCGCGCCGACGCGGCTCGCCTTCACAAGGTGGCCGCCGAACTGCTCGAAGATCGGGATCCTGCAGCCGTTGTCGCCACTCTCCTCGCGGAGGCGGATCACGGCGGGCCCTGCGTGCCGCGAGACATCATTCCCGTGCCCGTCCAGGACAGCCGCGAGTTCCAGCCTCGCAGCTCGCGAAAACAGCGGCGAGCCTCGTGCAACTGGGCCCGTTTCCAGGTCAGCTGGGGGAGCCACCACGGCGCCGAACCGGGACGGCTGTTGGCCATCGCCTGCCGTCGCGGCCAGATCACCAGCAAGGATATCGGCGCCATCACCATCGGCAGTCGTTCATCCATGATCGAGGTCAATCCCAAGATCGCCCGAGCCTTCAGCCGCTCCGCCGCCCGCCCCGACCCGCGCGACCCCAGGATCAAGTTCCGCGAGTGGCAGGAATCGAAACCCCAAGGACACCGACGGTAGTCACCGATTTGCCTCGGAGCAGGCTGGAAGCTCGCTCCACAATGAGAGTCGGTCCCTTTTGGGGCCGGCATCCCGCCTGCCCCCATGGACTTCGGGCAGGGGGTCGGCGTCTTCAGCCCGCATTGCCCCTTGCTGCGCCGACGTCCCGTCGGCGTCGATCACGCCCACGTGGGCGCCCCAATTTCCGACCGAGGTCTATTTGCGCTGTCCGATGAAGACCGTATGCCGGTGGCCCTTGGCGACGTTGCGGGCGTAGATGGTCTCGGTGTGAGCGCGAAACCCGGCTGAGCTCAGGGCCTTGAAGAATCGCGGGTCATCCTCGACACACCAGATCCCGAGCACCCCTCCGGGCCGGAGACTCCGGCGAATTGCGGCGAGGCCATCAGGCCGGTACAGTCTCTCGTTCCGATCCAAGGCACACCCACCCGGACCGTTGTCGACATCGTTGAGGATCACGTCAAAGGCCCCGGGGCTCTCCTTGATCACTTCAAAAAGGTCCTTTTCGACAATGGTCAGCCGCCGGTCGTCCATCGGTCGTCCGGCGAGGTCTCCGAGATGCTCCCGGTTCCACCGAACGACCGCCGGCAGCAGCTCGGCGACCACGACCTCTGATGGCCTCGGTACCGAATCGAGGACCGCTCTGGCCGTGTAGCCCATTCCGAGGCCCCCCACCAGAACCCGCGGTCTCACATTGCGATCGACCAACTTCGCCGCTAACCTTGCCAGCTCGATCTCGGAGTCGTGGGCGCGACTGGTCATCAGCTCGATCCCCCCGATGCGCAACGTGAACACCCCGTCGCGCTCGTAGAGCAGCAGGTCAGCCCCGTCAGGAGTCGGAGTGCTGTCGATCAACCGCTCTGGTTTCATCGATGGGTCCTTTCCCTCAGCCGCGACAAAAGGGCGCCACGTCACACCAGGTGCAACGTGGCGCCCAGGATACTCCGGCGGGGGCCTGCGTCGGACAAACTCCGGGCCGACCCGGTCGATTACGGCCGATGTGATCCGTGACGGCCCTTTCCGGGCCGCCGAACCACCTCCTCGTCACAGCCCCCGGCACCCGGAAGCCGTGCATTGTTGACAAAATCCACGACCTCCATCCAGAACTCCAGGGTCTCGTCGTCCGCGCCCGCGACAAGGTCGGTCTCCACAGCCGCGATGAGTTCTTCGACGGTCATCGCGAGGTCCATATCCGGCGGCGGATCCTCATCTCCCGCACAGAGATCACCCAGCGCAGTGTCGAGGGGCAGACGCTCGCTCACCACGTTGAACCACAGAGCCAGCAGGTGGCGCGCAACCCGATCGGCCATGGTGTCCGCCAGGTTCGGGCGACACAGCAAGCTCTCGGCATCTGCGAGAGTGACCAACGGCCAGAGCTCCGGGAACACCGTGGACTGATCAAAGATCTCCGCAAGCCAGGCCTCGAGCTCCGGAATCGTGAACTTCGCGTTCGGCCGTCCTTCGCGCGCGAATCGCAGCTGGTTGCACCAGAATCCAGGTCCGCCGATCTCGTCGCCATCGGTTCCGTCGATCATGACGGAGGCGCTCGCGCACACAGACTCGGTGAGTTCGAACGATGTCACGCAGGCGGTGTTCTCGACCACGAGGCCCACCGCATCCGGCTGATCGAAGACCACCGACACCATCGCGGTGATGGTGTCTCCGGGAGCGAGAGTTGCGAAAACCCACTCGATGCCGGTCGGAGTCTGGATGGTCGGCGCAGGATCGATCATCGTCACGGTGAATGCCGGCACCGGGTCCCCATTGACATCCGGAACCATTGGAAGATCCTCGGCCAAGACCACTTCGGTCAGCTCGCAGGTTCCTCGGTTCTCGACGACGATGATGTAGTCCATGGCGTCGCCGAGAGCGACACCGGTGGCTGTGGCGGTCTTTTCGATGGAGATCTCGTGGCACGGGTCGCCGCCGGGTTCGTCGAACACCATGGTGACATCATGACCGGATGGATTGAAGACGTCATAGCACTTGAGATTGGGGCCCGCCTGCTTGTAGCCCAAGGCCTTGGCGTCGAAGTGAACCCGCAGGCCCTCGATCCCGTCGATGACCACACCCGCCGAAACAACCTCGTTCTGGGTGATGTCGCCGACGGAGATCTCCGCGAAATAGGCCGGATAGACACCGTGCGGGGGAACAGCGTTGCCCTTGCAGTCGAGCAACGGGGTGCCGAAGGTCCACATGGACGGGTCCAGATCAACCGTGCCCCCGGGGAGGGTGATCGAACCGCCGATGAGAAGTGCCGGATCATTCACCGCCACGAGGAGGAACGTCTCGTACGCGGTGTTGTCGCCATTCCCGGTGCCTCGATTTTCGATGTTGAGGGTGAAGGTCGGCTCGGTGACCACGTGACCGCCGGCCCGGGGGTCATCCGAATCCGGATAGAGCCACAACTTGGCCGTCGCGTGCGCCGGACCTGCCGACGCCGCGGTGATGATCACAATCACCGCGATCACCAGTGCCACAGGTCGACAACCGAGACTCCGAAGACAATGCGTTCTCAATTCAGACATGGGTAACCTCCCTAGCTGTCACGCTTCCCGGATTGTGTTCGAACTCCTGTCACAATCTAATCACGTTGGAATGACCATGGCCCACAATCTGAACAACCGCCGTGACCCACATCACCTGAGTCCTACGCCCCGTCCGACTTCTCCTCGAGCTCGGCCCAGCGGCGGTAGAGCTCGGCGACTTTGTCGCGAGCTGCCTCGTGGGCAACAAACGCTCTGTGAGCGGCATCGGCGTCGGATGCCACTGAAGGATCCGCAAGATCTTCGGACGCTGCCTCGAGCTCGGCCTCGGCGGAGAGGATGGTCTCCTCCATGTCTTCGTATTCTCGCTTCTCGAGATAGCTCAGGCCCTTGCGTTTCGGTTTTTCCCGATGTCGATCGACACGTGTTCGCTTCGGTGCCCTGGCCTCGGGTCTGCGGTGAGCGAGCCATTGTTCGACATCGGCAAAGGGCGTTGCTGCGCCTTCGCCATCGAGCCCGAGCAGAACGGTGCTCACCCGGTCGAGCAGGTAGCGATCGTGAGAGACCAGCACCAGCGCGCCCGGGAAATCGAGCAGGCTCTCCTCGAGAACCTCGAGAGTCGGGATGTCGAGATCGTTGGTGGGCTCGTCGAGGAGCAGGAGATCCGCCGGTTGCACCATGAGGCGGGCGATGTGGACCCTCGCCTGTTCGCCGCCCGAAAGTTCGCTCACCGGTTGGTCGAGCTGGTCGTCGCGGAACTGGAACCGACGGGCCCAGGTCACCACGTGCACCTCGCGACCCCGGTAGAGCACCGTGTCGCCATCGGGTGCGAAGGCTCTGCGCAACGGCTGCGATTGGTCGAGCTGCTCACGCGCCTGATCAAAGTGGACAACCTGAAGGTGATCGGCCCGTCGGATGATCCCGCCATCGGGCTCGAGCTCACCCGTCATCAGCCTGAGCAAGGTGCTCTTGCCGCTGCCGTTGGCGCCGACCACCCCAAGACGCTGTCCGGGCTGGAGCACCAGATCGAGACCTTTGAGGAGCTGTTTGTCGCCCAGCGCCTTGTCGACTCCGGAGGCCACGAGCAACCGCTTGGTGCGGCGGCCCGAGGCGGTCATGTCGATCCCCACCTCGGCGGTCGCCAGTTCGGCCCTCACCTGGGCGAGATCGGTCATCAGGCGTTCGGCCTGGTCGATCCGGGCCTGGGCTTTGGTGGTCCTCGCCTTGGGTCCGCGTTTGAGCCACTCGAGCTCCCGCCGAACCCGGTTGGCGAGGCTGTCCCGGTATTGGGCGCGCCCCTGAAGGTACTCGGCCCGCATCTCGAGAAAGGTCGTGTAACTGCCCGAACAGCTGAAGGAGCCGCCCGGATAACGCGGCGCCACCTCGAGCACCCGATTGGACACCCGATCGAGGAAGGCGCGATCGTGGCTGATCACGATGGTAGCCAGCAACCGGCTCGAAAGAAGCATGTTCTCGAGCCACAGGATGCCGTCGAGATCGAGGTGGTTTGTGGGCTCGTCGAGGAGCAGGACCTCGGGGTCGGCGGCCAGGGCTGCGGCGATGGCGAGACGCTTGCGCCACCCACCCGAGAGCTCCCCCACCGGCTTTTCGGGAGACCGGAAACCGAGCTGATCAAGGACGATGGCGACCCGGACCTGTCGATCGGTCTCGTCCTCTGTCTCCCGCAGGTCGAACCCCACCGCGCGTGCGGCCACCTCAATCACGGTGGATCTCGAATCGAAGTCGTCGTCCTGGTCGACCGTCGCCACCCGCAGACCTCGACGCCGGTGAACCTCACCCTCGTCGGGCACCTCGGCGCCGGTCAGGATTCGCAGCAGAGTGGTCTTGCCGGTCCCGTTGGGACCGACCACCCCGACCCGATCGCCCTCGGAGAGAGTCAGGCTCAACCCATCGAAGAGGGTTCGAGGTCCGAACGAGTGGGTCAGATCGCGAGCAGTGATGAGTGCCGCCATGTCGCGGAGAGTATACGTGCGCCTATACTCGGGAGCCGTGAACACGATCATCCTCATCGGTGTCGCTCTCGGTCTGGCCATGGACGCCTTCTCCGTGGCCATCGGAGTCAGCATCTCCCTCGGTGGAACCTCGAGGCGACAGACCTTTCGCCTGGCCTGGCACTTCGGTCTCTTCCAGGCGCTGATGCCCATCATCGGCTGGGCGGCGGGGACCACCGTCCAGCCCTTGATCGAACGGTGGGATCACTGGATCGCGTTCACTCTCCTCACCATTGTCGGCGGCCGGATGATCCTCGATTCGCTGCGGGGCGGGCCCGACGAGCAGAACAGAACCGATCCGACCCGCGGTTGGTCGCTGGTGGTGCTCTCCATCGCCACCAGCATCGATGCCCTTGCCGTTGGTCTCAGCTTTGCCGCGCTCGGTGTTCGGGTGTGGTTCCCGGCCGTCATCATCGGCATCACGGCCGGACTCATGACCTTGTTGGGCACCCTCGGAGGCCGGGCGTTGGGCGCGCGGTTCGGCTCACGAATGGCCGTGGTCGGGGGTGTTGTTCTCATCGGGATCGGAGTCTGGATCCTCGTCGAACACCTTTGCGTGGGCTGAGCCACGCAGCCTCCTTGTCGTCCGATATCCGGCTCGCCGGGCGCGAATCAGTCCCTCATCATGACCATGGCCCGCCGCACGAGAGTGACGTGATCCTGGACCCATTCCTCCAGTGCCACCAGTTCATCGCTCTCCATGCCCATTTCGAGCGCAACGGTGGCGATCAAACTCTGTTCGCCGAGATCGAAGTTGGTGTCGGTGTAGGCGAGGCCGAAGAGCTCGAGCAGGGCCGCGACCCGCGATCTCTTGTCTTTGAACTCCTTGGCGAGATCCCCGACACTTCGGTCATCTCCCCCGGAACCCGGGACACCCATTTCAGCCTTGAGAGACGCCAGGGCCGCCGCCTCGCGGCCGACCACGATCCCGTCGGCCTCGATCATTTTTTCCGCCAGCAGAGCGAAGGCGCGCTTTTCATTGATGTCGAGCATGTTCAAAAACACTGTCTGCCCCTTTCAACGCCTCCAGAGTACCAATTCGTCACATCGAACCCTCAGCACGCCCCGGAATGCAGCAATGCACCCCGGAAATCCACCCATGATCGTCCGACTTTCGGAGTGAAGCCTCCGAATCGGTCACCCTCATCATCGGGAACCTGGCGGACCTTCGGAAACCCGAACGAATCGAACCTGGAGCCTCCTCGAACAGCCGCCCTCAGTCCGTCCTTCCACCACCGAAACCTCTCATGTCGGCCACTCTCCCCGTCGATTGCAGAATTGATCTAACATGCAATATTTGAATAACTTACACAATTTTTTCTCCCCCATAGTGATCTCGAGTGACCGGCGTCACCGGAGAGAATCGCCACGGTGACTGCGGTCACGGTGACCCGCCATCCTGGGCCGTATGGTCCGGCCAAGGAGGGCCGAGATATGTCAATAGTCCGTAGCACTCTCATCGTGGCCTGCGCCGCACTGTTCGTTCTTTCTGCGAGCATTGCAGACGCACAGAACCGTCCGCCCCAAGCCGGCGGCGCATCGGATTGTCAGCGAGCGTTGGCGGATCGCTTCGACAGCCTGGATGTCAACACCCTCGACCAGGACACCGTCGACGCGATTGTCCTGCTGCGGGAGGAGGAGAAGCTGGCTCGCGATGTCTACCTCACGCTCAGCTGGTGGTATGACCTGCCGATCTTCCCCAATATCGCCAAATCCGAGCAGCAGCACATGAACCTCGTGGCAATGTTGCTCGACCGTTACGGGATCCCTGATCCGGCGGCGGGAAACGGGATCGGCGTATTCACCGATCCATGGGTGCAGGACCTCTTTGACGACCTCGTGGCATCGGGCGCCCAGTCCGTGGTGGACGCTCTGTTTGCCGGAGCGAAGATCGAGGATGTCGACATCTACCACCTGAAGCACATCCTCGATCACTCGGACTTCGACGACGTCAACCTCATCGTCCAGAACATGGTCGCCGGATCGCGCAACCACATGCGCGGCTTTGTCGGGGCGTTGGTCAGGAGAGACGAAACCTACACCGCGGAGTTCATCAGTCAGGCCGAACTCGACGCGATTCTGGCCTCACCCATGGAGACCGGCGTGATCTACGACGAGAACGGCGACGTGCTCGCTGAATGCGGACGGGCGTCAACCCGCTAGCAACTGATCACTCACACCGTATTCTTCGACAATCCCGTTCTTCGACAATCCCGGCTCCGAACGGGGCCGGGATTTTCTGTCACCTCAACCGGAAGGGCCGTAATAGCGGAAGTGCCCGACGATGGGATAGTCGAAGAGAATGTCCTCCACCTCGGGGCCCCGGCCGATATTGTGGACCACCTGAAATCGCTCGCCGTCGTCCGATCGAAGCGGCACCACGATTCCGATGTGCGGGAGCGGCCCCACCATCCACGACACCACGTCGCCCGGCTGGTAGTCGCCCGGATCGTCGGTGATGGGAAGCTCATCGCCGGCACGCCCGAAGAAGACCTCCAGATTGGGGACCCGCCTGTGATCGATGTTGGAATCCGGAGCCGTCAAGCCCCAGCGCTGCGGGTAGACGAAAAAGGCCGCACGCATGTCCTCGTGGACCTCCTTCTGGAGGTCGATCCCGAGCATGCGATACGACCGGATGAGGAGGTCGGTACAGACCCCGACGTCTGCCGGAACATCGCCGCCCGGATACCTCATGGAGTGATAGCTGCCGTCGTATCGGATTGCATGCGATGTGCGATCCAGCGCGGCTGTGGTGATTCTCTCGACAAATCCCTCCGGCTCACCAGGACGTCGAACGACCTCGATCTGATCCGAAAACACGACCCCGCACCACCCGAGCATCAGCAGGGCGAATGCCGGGGCGGGACCGACCCACCGAGGCCGGTGTCTGGTTGGCCGACGACTCAAGGTCACGCCGGCACGTCTCGCCCTTCGAGCCAGGCTTCGATCATGGCATTGACGGTCTCCGGCGCTTCCTGTTGCACCCAGTGCGACACCCCGGGGAGGTAGCGGAGGGTCAGGTCATTCACCAGATCCTCGGTCCCGAAGGTGAGCTCTTTGCCGAGGGCCGTGTCCTCCTCGCCCCAGATCATGAGAGTCGGGGTCTCGAGCTGCCGGTACGCGGCCCGGGCGAGCTCCTTGTCGACTCCGTGCCGGAAATATGCGCGGTAGTAGGCGAGCATCGCCGCCAGCGCACCCGGCTGCGCCGCGTTCCTCCGGTAAACCTCGAGGACCTCTCCGGGGAACCGGTCCTTGTGTATCGCCGACCCGCGAATCATCCCCGAAACCCTCCGCGCACCGTTAGCGCCGAGAATTTGCTCGGGCAACCACGGAAGTTGAAAAAAGAACATGTACCACGACCGCCGGAGCTGCTTCCAGGTCTTCAAGCCGCGCCGGAAGAGCCGCGGATGCGGCAGATTCAAGACGATGAATCGCTCGACCGGTCGGATCTCGGCAAGGACGAAGATCCAGGCGATGGCGCCGCCCCAATCGTGACCGATCAGCAGAGTCTCCTCAGCACCGGCAGCGTCGATGAGACCGGCCACGTCTTCGACGAGAAGACGCATCCGGTAGTTTCGCACCCCCTCGGGCCGGCTGGTGCGACCGTAGCCGCGCAGATTGGGCGCCCAGACCGTGTAACCATTGCGAGCCAACCGCGGCATCTGGTGGCGCCACGAGTAGTTGCACTCCGGAAAACCGTGCAGACAGAGAGCGAAACGGGGCCCGTCACCACAGATCGCGACTTCGAAGTCGAGCCCGTTCGCCCTGACCCACTGCGTGCGGATTTCGATCACAGCGCGACCGCAACCCGACTCAACGTCGGTCCGGGGCGGTCGAAGGGACCGCGTTTCAATACTCGCCATTCAAAATTCACGTTGATCATGCTCGACTCCCCCCGGTCGATCCCGGGTCACGGACGCGCCGGGGCTCCTCATGGCACAACCATCGACACCGTTCCGGCCACCGACGCGGGTCTGCGCATGAGATCTCCCTTGAGCTGCCCACGCAGCTTAGCCCAAAGGGTGCTCCAAATCATCACGATTTCATCACATACGGCAGAGACAAACGCACACCGGACCGAAGTCCGGTGTGCTCAATCAAGAATCCCGGCCGAGGAACCGGAGGCTTCTCAGCTCGTGACGAGATCCATGCCGCAGGCACAGGTCCCGGGCTCGGATGCAACGAAGTTGCACTTGCACGAACCACCGCAGTTGCAGTAGTAGAGTCCTTTGCCTTCGAGGCTGATCTGTTTGACCGGCTTGCCGCAACCGCACTTGGTCGGATCCTCAGCGTTGATTTCGCAGGTGCAGTCTCCTCCACACGAGCAGATCGATGCGGCATTCCCATCGACCATGAGCAGATGGGTCTGAACCAGCTCGCTGCCGCAGTCACAGGTGCCCGGTTCCTTCGACACCGCACCGCACTCGCAGTCCGGTCCGCACGAGCAGACGTAGACCAGATCGTTGCGGGCCTCGACAACCGCTTCCGGTGCGGGCGCCTCTTCGACGACCACCTCTTCCACCACCGCGGGGGCCTCGGTGGAAGATCCACCGCAACCCAAGGTGAAAGCCACTGCCGCCATGATTACCACGTAGATCGTACTCTTCATTGCTCAACCTCCTGGTATGCCGCCGATCGGCGGCGAGTCAAATCATCCTCCGCAGGGTATCATTATTGCACTTTGGATCAGACGATATTCTCCAAAATCCGTGTGATCCGTCGCACCTCATCCTGGATTTCGGCGGGTTCGCCTTGGACGGGGAGTCCGGGCAACCCGGACGGAGTCACGACCTACGACATCAATGGGGAGTCCCGCGACCCGCTCCCCGATGTCGGGCCTACGGTTACCTGCCCTGGCCCGACTCAGACTTCGAAGGCATCGGCCAACTCGTCAAACTCCACGACCTGCCCGGCCACCGAGGCGACATCCGGCGAGGTTGCGCGACCATGGCCACCGTGTTCGGCGAGGAGCCAGGACCCGGTCGACTCCACACCCCAACCATCGTGTCGCGAGAGCACCTCGATGACGTCGGCCGAAAGTAACCGAACACCGGCGTCACGATTCTCGGCATGGAGCAGGCTGTGGGTGAGATCCGGCGAGACGCCTTCGAGGGGAACCCTTTCGAATCCCGGATAGCGCAGGGTGACGAGCTTGTCGAGCCCCGCGACCAGAATCCCGGGCATCTTGATCGACGAGTGGCGGAAGACAAAACGAGGGAGTTGGCGGCTGGTCAGCCGCACACCGAAAAGGGTCCCCCGATCGGTCGAAGACCCCGACGAGCCGCTTCGGGATTGATAGTCCAGGACGTAGCGGAGCCCGGCCAGGCTGTCCTTCGCGAGCAGCCCGTTCAGTTGGAACTGCTGCCCTTCAAACCGCGGCGATCGGCCGATCTCCGATGCCACCCGATCGGCGGCCGGGGATGGAAAGTACCCGGCAGACGCGAGGGCGATCTCGAGCTCCTCACCGCGGCGCTCCATCTTCTTCTTGAGGGACCTCATGTGCCGAATCACCAGCGCGAAACCGAAGATGACTACCGCCAGTACGACAAAGGGCGCCAGCTCTGCAAGCATCATTTCCTCCGCGATTTCCGCACCTTCGTTCCTCGCTCCGAATTGAGATAAGTGTAGCACCTGAAACCCTGAAGACGATTCTTGCCGGGGTTCTTCTTCCGCGTCCTTGCACATCCGCCTTCGACCGGCGAGCATGTGATGGTGACAGTCAAGCTTTCCTACCCGTCGCCCGAGCGCAACAAGGGGCCGATTCTCGATGTATTGCGCCGAGTCCTCCCCGCCCGCGGCACGGTGCTCGAGATTGCGAGCGGATCGGGTCAGCACGCGGTTTTCTTCTCCGAGCATCTGCCGGGGATCATCTGGTTGCCCACCGACATCGCGGCCGAGCGTTTGGAGTCGATCCAAGCGTGGCGGGAGGACTCGAGTCATTCGAATATTCTCGAACCGCGCCGGATCGATGTTCTCGATGATGACTGGGGGATCGGCACCGTCGAGGTCGTCTTCAGCGCCAACCTGGTGCACATCACCCCGTGGGAGTGCTGTCTCGGTCTCGTCGAAGGGGCGCGTCGACACCTGAAACCTGGTGGCCTGATGATCTTCTACGGCCCATTTCGCGTCGGTGGCAAGCACACCGCGCCCAGCAATGCCGACTTCGATGAAAGCCTCCGTCAGCGTGACCCGGAATGGGGCGTCCGCAACCTCGAGACGGTGCGAGACGCCGCCACGGGTTTCAAGCTCGAGGAGCGGATCGAGATGCCGGCCAACAACCAGATGCTCATTTTCAGGCGTCGTCGGGGGGCAGGAAACGAGAAAGGGTGAGGGATGAAAGACCTGGATCTTCTCTCTGGAGGCCACGTATTCGGAATCGCTCTCATGACCATCGCGATCTTCGCCCTCGGCTGTCCGCAGCCGGTGAACATTCCGGCAACAGTGGACGATCCCATCCCAGATCTGCAGGCTCTCATCGATTCGGTGGTCGCCGGTGACGGGGCGATACACGGAGCTGCTCTGGCCGTGATACGACCGTCCACCGGGCTGCGCTGGGAGGGTGCCGCAGGTGCGGCCGATCCGGCGACCGGAATTCCCATGACCCCGGCGAACCCGGTTCGAATCGCCAGCAACACCAAGACCTATGTCGCGGCGGGGATTCTCAGGCTCGTCGAAGATCGGCGCCTCGGTCTGGACTCCCCCATCTCAAACCATCTCCCCACGGAAGCCACCGCCGCCCTCGACGCGGACGGATACGACACCGGGGCGATCACTGTCCGTCATCTCTTGACCCACACCAGCGGTCTTTTCGACCACAGTGAGGACGACGCCTACACCGATGCCATCATCGCCAATCCTCAACACCGTTGGACCCCGATGGAGCAGATCGCCATGGCCGTGGAGTCCGGCGAACCCCACGCGCCACCGGGAGCCATCTACACCTATTGCGACACTGGATATGTGCTCCTCGGCCTGATTCTCGAAGAGGTCACCGGGCAGCCCCTGGCAGCAGCGGTTCGAGCGCTGGTCGACTACGAGGCACTGGGTCTCGAAGCAACCTGGTGGGAAATCCTGGAACCCCGCCCGGAGGGCGTGGCCGATCGTGCGCACCAGTTCCTCGGCGAGCTTGATGTCACCGATTTCTATCCCGCGTTCGACCTCCACGGGGGAGGCGGCATCGCCGCCACGATGGGTGATCTCGCAAAATTCTTCGACGGAATCTTCCGCGGAGAGGTCTACCACGACCCCGAGACCATCAAAACCATGCTCACGACCGTCGAAGGCATTCGGGCACGACCGGACGCCACCGAACGCGCCCTTCCTCCCGGCGCCTATCGGATGGGCGTGTGGGTCCTGGAAACCGGGGGATACACCACCTACCACCACACGGGTTTCTGGGGAACCATGGCGGTCCACGTCCCCGAACTCGATCTGACGTTCGCAGCGACAATCAACCAGAATCAGTCAGGACCCGGTTTCGAGCGGATCCTCCACGAAACGATCAGCATCGTTGGCGAGAGGTTCTGATTGTGAATTCCATCTCACCATCGCAGCCGACCGGGTGCGTTGTGATGACAATTCACAGTTCCGAGCCGGCTACCCCGCCTTGCCATCCGGTCTCGGCGTGACCAGATACTTCACATTGACGATCACGTAGATCAGAAACGCCGCCGCCCACAGGCCGGCTGAGATGGTCAGCACGTTCGCCGTCAGATCGGCTCGATACCACGGCCCGAAGACCCTGATGACGGCGCTCGCGGTGATGGCGACGAATCCCACAACCATGAGCGGCGCCGCCTCGAGGTCGCGGCCGGTGTGGCCGAGAGTGACTCTGGCCATCATCCCGAGGGTCAGCGTACCGATGGCGCCGGCGGTCAGGGCGTGGATGGCGGCGCTCGGAGGAATCATGAACCCCGCCGCAGAGCCCGCCTTGAGCAGCAGACCGATCCAGATCCAGGCATGGCCGATGTGGAGCACCCACAGAATCGGTCGGCCGAGGGTGCGGTGAATCCGAAGATCATCTCGTGGCTGTGCCAACCGACCCCTTCGAGCCCGGGCTCACCCGTCAACGCGGCATCGTAGTTCATGGCCCACCAAGGGATCAGACCCGAACCGAGGAGGCCGCCGAGGAGGAAAAACGGCCGAAAGCCCTTTTGAAAGAGAACCTGATTCATCGCTCGATCATACGCCGATGGAATCCGGCCCTCAGTCCCCCTGGCGAAGCACCGCGAGAGGCCTGACCGCCAATGCCCGGGTGCTGGCTGCGAGTCCCGCCGCCACGCTGAGCACCACTGTGGCCGCAAGCGCAGTGGCCATAGCGAGGGGATGCCAGACCCAGGGTATCTCGAAGCCGAAGCGGACCACCACCCACGCCATGATCCCGGCGCCGATGGTCCCGAGAACCCCCGCCACGAGACCTACGAGGGCGTACTCGACGGCGAAGACGACCACCACCTGCGCTCTGGTCATCCCGAGGGTCTTGAAGAGCGCGACCTGACGGCCGCGCCGGACCGCGCCCGCGCTCACCGCACCGGCGAGGATGGCAATCCCGGCGAGCACGCTGAAGGCGCCGAGAAAACGGATGCCGTTGCCGAGCTGCTCGAGGATCCCGACCACCTTGTCGAGCACCTCACGCAATCGCAGAAGAGTCACGTTGGGAAAACGCGCGGCGAGATCGTTCTGCAGCGGCAACTCCGCCGCCGCCTCGATACGGCCGGTGGCGATTCGGAATCGCGGCGCGCGATCGAGCACCCCCGGCTCAACCACCAGGAAGAAGTTGATGGAGAAGCTCTCCCACTCGACGGTCCGAATGCTGCTGACCAGCAGTTCCACGGGGACCCCCTGGACATCAAATACAACGATGTCCCCGACGCCGACGCCCAGGTCCCGAGCGAAGTCGTGCTCGATGGAGATCTCGGCGCGATCGGGGTGGGCCCAGAGCGCGCCGTCGACGATGACGTTGTCATCGGGCAAGGTGACCAACGAGGTCAACCGCTGCTCGCGGGTGAGAACCCACCGCCGGTCGCTCGACCGCTCGTCTTCGACCTCGGCGAGTTCGGCCACGGGCACACCGTTGATGGAGGCCAAACGCGCCACCACCACTTCCACCGAATCCACATCCTCGGCGCCGGCCGATTCGAGACTCTCCTGGACCCCGGTCCACTGCTCGGGTTGGATGTCGACCAGGAACACCGTCGGCGCCTGATCCGGGAGATCGGCGGCGAGCTGTGCCGACAGACGGTCCTGGATCAGCCACATCCCGACCACGATCAGGACCCCGAGACCCAGGGCAACGATGGCGCCGAGAGTGCCCGAACCGGGTCGCGCAAGCGCGGCTAGACCGTGCCGCAGGGTGACGGAACCACGGTCGCGCGGTGCGCGACCCGTCAGCGTGACGACGAGATAGGCGGACCCGGCAAGGACCGCAGTCGCGATCACCAGGCCGACGGCAAAAAGAAAGCCCCGCACCAACGAGCCGGCCTGAGCGGTTGCGGTGATGACGATCCCGACGATCAGAACCGCCGCCAGGACCACGCTCATGACCCGACTCACCGGCAGCGGGTCGGCGTCTCGCCGGAGCACCCGGATCGGCGGCACCCGCATGGCGTCGACCAGCGGGCGGAGGCCGAAGAGGAGCGCCACCGCGAGCCCCAGAACGATCCCTCGCGCCATGGCCGCCGGTTGCCAGCCCACGCTGACCTCGACCGGGAGCAGCCCGGAGATCATCGCCGGCACCGTCTGCGCGATCAGGGTCCCGGCGAGCGCCCCGATCACACTGCCGAGCACGGCCAGGACGGCCGTCTGACCGAGGTAGAGGGCGAAGACCTCACGCGGACGAACGCCGAGGGCTCGCAGGATGGCGATGGCGTCCAACCGCCCAGCCAGCCAGGCCCGCACCGCCTGGGCGACACCGATGCCGCCGATGAGCAGCGACAACAGGGCCACCAGCCCGAGGAATCGCTCGACCCTCGCGAGTCCGGAGCGCAGAGTGGGCTGGGCTTCGGAGGCGGTCTCCAGCTCGACAAACTCGGGTTCGGTGATGGCGCCCCTGATGGTCGCCGCCGCGGCTGCGAGCTTCTCCGGAGCGGTGTCGTCGGGCAAGCGCACCAGAACCCGGTAGCGCACTCGGCTGCCGAGACCGGCCAATCCGGTTCGTTCGAGCGCCGTCAGCGACAGCAGGACCCTTGGACCGAAGGCGAACGACGCCCCCATCCGATCGGGTTCGGCGGTGACAACCCCGGCGATCGTGAAGAGCTCGCCGCCGATTCTGAGCTCATCACCAACCCCAAGATCGAGTCGGATCAGGAGCTCGGGGGCCACGACGACATGATCCGCATCGAGCAGCTCATCGAGGGGCCGGGCGGGTTCGGTCAGGAGTTCACCGTAAAAGGGGTAGTCCCCTCCCACCGCCTTGAGTTCGCACAGAACCGAGGCGCCGGGCGCTCCGTCGTCCCCGCTCACCGGCAAGGCGGACACCACGCTCGGCAGCTCCAACACCCGGACTCTCCGCGCACCCGGCAGACCATCGACGGCCGCGAGCACTTCCGGCGCCAAGGGCCTGCGACTCGACACCGCCAGATCGGCGGCGAGCAGCTGCCGGGCCTGGGCCCGGATGGTGTCGTCGAGGGCACGCGACAACCCGGCCACCGCCACCACCGCCGCCACGCCCACCGCGAGACAGGCGGCGAAGAACACGATCCGCCCGATGGAGCCGCGAAACTCGCGGGCGGCGAGGGTCGGCCACATCTTCACTTCGCCTCGTCGCGCTCGATGCGACCGTCTCGGAGGTGGATCCGCCGATCTGCCAGGGCCGCCACCGCGGGGTCGTGGGTGACCAACACGAGGGTCGCTCCCTCGCCAGCCCGCATCTCGGCCAGGAGATCGAGCACGACTCGACCGGTGGCGCCGTCGAGGTTGCCGGTGGGCTCGTCCGCGAGCAGGAGAGCGGGTTTGGGAGCAAAGGCCCGGGCGAGAGCGACGCGTTGCTGCTCGCCGCCCGACAGCTGGGTCGGATAGTGGTGGCCGCGCTCGGCGAGCCCCACCGACGCCAGCAGCTCGTCTGCCCGTTGCCGAGCATCCCCTTGGCCGAGAAGCTCCACGGGGAGCATGATGTTCTCCCGCGCGGTGAAGTTCCCCAGCAGTTGGAACGACTGAAAGACGAAGCCGATGGTGTGACGCCGCATCAGGGCCAGCCGGTCCTCGGACAGCCGGTCGATCCGCTCCCCCCTGATCGAAACCGCACCGGAGCTCGGGCGATCGAGCCCGGCCATGAGAGCGAGCAGGGTCGACTTGCCGCTGCCCGAGGGGCCGAGCACCGCGACAAACTCGCCCTCCGGGACATCGAGGTCGATGTTGTCGAGAACCTGGAGGGTCTTGCCGCCCGAAGCCAGCCGACGGCCGACGCCCCGGAGCGAGAGCAAGGCTTTGTTTTCGTTGGTCAAAGTCATGTTCCCTTCAACATCACAACGCTACAATCTCATCCATGTTGCGAAACATTTCACCACGACGCCGATTTTCATGGGCCGCGACAACCTTCATCGCCGCGATCGCTCTCATCACCGGATGCGGCGATTCCGAGCCACTCCCACCCGGAGCGGAACACTCGGCAGCGACGGCCGTTCCCGCCAAGGAGCCGACTATCCGCATCGTCGTCCTCGGTGACAGCATCGCGGCGGGGTTGGGTCTCGCCGAGGCCGAGTCGTTCCCCGCGATTGCGGAGTCTCTTCTTCGCGATGACGGATACGACGTCAAGATCGTCAACGCCGGGGTCAGCGGCGACACCACGGCGGGCGGTCTCTCCCGCATCGACTGGGTGCTTCAGACGCCGGCCGCGATCGTCGTCATCGAGCTCGGCGGCAACGACGCCCTCCGCGGCCAACCCATCGAGAACACCGAGCAGAACCTGCGCGAGATTGTCCGACGCGCCCGGGCCACGGGGGCGAAGACCATCCTCCTTGGGATGGATGTCCCCACCAACTACGGTCCCGACTACGCCTCGGCATTTGCCGACCTCTACCCGCGCCTCGCCGGGGAAGAAGGGGCGATCCTCGTGCCCGGTTTTGTCCGTGTGCTCGGTCAGGATCCGACCCTGCTCCAGCCCGATGGCCTTCATCCGACGGCGGAGGGTCAGCGACGGTTGGCGGAGACGCTTCGACCCTACCTAGTGAAGTGTCTCGAGGCACCGATCAACTCGTCAGGACAGCTCTGAGCCTCTTCGATTCCGCGAGCAGCTCGGACGCCGCCGCCATGAGCTCGGCGGGGTCCGCATCCGAGAATCTGTCGACTGCGCGAGTGGGGGCCGGTTCGTCCGGATCGCCGAGACCCGAGTCGCGCATGCCGCGCATCTGCACCAGGATGAGATCGCGGATCTCGTCGGCGTTGTCGACCCCCCGGAAATAGCCGATGTGCATGTTCAAAGCCTCGGCGAGATCCTTCTTCGACTCCCCGGCGACGTCTGCTCCGCCCCCGGCGGTTCGGACCTGGAGATCGGAGATCCCGAAGACCCGCTGCACCGGCCCCTGACGAAGCGACAAGTTCTGGATGTTGGCGAAGGTCATGGTCTTTTCGCGCACCGTCATGAGTCCCTCGCGAATCCGCAGGCTGGTGTCGGTGATCATGTACCAGCGGTAGCGGTAGTCGAGGCGGACCATCAGGAAGGAGAGCGGGATCTGGACAAGGAAGAGGCCGATACCGGTGGCCTCGAGGAGAACAGCCACCTCCCGGCCGATGGGGAGCGACATGAACTCGACCCCACCCGCGAGGAAGGCGAGACCGACGATCAGGCCGATCACGGTCCCGACCTGGGCGAAGGCCCACAACAGAAGCCGGTAGTGGTAGTAGCCGGACGCCGCGTTGAAGACGCGGACCGATCCCGGACTGCCCATGGGCGGCTCGGGCTCGGGGGGCACCTTGAGGAAACGGGTGATCAAGCGGGACAGAGGACCGTCAGCCATGGAGTCCCCCCTCGTCACCCGCCGACCCGCGCCGCTCGAGAGCGGTTCGAATGGCCCGGAGCTCCGACACCGCATCGCGGAGCACGGCGGCAACATCGGACGTAGGCGCCGAGGAGGAGGAGACCTCTTCAGAGGATGCCGTTGCCGGGGTCGTCAGTCCCTTGGCGCCGCGCATTCGCGAGTAGAGGAAATCACGCAGAACGCGGTAATCGACGATACCCTCGATGGTCATTTCGGCCTTGGCGCTTCCGCTCGCGGTCTGAATCTGGATCCGGGCGAGACCCAACCACCGCTCGACGAAGTTACTCGTCAGGTGGATGTCCTGGATCCGCGCGAAGGTCAGGTTGATCTCCTTGCGGAAGAGGATTCCCCAGCGCATGGACACGCCCTCTTCCGAAAACCGATACCGCATGGTGTGGTAGCGGAAGTAAAGCGGCACGAGGACAAAGGGGAAGAACGGCCCCGCCATCAGCGATGCAATGACGTAGTAGCTCATGAGTGACGAGTCGGGCCGCTCGATGGCGAATATTTCGTCCGTGGTGAGCGATGAGATTGAGGGGTCAGAGGACATGGTGATCTCCATTTCGCCCGAAGGGATCGCTGGTGACATTCTATCCGAGCCCTTGCCTGTGCCCGTGACAAAAAACGCGAAGCCGCTCTCCACCGGGGCGTGCGGGGCTTGACATTGTGCCGACACCGGCCCCCCGGCAGCGCGCCGCGCAACGCACAATGTCATGCTGGGCAACCCTCGCGACGGGACGATCCGGTGCATCTGTACCGGCTCGGAAGGAGGTCGCTGCCCGCGCGAGCAGCGTGGTCGTCAACAATCCCGGCCACGTCCACCTCCACTCGACCACGTTGGTCATGCGACGCTGGGTCGCTAAAGGCGGCCCAGAAGGCCTGGCTCGAGAGAGGCACGGACCGAAACCGCGGCAAATCTGTGACCACGACTGCGATGGATTGTGGGGGCGGCCATCCTGGCTGCCCTTCAGAGTCCCGCCGGCAGCTCTGGGCGTCCTACGAATTCAGACACCCTCGAATCAACGCGTCGCCAACTTTCAGTTGCGATGGTGCGATGTCTTCGCGTCCTTCATGCCTTCCGCACCCACGCCTCCCACGCATCCTCGCCCACCTTGCGGGTGAAGACCTCGTGGCCCTTGCCGCGTAGCGCATCGATGAGCGGCGCAACCTGGAAGGTCGAGCGCACGAGGAGTGACTCCCCCGCCGCCAATCCGGCCAACGCCTCGCTCACCTTGCCGACCGGAGTCTCGCCTCGGGCGAGCATCGAATCGGCGTCGAACTCGTATACGGCGCGTCCCGCGATCCAGGTCGGGGCGTCAACATCGCTTGCGCCTGTCTCGCTTCCGATTTCCGTCTCTCCAGCATCCTGCCCGAGCGCTCGCCGAAGCGATCGAACGAGTTCGTTGACCGACATGTCGGCCACCCTCGCCGCCTGCTCGAGGGTGGCGACCTTGGCCACCGTCCTGCGAAGCACCGGATTCTTCAGCGCTTTGAACTTGGGCGCGATGGCGATGAGCGCTTCCTCGGCCTCGGGGTTGGCATCGAGGAGATCGCCGACCTTGGTTTCGGGGGTGATGTTCATGCTCCGGGGACCTCGGCAAGCAGACGGCGCTCGCCTTCGAGGGCTCGCAGTGGGGCGATGTCCTGGGTTACTTCGAGGGTCCCGAGGTAGTCCCCCGAGTCATCGCGCATGGCGAAGTAGCGGATGTGGACAAAACGCGGTCCCATCTGGATCCAGAACTCGGCCACGTCGCGAGCCCCCGATTTGAGATCCGAGACCACCTGCTCGACGATGTGAACGCTCTTGGGCGGATGACAGTCCTCTACCTTGCGGCCGATGATGGCGCGGTTGCGGGCGAAGACCCGATCGGACCCTTCTGAGAAGTAGCCCACCCGGTCATCGGCATCGACAAAGGTGATGTCCATGGGAAGGGTGTTGAGCAACACCGTCAGCTGACTCACGCTGAGGTGGCCCGACGGCAGGGCGATGGCGTCGTTCGAGGGCAGGGTCACCGGTTTCTCGGGCAGCTGCGGCAGGACCGGCATCCAGACCCCGGCCGGCTCCACGAGTCCCTTGCCGAACTCGTCCCACTGGCCGCGCACGGCCTCCCAGTCACGGACCGTGAGGTGCTCGAGACACATGGGCCAGAGGATCCGGTCCTCCTTGGACGTCATGCTCTCGATCTGTTCGAGCATGGGTTCGAGGACGGTTTCGCCGACCAGCTCGAGCTGCTCGGCATCGAGATCCGAGGCGTTGTCCAGAACCTCCGCCGCTGCCGCGATCTTCGCCCGGATCTCGTCGTGGACTCCCCACATGACTTTCGGCGGACCTGCGATTCCCGCCTTCTCGAGGTAGGGGAAGACGAGGTACTCCTTACGCAGGTAGTGGACCTCAACGCCCACCAGATCATGGTGAGCTTCCCGCCACGCCCCGACCGACTCCTTCGATCCGTCGAGCTCGCCGACGGCCTTGCGGTAGTCGGCAACGCGGGTCCGGATCGCGTGGTTTTCGAGAGTGAACGTGTCGACCGGGTGACCGGTCGGAACCTCCACCGGAGCACACGAACCACCGCCTCCGAGCACCGCGGCGTGGACATCACACATGCGCTGAATCTCTTCCTGCGCCATCCCATCGGCCATGAGCGAGTTCTCCATGGCCGCGATCTCGGTGGCGCCGACCTCGGCGAGCAGATCGCCGAACTCGTTCTTGAGGCTCTCGGGATCGGCGCCATCGTGCAATTGCCTGATGATTGCTTTGAGGGTCTCGATCCGGTAGCGGCTGTTGTCGAGTAGTTCACTCATTTTGCCTCCCTTCAAAGACGATGAGCCTCAGTCGCTGTTAAAGCCTTGATCTCGGTCAGGTCCCGACGAAAAAAACCGGGCCCCGAAGGGCCCGGTGGTTGATGTGGATGATCGGTTCGACTACGGCATGCTGCTGCTCCAGGCGGAGACGTCGCCGCTTTCGAAGCCATCGGCGAACAATGGTGTTTCAGCCAGAACACATGACTGAACGACCACATCGTCGATGTACCAGCCCTCGCGGCTGATCGATGAGTCGGTGCCCAGGCGGTAGCGGAACCGCACCGTCTGGCCGGCGTAGGTGTCGAGATCCACAACCGACCGAAGCCAGTCCTGTGGATCACCGCACCAGCCTTCGCGCCCGCCGAGCGGGTTGCTGAAGCTCGTCGAAATCAAACCGTCGTAGGGATCGGTCTGCATGACCGCGGTCGCCAGCTGGGTCCAGGTGGCGCCGGAATCAGTCGAAATCTCGAGCAACCCGGCGTCATAACAACCGGACGAAGAGTCCTCCAGCTCCTGCCAGTTCCAGAACTGGAGGGTGACCGGAGTGGCGGTGGGCAAGACGATGTCGGGAGACTCGAGCTGCTGATCGCTGACCGTGGAGCTGTCCACGGCGTGGTAGGAGAAGGCGCCGCCGTGGACCTGAACCCCGGAGAGGGACCAGGTGTCGGCGATGCCGCCGTGGGTCCAGCCCGCGGCGCCCGACTCGAAGTCCTCGTTGAAGGCCACGACGGGGACCGTTCCAATCCCGCAGTCCCCGGGCAGGGCCACCGTCGTCATCGTGAACGAGGTCGACGGCGCACCGGCTCCGCAGGTGTTGTCGGCCGAGACGCGCCAGTGGTAAACGGTGTTCGACATCAGGTCGGTGCCCGGTGTGAAGACCAGGTCGGTGATCCCGGCCACGACCAGATCGGGGCTGGCGAAGGCCGGGTCGTCATCGACCTCGAGGGTATAGGAAGCCGCCTGGGTAGATGCCGTCCACTCAAAGGTCGGCCTCAGAGGCTGGTTGAGGGCGCCATCGGCCGGCAAGGTCAAGCCAGGAACTCCTGGAGCCGAATCGAAGACATTGAGATCGAGATCGAGATCGTGGCCCGCGCTTCCACTCGCCGCGCCGCTGACGGTCACGACGTAGCTCCCCGGCGCCGCGGATCCGGTGTTCCCAACGGTGAAAGTGCTCGCCCCCACCGGCGTGACGGGATTCGTGGAGAATCCCGTGGTTGTACCGGCTGGGTTCCCCGATGCCGAGAGCGTCACGTCGTTGTTGAAGCCGCTGATCGAACCGACGTTGATGGCGTAGACGGCATCGTCTCCGGTGCAGATGTCGATCGCGTTGGGCGTTCCACCGAGGTAGAAATCGGGGGTCCCGCACTCGTCGAACTTGAAGGCGCCGATGCGCAGCTGCCAACCGACCGAGCTGGTTGTCGGCAGATACTGGTTGACGTACCAGAAGGTGCAGTCGTCCACGGGATCGATGTTCATTGAGGTGTAGTCACCCCAGCGCTGGCTCCCCGTTTGCGAACCCGTGCCATCGTGGATGGATCCCTCGCCCTGCGGGAATGTCCCGAGCGGGTCCGCCGCGAGCCGTCCCGCATACCACACACTCGGGTAGGTCGAGGTCCCATCGGAGGCGCTGTAGCCGAGGGCGATGTTGCCGGCCCCGTCCATGGCGGCGCTGCCCATCCAGCGGTGGATCCCATCTAACACTCCCGGCGCGTAGGTCCCCTCCTGGTGAATCACGGGGGTGCCGTTGGGGTCGCGGATCTCCCACCAGCGCATCCCGGCGATCCCGGGCGCCGCTTCCACCGACTGGTTGGTCACGAGCGCTTCGTGGGTTCCCAGGTTGCGGTATGCGAGTCGGTGCATGGGCCGTTGACGGTAGGAAAGGATGTCGATCTTGTTCGTCGTCGCCGGCTGCGGGATGCAGCTTCGACCCGAACACGCCGAGAACTGGGTGTCGTAGGGCGCGATGGGGATCGTGTGCGTGAGAACGAAAGTCGAGTTCGCGGGAGTCGCGAAGTCAACGGTGAACTTCCACAGAGTGAGCGCATCCTGCGGCGCGCCGTACTGGCCGCCGTCATCCATGGCGCCGACGAAGTAGTTCGGGCTGCCGGCAGGTGGCGCGGCGAACCCGTCGAGATCCGACGGAAGCAGGCCGTCGCCGACGTTGTAGGCGCCACCCGCCGACGCCGGAGTCGCGAGGAACGAGATCACCTGTGGGGCCGGGTTACCGGCGATCATCTCGGCACGGTTGATGGCGTAGGCGCCGACCCCGGCAAATGATGAACCGGCGAACTCGCGGGTGCTGATGAAGTAGGCGTCGGTCCAGATCCCGTACTTCGGATAGTCCGGGAAGTTGCTGCCGGTGGAAAAGGCGTACCGATAGTAGGCGCCGGTCGGGTCGCCGGTCTGGGAGATGGCGACACAGTTGTAGTAGTTCGGTCCGGAAGCCGTGAACTGGGTCAGAATCCAACGGTCGGCCACCTGGTCGTAGACCACGATCGGATCGCCGTCGTTGTCCGTCTCACAGTCACCTCCGAAACCCTGCCAGAGGGTGTTGTTGGCGGCGCCGCCGGTGGGCGGCGTGGGATAGACCTGTGTGCCGTCCTTGAGGTAGACCGCGTAGTGGACGTTGCTCATGGCGACGTAGTGGTTGGGTCCGACATCTCCAACCGGGTCCGGAGGAGAGTAACCCGCCACGTTCGGCGGTCCGTCGAAGGAGGCGCTCGGCGCCGGCATGTCCCCGGAAGGAGCCCAATCCTGGACCACCGTGTCCTTGCTCTGCGGGCCCAGAGTTCCCTGGCCGCGCCAGTCGGGTTCCACGATGTTGCGTGCAGGCTTTGAGACCGGCAACGGCGTCATGGATCGCATGGGGGGCGACACATCGAACTTCACCGCCCTGCTCGATCCCCGGTAGATCGCCGTCGGCTCAGCGCCGAATGCGGTCCCGGAGGCAAAGATCGCCAGGATCATCGTAGACAGGATGACTCTCTTCAGACTCTGTAACATCACTCGTTCTCCCTCTTTCCCTGGAAATTTCCGGCGCGAAACACCCAGACTCGAAGGAGCATATTCGTCGATCCTTGCGATAAGGGCCATTCTCGCCTGATGCGGGCAATCGGACGCGGTATCGTACCCTCATTATGAACCTGTGTCTAGGAATCGTCCCGTCAGGCGCCCGAACCCTGGCTGCAGATCACGCCTGAACGCGTTCGGGTCGGCTGGATGCCCCGGTCAGCGAAGCGGGAAACCGAGATAACGGAAAATGCTGGCGCACTCCGAGCACCGGCGTGCGTGCCGCCGCCAGGTTCGAACATATCGCGATCGCAAGGGCTGCATTGCGAGCATGGATGGGCTGACGTGGCCACCCCGTTCGCGCATGGCCGGGACTCGTCGGTATCTCATGGCGAACCCGGGTTCCGCCATCTGCGCCACCAGAGCGTCGAGACCGACGCGCCTGTGGCCAAAGCCCTCCGCCGCGATCATCGTTCGGTTTCCCTGCCCAGTGTACGTCAGATCCGGAAAGAGTGTTGGCCCGAAACCGTGATCCCGCGCACCTCATCGGGGCGAAAACCGCGAAGTTCCATCGCAGCGTTGCGGTTCGATCTCCCGATCGCCCCTACGGCCAGAGCCAACCGAATACACCCCCGGTTACGCAGCCGTGCACCGGGCGACCATGTGAAATCCCGGGGACCGGGGCCGTGTTCTTAGGTTGTCGGGTCGTGAGGGAGATTCTATTGCCAGGTCACGCGGTACCTGCAGACTCCACCGCCGGTGGCGCGGCATTGCTCCTCGACGATGTGGACGTGCTTGGCGCCACAGAGCTCGAGGGCCCGTCGGTACCAACCGATCACCGTCAGACAGTCGGTCTTCGAAAAGGTCTCCGCGTCGTGCGTGGTCAGTATCCCTTCGCGTTCGCCGGTCGGCTCGTACTCGCGCCAACCGACGTCATAGTAGAGCCGATAGATCTGCGGCGCCTTGGCGAGGAAAGCCTGAGGGTCGCCGGGCGCCAGGAACGCGCTGTGCAGGGTCCCCAGATTGACCTCGGCGGATGCCTCCCCGAGGCGTTCGAAAAAGCGCGTGCTCCCCCCGCCCAGCGCCTTGACGATGGCGTCATCGAGACGCTTGCCGATCTCGAAGTCGATCCAGGCGACGGTCACGAGCCTCGCGAGAATCCTCTGATCGTCTTCGGGCAGATTGTCCATCACTCTGCCCATGCCCTTTTCGCCGTACTCCTTGCGCACGAACTCGAGGCGGGCCTTGAGGATCGAACCCTTGATTTTCTGGTTGCTCACCTAACCGATGATACCAAGGGTCTGTCGGATTGGGACGGAGATGCCCGAGAGCGGGACCAACGGTCGCCCTCAACTCGCTGAATCGGGTCGGTCCCCGGAAAACATCGTGCCCTGTTTCCTACCTGAGTCACGTTTGATAGACTTGAGAGAAGATTCTGTGTGGGTTCGGCACCGTCCGAAAGCCCACTTCGCATTCTGACGAGACAAGATGAGCGTCGCGGCAATCGCCGGTGAGAGGGTGAATCAAGCCATGAATCCAGGAGCGGTCCATTCGGGAGATTGGCTCATACCGGCCGCAATCACGGCGGTGTTGATCGCTGCCGCGATTGCCGTTGTAATGGTCCTGCGAGAACGACACCACCGGCGGCGCCGGGAAGAGCTCCAGACCCAACTCGCCGACCTCGAACGCATTCTCGTCAGGCTGTCGGTGGATGTCCGAAATTCAGGAGCGCACTCCGTCGTTGAGAATCGTGATGGATCGTCAGTCGCCAGTGAGGAGTTTGCTCCCCGGGGACCCCTTTCCACAGCCATCTCGATCCTTCACGATGATCTCGGACCCGGTCTCCCCGGGCCGGATCGGATTGACCTTCGTGCCACCCTGTTCGTCTACGACGAGTTGGAGAAACCCCTCACACCGGCAGACCTCGCCGACGGCCTCAATCTCTCACTGCGATCCCTGCAGCGCGGGCTCGGCACATCGCTGGGCTGCACGCCGAGGGAGCTGATTCTGGCAATCAAGATGCGCGAGGCGAAGCGACTCCTCCTCGCCGAGGAGTATCGGGTCCAGGAGGCTGCTCGGGCCGTCGGCTTTGACGATCCCTTTCACTTCTCGCGGCGATTCAAGAACTACTACGATATATCGCCCTCGGAGATGCAGGCTCGCAGAAGCCGCAGCGTCGCCTAGGAAGGTCGCGCCGCAGCCGCTCGCGCCTGGAGTTCCCCGGCCTCGTCCGACCGGCCCGCCAGACGAAGGCACTCGGCATACTCCTCCAGGGTTTCGGCGATGGCCGGGTCTCTCGGGTCGAGAGTCGCATTCTGGACGGAAAGTGCCCGATCGAAGAGCACAGCCGCCTCGTCGTACAACCCCAGGTCCCGTTTCGCAATCGCGAGTTCCCGGGTTGAATCAGCAACCTGTGGATGGTCCGCTCCCTTGATCTTGGAGGTGATCTCGATAGAGCGCTGCAGCAGGTCCACGGCGGCATCGAGATCTCCCTGGCCGACGGCAATGACACCAAGTGAGTGGAGCACGCTGCCGACGAACGGGTGTTCATCGCCAAAGGCTCTGCGATAGACCTCGAGCGCTTCGCGATACATCGACGCCGCCTCTTCGTATCGTCCGAGCGCCCGGAGCACAAAACCCAAGGTCGTGGCCGAGTGACCCACATACGGGTGCTCTTCGCCCAGGATTTCCTTGCGGATTTCGAATGAGCGGCGGGCGAGCGCTTCGGCCTCTTCGCCTCGGTCCTGGAGCGATGCCAACGCACTCAACTCGGCAAGATCGCCGGCTACCTGCTCAGACCTCGGGCCGAACTCGGCCTCATCGAGTTCGAGACACTCCCGAAGAGCCTCAGCGGCATCCGGCAGCCGGCCGATCTTCCGATACAACGAGGCCAGGTCGAAGAGCGCATCGGTGAGACCGACAGCCATCCCATCCGGGTGGTTCTCGAGAATTTCCACCGCCCTGAGAAGCCGCGATTCGGCCACGGCCCACCTCCCACGGTCCTGATCGATGCCTGCGAGATCGATGAGCAAACGCGCCGCATCGAGGGAGTTCGTCCCCTGACCGGCCTCGACCATCGCCAGGGACTCGGCAAGCAGGCTCTCAGCCGCCGCATACTCGCCCAGGGCCCGATTCAGCAGACCGTTCGCCCTGAGCGATTCAACCAGCTCCAGCTCGTTCGGGGCGAGGGCCTCACGTCGCAGAAGCAGAGCTTCTTCCAGAAGCGGCGCCGCCTCGTCGAACTCGGCCAGGTGGTAATACACCGTACCGAGCGTGTGCATCATCCGCGCCCGAACCACCGGCTGATCTCGCAGCTCCTCGTCAATCGACTCCGCCCCCCGTCTCAAGAGCTCGTGCACCGTGATCTCCTCGCCCTGGGTCACCCGTGGCGAGGCGTGTTCGAAGAGACCGACGAGAAAATCGGAGACCTCACGGGCCGTCGCGGCGCCGGCTTCCGCTCGCCGTTTCTCTCGCTCGGCGCGGAAGAACTGGATGGTCATGCCGAACCCGAAGACCGCCAGAACCGCAAAGACCGCTCCCACCAGCCATCGCCGGCGACGGAGGCGTGGACGGCTGCGGATCGCCTGCAGCATCTCGGCGGCGTCGATTGCGGTGGGGCGGTTCTCGGGGACAAGGTTCTCGAGTCGGTTGATGAGAGCCGTGAGCTCTGCAGAGAGGCCGGTCACCGGTTCGACCTCGGCCCACATGGCTCGACGATGCCGTTCCGGCGGCGGAAGATCGTCGGGGATGGGTCGCCGACCGGTGAAGAGCTCCTGGAGAATCATTCCCGCCGAATATTGGTCGCTTGCGGCTGTTGCGGGCTCACCCCGCGCCACCTCCGGACTCATGTAGCCGATGGTACCGAGGACGGTTCCGACATTGGTCATGGATGAGGCCTTGAACGGCGCGTCCGATCCTGCTTCCACAGAGACTCCACCTTCGAGTACGCCGGGCGCCCCCATGCGGAGGGCAGGGTACTCTCCCGACAACGAGTCCGGGTCCTCCAAAGGACGCGCCAATCCGAAGTCCAGCACCTTGATGCCGCCGGCTTCGGTGAGCATGATGTTCTCGGGTTTGAGATCGCGGTGGATCACACCCTTGCCGTGGACCGCCACCAGAACATCCATCAGTTGCTCGGCAATGCTGATCTTCTCAGCATCGTCCAGGCCCGCATCCATGGCTTCGCGGAGGTTCCGACCCTCAACCAGTTCGAGAACCAGGCAGTCCTGTTTCTTACCCTCGATGTAGTCGTGAAACTGACAGACATTGGGATGATCGAGCGAGGCGAGGACCTTGGCTTCGCGAAGGAAACGAGCCTTTCGAATGGGGTCGAGACGCTGGTCGGGCCTGATGACCTTGAGGGCCACCCGGCGGCCGAGATTCTCATCGAGGCCGATGTAGACGGAACCCATTCCGCCCCGCCCGAGCTCACCCACAACCCGGAAATGGCCCATCCGGAGCTGGTGGCGATCGGAGATCTGCACATCCGACATAACTGTATTTTACGTGTTTCTCGCCCCCCGTTTCGAATTGCCGATGAGATCGCGCAATTTGTCCGAACCCCAAGATTGTCGCGTTGATCCATGTCCGAGTCGCGTTGGTCCATTCCCCTCAGGCCCCTGAAGAGCGATGCTGATAGGGCAAGGTGTGAGAGTTTCCTTCCGGATTCCTCCCCTCCGTGCTGCGAGGCTTCTCCTCCAAGCCTCGAACGATCGGCAAGGCCATTCGGGCCGCAACCCTCACGGTTGCGGCCGCTTTTTCTTACCCGTGTATCCCACCGGGTTTCCCGCCGACCGTCACCTCTCGTGAGATCCGCGGGCCCGCTGTGCCAGAATGTTGCCGATGAAAGCGAGTCGCGATCCGTCTCTCGGAGGAGATCTCTCGTGGGGAATCGCGACCGCCGTCGCCCTCTCTATCCTCGGCGCAACGGGCTGCGCTCCAGCGCCGCCACCCACCGTCACCGAGAGCCTGGCGTCGCCCGAAAACCGTGGGCGCAACATCATTCTCGTGCTGTCGGACACCCACCGGCTGGATCACGTTTCCGGTTTTTCACCAACGATCGACGACCCCACTCCCCACCTCGCGTCGCTCATCCGCAGCGGTGCAGTCTTCCCCGGAGCAACCACCCCGGTTCCCATCTCGGCCCCCGCCTACGCGACCCTTATGACCGGGCGACTGCCGACCGAGCACGGCCTCCTCAACAACCAACAGCACCTCTCTCCAACCCACCTGCTCCTCCAGGAGGAGCTTCGAAACGCGGGCTATCGGACCGCGGGCGTCGTCAGCAATCCCTACTGCTCATCGGGCCACGGCTTCGCCCGGGGTTTCGACCACTTCTGGGACCGGGTGGAGGGCCGCGGCAAGGAGGGCGAGATCGTGACCTCGGAGGCGATCGAGTGGCTCGAGTCCATCGCCGACGGTGAGGTGTTTTTTCTCTTCCTGGCCTACATGGACGCCCATACGCCCTACATCTCCGACACGTCGCCGCCGAGCCTGCGCATGGATGTCAACGGTGTCCGGGTTCGCGACGCCCAACCGGAGAACGCCCACATCGAACAGCGCTATCCCGTCGGCCTCCATCCGGGACGCAATGTCATCACCCTCAGCTTTCTCGATCTCGATGGACCGGCATCGCCGACAGACGCCCCGAGCCCGCTCCACGTCAAAGGTCTTCGCCTCGCGAGCGGACGAGCGCTGGAGCGTTCGAGCGGCTTTGAGGAGGTCAAAGGCACCGGTTTCGAGCGGCTCGCCAACCGGGCCGAGCTGGTGATATCCAGTCCGGAATCCGAGGTTGTCGACGACGAGCTGGTCTTCCACTGCTTTCGAAAATACCGCCACGAGCGGATTCCGGCGTTCTACGAGGGCGGGGTGCGCAGCTTCGACCGGAGCTTCGGCCGACTGACCGGTTATCTCGAGCAGAGGGGTCTCCTCGAAGACGCCATCATCATTTTCCTTTCGGATCACGGCGAGATGCTCGGCGAGCACGACTCCTGGGGCCACGTCGGTCACCTCTGGGATGAGACCCTGCGCATCCCCCTGGTCATCAAGGCGCCCGGTCTTCCCGGCGGGGTGCTCGACCCCTCACGGATCGGCCTCCGTGACATTCACGACCTGATCCTCTCGATGGCGTTGGGCCCGGATGAAGAACGCGACGGGGTCATGCAGGCCAGGCGGCGCGAGCCCTTCGTCGCCGCTACCTACCCGCCGGAAGCTCCGCTACTCCAAGTTGCGGTGATCCATGAGGGTTACAAAATCGTGGTCGACGCGGATGGTTCGGAACGCGCCTTCGATCTCCGATCGGATCCGTCCGAAGACACCGGTCTGATCATGGACCGGCACGACGAGCCCGCATTGGATGCGCTCCTCAGAATTGCCCGGACCGAGCTCGCCACCGCCGCGGCAACCGAGTCCCTCGACCTCGATACGCTGAGCCCTGACGAACGGGACCGCCTTCGGGCCCTCGGCTATCTCGACGGCGACGAATAGGACCAGGCCGAAGTATCGCCGGACTCGAAACCGTCGACAAAGAGCGGTCGGCCGGCCTCGTCGGCGCCGATGTCGGGCGCCGCGTCTCGGACCTGGGCGTCAAAATCGCCATCGCTGAGGCCGGCCGCCAACGGGGTCCCTGCGTCCACCGGAGTCGAGGAGGGATCCAGGAGGTGGAGATCGCCGGACGCGATGTCGGTGAAGAGGCCGGCGGACGCATACTCGAGATTGGTCACCAGACTGGCAGCACCTCCACGATCCCAGAGCCGGTTCGTGACCAGATTGTTGGCCAGGGTCACCGAGGTGGAGATGAAACGCCATTCGATGGAAGACGCGCTCGGCGCCTGGGTCGAGGCGACGGTGTTGTGGTAGATCTGGGCATCGTCCGCTCCCCACAGGGCGATGCCTGAGTCGAAGCCCGAGGGGGACGAAAAGAGATCCGGATCTCCCGCCGCGATGAAGTTGTTGCGGATGATCCCGCCGATGTGGCCGTCGGTGCCGGGACCGAGGCCAAACCCGATCCCGCGGGCGCAGTCGATGATCAGATTCTCCTCGACGATGGAGTCCTGGCACAACCGCCACATGTGGATCCCGTGTTCCGACAGGCCGTCGTCGCACCAGAAGCCCTCGATGAGATTCCGTCGGACCAGCCAACCGGTGGCGGCGTGGGCGTCGAGACCTCCCGTATAGCAGTTGTTCCGGATGTGGGGCCGCCCGACATCGGTGAGCTCGAGGTGCGAGCACTCGAGCGTGCTGTTGTTGACCGTGCCTGCCCCCACCGGGTTGACCTTGACCGCCTGCTCTCCGGGATCGATGACGTGGACGTTGTGGATCAGGATCCCTTCGATGGGTGTGTCGGGACCACTGATGTGGATGGGGTGGTAGTAAGCCCTGGCCAACGTGAGATCGGCGATCGTGGTGTTGGACGCTTCGATGCTCACCAATTCGCCGGTGACATAACCTCCATCGAGAATGACCGCATCGCGGTTGCCGCTCACCGAGCGGAGGGTGAGACCCCGGGTCGAGAAGACGAGACGGTGGGTCTGGTCACCACCGCTCATGTCGTAGAAGCCGTCGTGGAGCAGGATCGTGGTCCCCTCGGCCGCCCCGGCAACGGTCACCCGTAAGGTGCCGGCATCGGCGGGATGTTTCTCGATGGTCGGGCCGGTCGACGGCGGCAAGGACGGACACGGCGTCTGGGCCGAAGCCGCCGCGCAGCCGATCAACGCGATCACGAGACATCCCAAACCACACTTTCGAGGCAATCGTGTTTCCATGATCTGATCATGCATCGATCCGCCCGTGGAGCGGCAAGCGGGGATCACACCCGACGGCCCCATCGGGGAGAACCCGTGACCTGAATCACGTCTTGTGCTCTCTACGGCACGACCGCGTCCTGCTCTTCGAGCGGACCGGAGTCGAAGTCGGAACCGAAGAACTCGAGTGAGATCCGGGAACGCGGGTACACAAATCGAGCGACGGCCCGTATATTTGTGAGCGATTGCTCGGAATGTCGAGTTTCAACGGAGGCCCAAAAATGTCCGACTCCGACACCCCGTCCCGCCAGCCCGCCGCCGAGGTCGAGGACCCACGCAATCGCCACCTTTGCCCGGTTTGGATCGGTCGGTTGCTCGCGAGCCCGTTCCGACGGATTGTCGAGGATCCCGGGAAGATCCTCGCGCCGTTCGTCAGCCGGGGCTCGACGGTGGTCGATGCCGGTTGCGCCATGGGGTTCCACAGCCTCGACCTGGCCCGACTGGTGGGCCCCGAGGGTCGGGTCATCTGCCTGGACGTCCAGCAGAAAATGCTCGACGGGCTGATCAAACGGGCGCGACGCAAAGGGCTCGACGGCGCGATCGAGCCCCGGTTGTGTGACCAGAACGGCCTCGGGCTCGACGACGTCGAGGGACAAGCCGAGTTGGTTACAGCATTCAACGTGGTCCACGAGACCAGTTTTCCCGAACGGTTTCTCCATGAGTGCTCCGATGCGTTGAAGCCCGGGGGCCGACTCCTGATCGTTGAGCCTCGCGGCCACGTGACCCCCGGTGACTTCGCCGAATCCACCGCCGCAGCCACCGTTCTGGGTCTCATCCCCGAACCGGCTCCCAAGGTCTTCAAGAGCCTGACCGCCCTCTTCGCCAAACCGACCGGCTGATCGCGATCGCAATCCTCGGACATGCGTAGAAGTCGTCGGGTTCCGATCCCCGGCACGCAGCGCATCCCTGGTTGGATGCATCCCCGACTCACGACTCACGGTCGTTGTTTCCTCTCCGAAAATATGTGACCGCGCCGACAATATTGCAGCGGGCGGCCGGCGCGAGTAAACTACGAGTATCCCGTCCACGCCGGAAAGGACTCCGGCATGGAAATTCCACGTCAACTCGTCACTCTCGGCTGTGCCTTCGGCATGGTCTGTTCATCCACCTCTCCGGCCGCCGAGCCAACTCGCCCCACACCGGCGGCGAAACCCGGCACATTGGCCGCCCTCGCCGGTTCGAGGTCATTGCAGCGTGTTCCGGGTGTCGATGACACCGGGACAATCGTGATCACCGACGAGAACCTGAGCTCGCTCGGAGAAGGCGCGGCCTTGACCGTCTTGACCTCCACCATCGCCGAGGCCGGCGACTTCGAGACCAACGAGCAGGCAGACCCGAAGACCCGCGAGAAATGGCGTCGTCAGGTTCTTGCCCAGAGCGAGGCCGTCGCCCGGCTCCAGGCACGGAGAAACGACGTCCAGTCCGAGATCGACCGGCTCGAACGCGGCCGGCTCGATTCGCGCACTCTCGACCGACTCGCGAAGGCCGAAAGCAAGCTGCGCGTGGTCGACGAGGAGATCAACAGTGCCCGGACACAGCTCTCGAGGATCATCCGCGAGGCGAGGAAGGAGGGGGCGCAGCCGGGGTGGTTCAGATAGGTCTTGACTGCCGATAGTAGTCCTCAACGATTCGATATCTCATCGCGGTTCCTCCGCCGGCCCGGCCAGGAGATCGATGTAGGCGCGCGCTTCCAGATCGTCCTCCCGAACGCCGAACGCCCCCATCAACGCGTGGGCGACAAGGGCACCGTCATCGGCGGATTGCCCGGGTTCGAGGACGACCTCGAGCTCGAGCCAGTGGCCGAGCCCTTCGACCTCGTCGAGGTGGACCCTGGTCTGTCCGACGAGGTAGAGGGTGCGCCGTTTGCGCACCACACCCGCGGTCCCCAGGGCCGCATCCAAAGCCGTGGTCATGGCGCCCGGATCACTCGTCGGCGCCTTGAGAAACTCGGACTCGGTGGGCCCTTCGGCGTTGACGCGACGGTAGAAGATCAGCTCACCCCGGCCGTCGGCTAAGGCGCGCAGCTTCAAGCGACCGTCATCGCAGTTGAAGAACACGTCCTCCTGAACGATGAGCTCGGGACCGTGGTCCGCACGTTCGCTGACCAACTCTTCCACAGTGGTGCGATTTCGGAGTCGGGCCTTGATCTCGACGTTCTTGGACATGGCGGAAGAGTAGCAGGGAGTGGTTGCGACGACCGACCCCGCACGGCAGCGCCAGGCAGCGCCCGGCAGCGCCCGGCAGCGCTCGGTGCATCTGCTATCCTCTCGCGCCGGAGATGCGATGACCCTGCCGTTCGAGAAACCCCGCCTCGCCGACCTCGAAGAGATGGCCCGTCTCGCCATCCCGGTGGTGGTGGTTCAGGTGGGGATGATGCTCTTCGGGGTGGTCGACACCATGGTGGTGGGTCGTCTCTCATCGGAGGCTCTGGCCGCCGTGGCCCTCGGTCATGTCGCTGTGATCACCATCTCGGCCTTTGGTATCGGCGTCCTTCTCGGCATCGATCCGCTGCTCAACCAGGCGCTCGGGGCCAGGGACCGAACCGCCTTCAAACGGTCGGCGCAGCGGGGCTTCATCCTCGCGGCTGCGCTCATGATTCCCAGCACCTTGTTTCTGCTGCCCATCGGCGCGATCCTGGCGCTCCTCGGCCAACCCGCCGAGATCGTCCCACTGGCCGCTGCCTATGCTCGGATCTCGATCCCCGGCCTGCTGCCGTTCTACGGCTGGGTTGTCCTCCGTCTGGCCCTCCAGGCCATGGCTCGGCTCAAGCCCATCGTCGCCACCGTGATCGTCGTCAACATCTTCAACCTGGTCGCCGACTGGGCTCTGGTCTTCGGCGCCGGACCCATTCCGCAGCTTGGGCCCATCGGATCGGCCTGGGCATCGACGATCGCGCGAACGCTGCTCTTCGTCATCCTCCTGGTGGTTGATCGAAAAGACCTCGTGCCCCTCTTCCGCTTCGACCGGGAAGCCATCCGTTGGATGCCGCTGGTCCGCACCGTCCGCCTGGGTCTTCCCATCGGCTTCAACCTTCAGCTCGAGATCGTCGCATTCTCGGTCATTGCACTGCTCATGGGCGGTATGGGGACCATCCCCATGGCGGCACACCAGGTCGCCATCAACATTGCCTCGCTCACATTCATGGTCCCCCTCGGGGTCGCACAGGCGACCGCGGTTCGGGTCGGCAACGCCATCGGCGCCGGTGACGGCGACGGGGCCAGGAGGGCGGCGTCCTCGGGTCTCATCCTCGGCGCCGGATTCATGGTGTTGACGGCGCTGCTCTTTATCGGGATGCCCCGGATGCTGGCCCGCGCCTACACTTCGGTGGAGGGGGTTTTGCTCCTTGCGGCCACACTCATCCCCATCGCCGGCTTCTTTCAGGTCTTCGACGGACTTCAGGTGGTGGCGGCCGGGGTTCTCCGCGGCGCGGGAGACACCCGCGCACCGTTGGTGGTGAACATCCTCGGTTTCTGGCTCGTCGGTCTGCCCACCAGCCTCGTGCTCGGTTTCCGGCTCGGCTTCGGCCCCCAGGGTCTGTGGTGGGGACTGGTCGCGGGCCTCTTCGCGGTGGCCGCGTTCCTGCTCGCCCGCGTCGCCTTCAAGCTGCGCGGAGGAATCGAGCGCGTCCAGGTCGAGTAGGTTCCAGGAGACGCGGAGACACGTTGCGATCTTCTTTGCGCATCTGCATCGTTGCGTCAACCTCACCGTTCAAGTCACCGTCACCGATGAGCCGAACGGCCACGAAGAGACCGAGCTCGGTCGGGCCCCTCTGCGACTCTGTCCCCCTGTGGTCCAACCCGCCCCGGCCTACTCCACCCCGATCCGCGGCACGCCGGCCGCCACGAGCATGGCTTCGAGCTCGGGCACCCGAATGGTCAGCACCACGTCCAGATCGCTCTCGATCCCATCGAGCTCGGATCGCAGCTCGTCGAAGCGCTCTCGGGAGCTCTCGGCCGGATACCCCGGCGTCTCCTCGACAACTCCCTTGAGGTAGACGAGTTGATTGTCGAGTCCGGCCGGGAAGTTGAGGACATCCTGGCTCGATTCGAGGGCGGTCTGCCGGATCCTCGACTCGATGGCGTCGAGGTCGTCGATGACCCCGGTGGCGAAGGTTTGAATCTCCTCATCGTCGACGCGCTCGGTCCAACCCTCGATCTGATCTCGAACCGAACCCAGGCGTTCAACAAAGGTGTGCGACTGGGACAGCTCGGCCCAGATCTCACGAGCGAGCTCGTATCGCGCCAGGAGGGCCGCCTCATCGAGATCCTGCCGCGGATCGGCCACGACCTCGAAGGTCGAGGTATCGGCCCAGTCTCCCACCGTCATTCGCACCTGGTACGTCCCGGGTGGGACCATCGGTCCCACCGCCGAGCCCCAAAGCACGGCGTCGGATACGAGTTCGGCGTCGGCGAGACGCAGGTCCCAGACCCACCTGTTGGCGCCCGGACGCGCATCGAGCAGAGGTGGATCGAAGAACTCGGGGAAGAGCTTGCGCCAGATGCTCGGTGCCTGTTTCTCCGGGGTCGTTCCCGACATGCTTCTCAGAACCTCGCCGTGGGCGTCGAGTATCTCCAACCGAACCTCATCCGCCTCCTCGCCGTCGATGTCGTCGGGAAGCAGGTAGTGGATCATGGCCCCGAAGGGCGGGTTCTCGCCGGCCGCGCCCCGGTTCGGGCCTCGTCTACCACCGTTGCCATCGGCCCAACGCACCGTGGATCGAGGGTCGAAGAGATGCAGATCGGCATCGAGGACCTCGGAGCTCATCTGACGAAGCGGGCTGAGGTCATCGAGGATCCAGAACGACCGACCATGGGTCGCCACCACCAGATCGCCTCGTTTGACGGCGAGATCGGCGATCGGTGTGACCGGAAGCTCGAGGTGGAACGGCTGCCAACTCGAACCGTCGTCGAGAGAGAGATAGAGCCCGAACTCGGTACCGGCGAAAAGCAACCCCCGACGTTCCGGGTCCTCGCGCACCACACGAACATGGTGATCGGCCGGAATCCCGTTGGATCCGTCGGTGAGGCGAGTCCACGTGGCGCCGAAGTCATCCGTGCGGAAGATGTAGGGAGAGCTGTCGCCGGTGCGATAGCGGTGAACGGCGATGAAGGCTCTTCCCGCGTCGTGGGCGGAGAGCTCGATGCTGTTGACGGTCCCCCACTCGGGCATGCCCGCAGGTGTGATCTCTTTCCATGTGGCGCCGTTGTCCTGTGACAGATGGACCAATCCATCGTCGGTGCCGACCCACAGAAGGCCCGCCCGGTGTGGTGATTCTTCGAAGGCGAAGATGGTGCCGTAGACCTCGACCCCGGTGTTGTCGCGGGTGATGGGTTCGCCTGCGTAACCCTGTTTGCTCTCGTCATCGCGAGTGAGATCGGGGCTGACGATCTCCCACGTCGCCCCCTCATTGATGGTGCGGTGAACGACGTTGGAGCAGTGATAGAGCACCGAAGGATCGTGCGGTGAAATCCGAATCGGCGCGTTCCACTGGAAGCGATAGCGGAGATCCGACGCCTGCTGACCGACCGCCATCTGCGGCCAGGCCATGATCTGTTGCTGGTAACCGAGCCGGCGATCGAAACGATTGATGGAGCCGCCGTAACAGCCGCCGTAGGTGATGTTCGGGTCGCGTGGGTCCACCGCCACGGTGGCGGTCTCACACCCCGCGGGCGCATACCAGTGCTGGCGGTCGATGGCGCCATCCGAAGTGCGGCTCGGGATGGCCATCGCGGTGTTGTCCTGCTGCCCGCCGTAGAGCCAGTACGGCCACTGATCGTCCACCGTCAGGCGGTAGAACTCCGATGTCGGCTGGTTGCTCTGAAGCGACCAGGATCGACCGCCGTCAAAGCTGATGTTGGCCCCCCCATCGTTGCCTTCGATGAGATTGCTCGGATCCTCGGGATTGATCCACAATGCGTGGTTGTCGCCATGAGGGGTGCGGACGGGCCGGAAGTTCGCGCCGCCGTCGTCGGATTTCCACATCGCCACGTTGAGGGAGTAGACCGTGTTGGCATCGACCGGATCGGCCTCGAGGTGGGTGTAGTACCAGGCTCGCTGACGGAGCTCCCGATTGGTGTTGATGCGGCGGAACTTGGCGCCGCCGTTGTCGGAACGGAAAAGGCCTCCCTCGTCATGCTCCACGAGGGCCCAGACCCGTTTGGGAAAGGCAGGCGAAACGGCGACCGCAATGCGTCCCAGATCGCCGCCGGGGAGCCCCCTGGACAGCTTCGACCAGGTGTTGCCCCCATCGATGGTCTTGTAGAGGCCGCTGCCGGGACCGCCGGAAATCATGGTCCACGGAGTTCTCCTCGCCTGCCAGATGGCGGCATAGAGTACCCTCGGGTTGGTGGCGTCCATGGCGAGATCGACGGCGCCGGCCTCGTCCGACACGAAGAGGGCCTTGGTCCAGCTGAGTCCCCCGTTGGTCGTGCGATAGACGCCACGCTCCGGGTTGGGGCCGAAGATGTTTCCGAGAACGGCAACATAGACGATGTCCGGGTCTGTGGGATGAACGACGACGCGACCGATCTGACCGGCCTGGTCAAGCCCCATGTGCCGCCAGGTGTCCCCCGCATCGGTGGATTTGTAGACGCCGTCTCCCGGTGAGACATTGCCCCGCGGACAGGCCGATCCGGTTCCCGCCCACACCACGTTGGGATCGGACGCCGCCACCGCGACCGCGCCGATGGATGCCGAGCCGAAGGCATCGCCGGCGCGCCGCTCGCGCCGCGGCCCCTGGGGGAAGCCCTCCACCGGTGGACGGACGACTCCGGCTCCCGCGAGCTCGGGATCGATCTGACCCATGATCTGCGCTTTCTGAACCGGATCGACCTCGCGCACCACATCGGAGACGTTGCTCCAGTTGATGCCCGCGTTGGTGGTCTTCCACACCCCTCCTCCGGTGGAACCCATGTAATACGTCATGGGATCACCCGGGACACCGGTCACCGTTGTGACCCGCCCCCCGCGGAATGGACCGACCAGACGAAATGAAAGTGAATTCAACAGATCGTCGGGGACCATAGCTGCTTCGGCGGTGATAGTGGCGGTGGCGATCACAAGGGCAAGCAGGGTACGGCGCATGACTGACCTCCATCCGAACAAGGCGGTGAGAATATCAGTTCTCAAGACTCGGCGGCAGCGGCAGGATCAGCGGCAGGATCAGCGGCAGGATCAGCGGCAGCGGCAGCGGCAGCGGCAGCGGCAGCGGCAGCGAACAGTAACGCGCCTCCACAGGCAAGGGGCGTGCGGCGGGGTGCCGGGCACGCCATTGTGTCCCGCGTCCCGTTCCGGTGCGCGTCACGTCCCGCACAATGGCG
>JARFRM010000101.1 GCA_029287235.1 Thermoanaerobaculales bacterium
GCGTAGGTGAGTGATCCGCCTTTGCGGCCCCAGGGGCAGACCACCGCCGTGGCTTCCGGTTGGCGTTGGGACATTTCACTGACGGATGTTGCGATGTTGACTCGTTCTCTCATATGACCGCTATTGAAGCACGACCCCACCGAATCCGAAAGCGGAGGTAATTTCACCACAGAGGCGCAGAGTCACAGAGACGGCACAGAGACATCGCACCATCGCGCCATCGCAGGATTCAACGCAGAGACGCAGCGGCGCAGAGGTCGGGCCCATCGACGACGATTGCAAATTGGTTCTGTGAGTCGCCAACCGGCCAGCCGGCAGTTCTCGGCCAGGGGCCGAGAACCCAAGACCCGATGTCTTCGATTCAGAAACGCGGCGCTTCTGAATCGAAGACATCAGGTCTCGGATCGTGCCTACGGCACGACCGTCCGGCCTCCAGTTCTTGAAGAATATCGTTCCGCGGCAACTCTTCGTCAGTGTCTTTCCGAATTCCTCCCCATATTCAAGAATGATGATTGAGAGCTGAAACCAGGCGGAGCCGACGCGCCGTAGGCGCGGCGAGCTGAGGCATCGGGTGCTCGGGGCGAACGCTTGTGTTCGTCACGAGCACCCGATGCCTCAGTGGTGGCGGTCGTAGACCGCCGCCGACTCCGCCGCCCCCATCGGCTGCGACGCCGTGCGATGTCTTTGTGTGCGATGTCTTTGTGTCTTGGCGTCTTCGTGGTTGCGACGGTGCGATGCCTTGCGTCCCTTGCGACCTTGCGGTTCATTTTCGCGAGGTGGCGTGGCGGGCGAGTTGGGCGGCTCGGATGAGATCTCCGACGGCCACGATGCCGATTGTGTTGCCCTGATCATCGATGACCGGCGCGGTCTCGGGGCCTCCCCGGTGGAAATATCCAATGGCGTCTTCAACGGGGGTGTCGCCGGGGATCGGGGTGGCCAAGGGCTCTGCGACGGCGGTGACCGGCTGGGTCCCCGGTTCATCCGAGCGCACCCTGGCCCACAGCCGGGGCGCCGAAAGATAGGCCACCGGCCGGTGGCCGTCCATGATCAGGAAATCCGCCACCGGCGTCGCCACCGAGAGCTCGGCCGCCTCTGAGATTGTGGCCGCCGGTTCAAGTCTCACGAGCTCGATCCGGGCCACTTCCCCGACCCGACGGTTTGCGAACTGGCGCACGGCAAGGGCGTACCGGAGCTCGGCGTTCGCTGCCGGAAGCACGAGGAGTCCGGCCAGGACAAGCCAGACATCGTGCATGAGGCCGACCAGGATGAGGAGCACAGCCGCAACCTGACCTACCGACGCCGCCCACACAGTGGCGCGTGCCCAGCCCATACGGATGGTCAGCAGCCCCCGGAGAATCCGACCCCCGTCGAGAGGAAAGGCCGGCAGGAGGTTGAAACCGGCAAGAATGAGGTTGGCCCAGAACAGCAACGAAAGCAGCCGCAATCCGAATGCTCCGCCGGGTGTGATCACCTCACCGGCACTCAGGACGAAGAGTGCGCCGGCGATGGCAAGGTTGACCGCCGGACCCGCCGATGCGATCACCACCTCGACCATCCCCTGCGGCGGACGACGAGCCATCCGCGCGACCCCCCCGAATGGATAGAGGGTGATCCCGCTCATGGGCACCCCATGACGGAGAGCGGCGGCGGCATGCCCGAGCTCGTGCAGAGCCACACACACGAAAACCGCGAGGACGAGGCCCTGCTCGATGAGCGCCACCCGGGGGCCGGAAGACGAAAGGGTCCGCAGACCGAGAAAGAGCATCAGCAACAGAAAACTGACGTGGATGCTGATGGGGATCCCATGGATCGTCGCCACGTGGAGCGACCAGCGGGATTCGGTTGAGCGAGATTCGCGTTCAGTCACGTGAGGATTGTACGGGGTCCGAACCCGCGGCGGAGTCCGCTGCCGAGTCCGTGGCTGTGGCTGTGGCTGTGAACCGTAGGTTGCTCGCGGCCGCTGTCAGGAGCCTCAGTTCACCTGTCGCTGCTGGATGAGCGTCTCAAGATGGCCGCTGACGTCGCGGTAGGCCGGGTCAACGGATCGAATCTCTTCAAAGAGATCCACCGCCTCCTCGATCTTGCCGGCCTTCTCGAACGCCGAGGCAAGCTCGTAGCGCAAGGCTGTGCGGGCGTCAGTGGAAAGGTCGGGAGCGACCAACGCCTTCTGGTACCACTCTGCGGCTTCATCGTGCCTGCTCAGCTCGTTGGCGCAGACACCGATCATCGAACAGGCTTCGACAAAGAAGGCGGGATCGTGGGAAGCGATCTGGAACTCGTTGATGGCCTCCTTGAGGAGACCCATTTCTTTGTAGGCGATCCCGAGATTGAAATGGGTGTCGGAGTCCTCGTCGGAGAGCTGTTCAGCGACGCCCTTCTGGAACTCCTTGAAGACCTCGTCCAGCAGGGCTTCGCCCTTGCCGCGCCCGGTCGCCTCTTCCACCATCGCCTCTTCCTCGGCGAGCTCTTCCTCGAGCTCCTTGGCGAGATCGATGTACTCCTCGGGACCCTCGTCATCAAAGAGATCGTCCGGCGACTGCACCGGCTCGACCGCGGCAACCGGTGCTGCCGAAGGTCGACTGACCTCGACGGGCCCCTCAACCTCTTCGGGTTCGTCTTCTTCGAGAGGTTCGGCGATCTCGACCACCTCCAGGTCTCCCACCGCCTCGTCGCTGGTGACCGGATGGTCCATGGCCCCCAGCCCTTCCAGCATTTGCCTCCGTTTGGCGAGGTCCGGATCGTCGGGAAATTCGCCCTCGAGCCGATCGAGAATCACCACCGCATCCTCGAGGAGTTCCTGCTCGATAAAGAGATCGAGCTGCGCCAACTCGTTGATTGAGGGACCGTCGGCTCCAGCGCTGATCTCGACGAGTTCTTCCTCGACGAATTCTTCCTCGACGAGCACTTCCTCGACCACCACAGCCTCGTCGACGCGCAACTCGCGCTTGTCGGGCTGAGTCTCGAGCACATCCGCGAGCAGGGCGTCGGTAGCCGAAACAACATCCTCCGCCCGTTTCTGAGCACCCGATGCGTCGAGATCGCCCATGGCGCCCGCAACCATCGTTTCAACACTGACGTCGTCGAGGTCGAGAACATCCGAGACGATTTCCTCGACGGCCGTATCGGCGATCTCGTCACCGTCGATTTCAACGATGATGACCTCGTCGTCCTCCTGATCGTCCACAACCACCGACGAAGACGCACCGAACCTCTTCTCGAGTTCTTCGGCCGCGCCCTGGTCTCCGGCGGCCCGATGCTTCTCGATCACCGGCGAGATCACGCGCGAGGCCTTGTCTCGTTGGCCCACCACGACGTACATCCTGGCGAGCGCCTCCCGGGCTCCGGCGTGATCGGGAAGGCGAGACACTACATCTTCGAGGTGATTGACCGCCTTGTCATTGAGGCCGTACTTGGCGAAGACCGCCGCTTCATTGATTCGCTCTGCGGGATCGCAGGCTAAATCGCCCTGGATCGCGGGATCTGCATCCACATCCTCGTCTGTCGCCTCGTCGTCATCGATGGAGAACGTGATCTCCGATGGAAGATCTCTGCCGAATCCCGAGGTTTGAACCCCGTCCTCTGATCCGGGCACCCCTCCGGGGGCCACCCCGTCGAGTTGCGCCAATCGCTCCCGGTACAATTCGTTGGTCGGATCGGTGGCGACCAATTCGAGGTAGAACCGCTTCGCCTGGTCTTCCTGGCCGGTCGTGAAACACACACCGGCCAGCGACGCCGTGAGTCTCGTGAGAATCTCCTGATCGCCCGAGGGTCGGAAAGCCCGAATCGCCAACCGCAAGATGCGTTCGTCATCCGGCGCGATCTCGACCAGCTCGCGCAGCATTTTCTGCGCCCTCGAATAATCGGCCTTCTCGAGCAGGGCCTCGGCGGCCGGGATCATCATCTCGGCAGCCTCTTCCTGATCGCCGTCCGCGATCAGGGCGTTACCAACCAGGCCGCGCACGACCGGATTCTCGGGATCGACTTCGAGAATTTCCCTGGCGAGCTTCACAGCCGCATCACTCTCATCCTGAGACATGTGCACGCGGACCTGCAAGGTGCGAAGGGCGATGCTCTCCGGGGAGACCTCGAGGCCGGCAGTGAGCAAATCCTGCGCGGACGCCACCCTCCCGACGTCGAGCAGACGATCGCAGATGGGCGCCATGACGTCGCCGTTGGGCAGCTCGTGTTCGAGTAACCGCCGGAACAACCGTTCAGCCTCATCGAGCTGATCCCGCTGGATGAGGGTCTCGCCGAGGGCGCCGTAGGCCACCACGGCGTCTTCCATGTTGCCCGAATCAAGCAGCATGTCGGCAAATTTCCGCCTCGTTGTGGAATCGCTCGGATCGATCTCGCTGAGGCGTTTGTGAGCGCGGATGGCGCTCTCCATGTCGTCGGTCTTCGCGTAGTGCTCGGCCAACATCCCGAACTGACTCTTGGCCTCGACCGTCAGCCCCTGCTCAATGTACAGCTCACCGAGTCTTTCGAAGATGTCCAGCCGCTGCGGGGCGAGTCGGTTGATCTTTTTGTAGATCGCGATGGCCTTGGGGAGAAAACCCTGTTCGGAAAACCGCACCGCCACCTGCTCATAAAGAGTGACAGCCTTGTCGATCTCGCCGACCCGGCCGCAAAGGTCGCCAAGGCGGTTGATGGTGTTGGTGTCATCCGGGCTGGCCTGGAGGAGTTTCTCGAACTCGCGGATGGCCTGCTCGAGCCTGCCCTTTTGGACGAGCTTCTCGGCATTTTTCAGGATTTTGTCCCGTTTGATGGCCATCCGTTATTTCTATCCCCTACAGCCTGTAATCCGCGGCTTTCATGGTAGCACAGGCGACACCCGGAAACTCCGACGATGCAAGTAGCTGCGACCATAACGACCGATGGCGCGGCGGTGGCTCACGGTCCCGTAACCCATGTTCCGTGACCAGTCCCAACGGTTGTCGACCGCATCCAATTCCCCCATGATCCCGTCGCGGTGGACCTTGGCGAGGATCGATGCCGCGGCAACCGAAAAATAGGTCCCGTCGGCGCCTTTGAGCGAGTGGATCGGGAGACCCAGATCTCCGAGCTCAACGTGATCGACCACCACCTCGATCCCGGGCTCGGCCATGGCCTTGACACCGGCTCGCATGGCGAGACGCGTCGCCTCGAGGATGTTGATGCGATCGATGAGCTCCTGCCAGACCTCGAGGATGACCCACGAAACACAGGTCTCGCGGACCAAAACTGCGGCCTCCCGTCGCCGCTTGGCAGTCAGTCGTTTGGAATCTTGGATCGCCGGGGAATCAGGTATGCGGTCGAATCTCGCGGCACAGACCACCACCGGCCCGGCGAGGGCGCCTCGACCGACTTCGTCCACTCCCACGATCGCGCGAGCTCGATTCAGAATCGCGCGATCACACTCCCCCAACGCGGTCGGGAGAGCTCGTCTCTTCGGGGATGCCATCTTGTGATTGTGAGAAACCGACTAACGGATTTGGGACCGCTCCCGGATGCGCGCTGCCTTCCCACGGAGTCCGCGGATGTAGTAGAGCTTTGCGCGACGCACCCGACCGCGGCGTGTGACCTCGACCTTGGCGACGGAGGGAGAATGGAGCGGGAAAGTCCGCTCGACGCCGACGCCCGACGAGATCTTCCGGACCGTGAAGGTCTCGGACACACCACCGTGTTTGCGTGCGATCACCAAACCCTCAAAGATCTGGATGCGCTCTTTTCCGCCTTCTTTGAGTCGCACATGAACTTTGAGGTTGTCACCGGGACGAAAGTCCGGGATGTCGGTCTTGAGATAATCCTGCGTTACTTCTCTGATGAGGTCCACCGTATGCCTCCATAGGGGAACGAGGGACCGGTCTCGGACCCTCGGGGACGCGGAGTATACATCATTTGTTTCTGCGGGCAAGCGGCTTGCCCGCAGAAACCATCTATATGCTGCCGGCCTAGTCGTGATCGTGCTCTTGAGGCGCCGGGATCGCGACCACGATGAACTGGTCCTCAAAGGGGAAGGCGATCACGCGCCCGTGGGCGTCGAGAGTCGCATTGTCGGGCACCGGGACATCCGAAGCGGCATCAAAGCTTCGGAAGCCGAACGGCACCTCGGCGCCATCGGGTGCAAGCCAATCCGGGATGACCAGGTCCCAGCGCTCCTCGTCCTCGGGCACGGCATCGAAACGCACATCCGACAGGGGAAACTCTCCCAACGACGTGCGCTCTGCGACCAGGGCCTCGGCCTCCTCGATCAACTCCTCGAGGGCTTGCTCGGTGAAAGCCTGAAGGAGGGCCGCGTCTTCCGGCCCGTCAATCTCGGCCACCAACAGGAGCCGGTAGGTACCGCCCTCGAACTCGTCGCCGGCGGTGTAGTCAACCGCAAACTCAGCTCCGGTCTCCTCCGCCTCGACGTCAAAGGAGGCACCGTGAATCAGATCACGAATCACCAACGCGAGCAGGATTTCATCAGCAGTCGTTGCCGGAAACTCGATCTCCCAACCGGTATTCCAAGTCGCCATGGTTCTCTCCTCGATTCCTGGTTCCCTATTCTCGATTGCCCGTCTTCAGCTCTCAATTCACAATTTCGACGGAAGATCCGTCATCAGTTGATCATCGACCCCGTCTCCGCCCGAAGCGGGGATCGTCGATGTCATTCGTCCGCCTCTCGTTTTCGTCCGAAGATCGCCGCTACCAGAACTCCCAGCAGGTACAGCAGAATCATGGGCACCGCGAAGACGGTCTGGGTGGCGATGTCAGGTGTGGGAGTGATCACGGCGGCGGTCACGAAAATGCCCAGGACAGCCCAACGGAATCCCTTCAGGAGCTGCCGCGCGCTGACGATGCCGAGGCGGGCCAGGAAGAACATGAGCATCGGCATCTCGAAAACCAGCCCGAGTCCGAGCAGAATCTTCGACATCATGCTGAAGTAGGCCTGGATGGTGACGACCTGCTTGAAGTCCTGGCCGACTCCCAAGAGGAATTTGACCACCATGGGGAAGGCCACGTAGTAGCCGAAGAGACCACCGGCGACGAAGAACATCGTCGTGAAGACGATGAACGGCACCGCGAGTCGACGCTCTCGTTGATAGAGACCGGGTCTGAGGAAGAGCCAAAGCTGTAAGAGAAGGAAGGGCGAGGCCACGAAGATCGCCGATAACAGGGCGACCTTGATGTAGAGCATGAAGGGGCCGGCAAGATCGGTGAAGGCGAGCTTGTCGTCCGCGGCCAGAACGTCGAGAATGGGTTTCTGCAACCAGTGGAAGATGGGCGGCGAGAAATACCAGCACCCGATGAATGCGACGAAAATGGCGACCACACTCGCGAAAAGACGCTTTCGCAACTCGTCCAGATGGTCGAGCAACGTCATCCTCGGGAGCTCTTCCGACTCCTCGTCCATTTCGTCCGGAAGCTCCGGGTTGAGGTCCGTCACGGGTCGCTTTTCTCCGTCGGAACCTCGGGTTCTTCGGCGACGGCGGCGGCATCGAGGGTGCTCTTCACCGCATCAACGCCGGCATCCTTGATCTCACGGAGATCCTCCTCGACGGATCGGATCTCTTCGGCGGCCACCTCGTCCTCAACCGTCCTCTTAAACTCGTTGGATGCGCGACGAAACTCACCCAGTGCCCGGCCGATGGAACGACCGAGCTGAGGCATCTTTCTCGGTCCGAACAGAAGCAGACCGACGATGAAGATCATGATGATCTCGGGCATCCCGAGGGGACCGAACACCGCACACCTCCGAGCACAGTATAGCCTCACCGACAAGACGGTAACGTCCGGGAACGATTTTGGGTGCGGACATGTTTCATGTATCGTTGATACGAATGACGCAACCATCGCGACCCGAACCCGTTGAAAAGAATATGAGTCAAAAAACACGTCGTCCACTCGCCCTGATCTTCATCGCCTCGACCCTGATCGTCGGCGCCGCCACCGGCGCGATCTTCGGCGAAAGGTCGATACCGGATGGTGAGCAGGAGCTCGTTCTGCGCGCCTCGGAAATCGTCACCACGCTGCTCGAGTGGTTGCCCGAGGAGCACGAGCCCGAGGACATCGTCTATGACGGAATCGGCGGCATGCTCCAGGTCCTCGACCCCCACTCGAGCTACCTCGATCCCCGGTCGTTCCGCCACATGCGGGCCCGGCAGGAGGGATCCTTCTTCGGCGTCGGAATCATCATTTCGCGCCGCAACGGCAAGGTCACCGTCATCTCCCCCATCGCCGGAACTCCAGCCGCATCTCGTGGTCTGAGGGCGGGCGACGTGATCGCAGGGGTGGCCGGCGAACCAACCGAAGACCTCAATCTGGATGAAGTCGTCGATCTGGTGCGCGGTCCGGAAGGTTCCACCGTCGTCCTGAGCATCGCTCGCCCGGGCTTCAAGGACCCCTTCGATGTCGAGATCGAGCGCACACGCATTCCCCAAACCTCGGTTCGATACTCGTTCCTGATAGAACCCGACATCGGCTACATCCGGCTTTCGGAGTTTTCCAACACCAGCACCCGCGAGGTGGAGGAGGCCATCGCCGCTTTGACCCGGCAGGGCATGAAACGGCTCATCTTCGATGTCCGCAACAACCCCGGCGGGCCCCTCGATGCCGCGGTCGGTGTTTCCGATCTCTTCCTCGTGAAGGACCAGTTCATCACTTCGACCCGCGGGCGGACGCCGGAGAACAACACGACGTTCCGCGCACCCGGGAATCCTGGAGGATTCGAAGGCCCTCTGGTGGTGCTCGTCAACCAGGGCTCGGCATCCGCCTCCGAGATCGTGGCCGGCGCGGTCCAGGATCACGATCGCGGGCTGGTCCTCGGTGAGGTGACCTGGGGCAAGGGATTGGTCCAGACGGTTTTCACAGTGAGAGACACCGGTCTTGCGCTGACCACGGCGCGCTACTACACGCCTTCGGGTCGCTGCATCCAACGCGACTACGAGTCGTTCATCGATTATGTGACCCACCGCAACGGCAACGACAGCTCGACAGCCGCAATCTATGAAACCGACGCCGGCCGGACGGTGCTCGGGGGCGGTGGTATCACCCCCGACATCAACGTTGAAAACCGAACCCTGTCGGAATCCATGGTGAGGCTCTACAGCGTTTCGGCATTTTTCCGATTCGCGGTCGAGATCCTGGCCGACGTGCCGGAAGAGGAGTACCTCGAGTTCGCCGAGGACTTCAAGATCGACGAGGAATATCTGGACTCCTTCTGGACCTGGGTTGTCGAAGAGGAGATCCTCGAGCCCGGGATCATCGAGAGCCTACAGGAAGATGAGGTCGAACTCGCCGACATCACCCGGGGACTCACGGTCGAGGTCTACAACGCCACCCTCGGATTGAACGAGGGCTACCAGAAGGCCCTCGAGGGTGACGATCAGATGAAGGAAGCCATCGACAATCTCGATCTCGCCGCCGATTTCTGGGATGCGTTTGTCGAGGAACACAAAGAATAGTCAACAGCCGACAGTCCACAGTTGACAGTTCGCGCCCACCAGACCGCCGATGATGCGGATCGGCTCTGTCGACAGTGGACTGTTAACTCTTCCGGCTCTTCCAGAGTAACGTCACCGGTCCGTCGTTGACGAGCTCGACGTCCATCATCGCGCCGAAGATGCCGGTCTCGACCTCGATGTCGTGACCGCGCAACAACTCGACGAATCGATCAAAGAGTGGCTCAGCCTCGCGACCGGGCATGGCGTGGTCAAAGCTCGGCCGCCGGCCCTTGCGGATCGACCCCGCAAGGGTGAACTGCGACACCGCGAGGATCTTCCCGCCGATCTCGTCGAGCCCACGGTTCATCCTGCCCGCGTCATCCTCGAAGACCCTCAGGGTCGCGAGCCGACGCGCCGCCTGGCCGATCTCGCCGTCACCGTCGCCGCGCTCGAGGCCCACGAGAACCATCAGTCCCCGGCCGATGGAACCGACGGTTACATCATCGACCCGGACCGAGGCGCGAGACACCCTCTGGATCACCAGTTTCACTCGGCACCCCCGGTTCTGAAGGTAGCGACCAGGGTCGCGAGCTCCCGGCCGCCGAGCAAGGTCACCCCCAGAACATAGAGGACTCCAACGGGCGCCATTATCGCTCCGAGCCTGAGAGCGCTATCGAGACCGGTGTGGTCGATGCCAGCCAGCCACGGTCGTACCTGCAGCAGCCCGACAACCAGAACCGCAACAACCGCCGCCTGACGCAAGACCGCGACCACGTTTGGACCGACAGCGGCGCGATCAAAACCGTATCGACGGGCATAGAGCAGGGTCAGAAAAAGCCCGAACGACACCATGGCGATGGTGTTCGCCCAACCGAGGCCCGGGGTACCCAGCGGCCCCACCATCCACCAACATCCGGCGGTGAAGATGATCAGCGCCACCAAGCTGCCCCACATGGGGGTTGTGGTGTTCTTCTGAGCGAAGAAGGCGCTCGCCATGACCTTGACGTGGCCGGTTCCGATCAGCGAGAAAGCGTAGGCCGCCAGGGTGGCGCCGGTCACGGCCACATCAGCAGATGTGAATCGACCGCCGCCGAAGAGCAGCCCGATGATGGGTCGCGCAAGCACCGCCATGACCGCCGCCGCCGGCAAGGTCACGAAGGTCACGAGGGTTGCGGTGTTGAGCAGGGTCTTCGAAGCCTGGGAAGGGTCCTCTCGAAGCTCTCGCGACAACAGCGGCAGCAGGACGGTGGTCATCTGGACGACCACGGCGCCGAAGACGAGCTCCGTCACTCGATAGGCGCCGTAGGTGTAGCTCACACCGCCTTCGATGAACGACGCGAAACGGTTGGAAATGAGCTGGTTGATCTGGTTGATCCCAAGCACCGGAATGCCGGGGAGCATCAGCAGGAGGACCTGGCCGACCCTCGGGCTGCGGATGGCGCTCCACAATGGGCTGATTCTGAACCCGAGGCGCCGCACCGCCGGAGCCTGGACCGCAGCCTGGAGCACGCCGCCGATGAGCACCGCACCGGCAAGGACCGGCGCCGGGTTGTCCACCCGCGGAACAACCAACCACGCCGCCCCCGCAACGACGAAGTTGAAGAACATCGGTGTCGTTGCCGACAGGAGAAACTTCTCGTGGCTGTTGAGCACCGCCTGGAAGAGGGCCGCCATCGAGATCAGCAGGAGATACGGAAACATGATGCGGTTCATCAAGACCGTGACATCGAACTTCCCGGGCACGTCCACAAACCCCTCGGCGTATACCCGAACCAACCACGGCGAGATCAGGATCCCCACAGCGACCACCAACCCGACGATGAGGAGCAGCACGGCGAGCAGACCGCGGAAGAGCTCACGAGCCTCCTCGCGATCACCGCCACGGCCGACCAGTTGCGACAGCATCGGAACAAAGGCCGCGTGCAGGGTGCCCTCGGCGAAGAGCCCGCGGAAGGCGTTGGGAATCCGGTTGGCGGTTCGGTAGGCGTCGTAGAGGAAACCGGCGCCGATGACCGAGAACAGAGCCTTGTCGCGGAGGTATCCCGACACCCGGCAGAAGAGGGTAACCACCGCCATCCGGGAGGCGTGCCGCACCAGGCGTTGCTCCTGACTCACCGACAGAGATTACCACCCGAGTGTGGCGG
>JARFRM010000153.1 GCA_029287235.1 Thermoanaerobaculales bacterium
GTCCGCTGCTCGATCGCAACGCTTCCAGAAATCGTCTTTGGTCCCTTTGACGAGCCACATCTCCTCAGCCCCGGTGTCGGCGCAGAGCTTGAGGATCGCGAGCAGCACCCCGGGATCGACGATGCTCCCTCGATGCTTGAAAGCCGTATTGGCGTTGATGATCACCTTCGAGCCCTCAGGCACAAAAGGAGCCATGCCACCGACGGCCTCCACTGCGGCGATGGTGTTGGCGAAGCCATCGGCTCCCGTCGCCGCCGCCAGACCGGTCGCTGCGACCTCCTCGGCCGCCACCGGCGAAATGAACTCACCGAGAAATCCTCCGCCCACCGTCGCCGCCGCTCCCGCGGCCACACTGTTGGAAATAAAGCGCCGCCGGGTCATCCCCTTCTTCATCGAGTTCCTCCAAGGCCCGACGCCACCGCACGGGCCAACTTCAGGATTCCATTCTGTGTCTGCTCGTCGCTGTCAAAACCGGTGATGGTGACCAGAAAGGGGCCCGACCGGAAATTGAGGTAGTAGTCCTCTCCCAGCGCCTCGTCACCGATCTCCAGTGGTTTGCCCGATCCCCCGGTCTTGTCCGAGTAGATGTTTCGCGCGCCCTCGACATCGCCCATCTCGAAGACCTCGAGGGAAATCGAACGCCCCTCAGCATCCGCATACTGAGTCGCCAACGCCTGGACGAAACCGAATCGGTGGTAAACCTCTGCGCCACCGTTGATCAACTCGAACAGCGAATCGGCGACATAGATCTCGGGTTCTTCCTCGATCCTCCACCCGTCGATCTCCACCGCAGCCGCCGTGATCGGCGAAGCCTCGTCTATCACGGGCGTCTTGGCGCACTGGACAGTGACCATCATCAGAACCACGACCACCGCAACCGCGGGCGCGTTTTCATGAAAAACCATTTCCGCCGCCTCCACAGCGATCTTAGACCACACCGCCCCAGAGCGTTGTCTCGCAGCACCCTTTTGACAACGAAAATCGACTCTCCAGGTCGGACTCAGCGGGACCGCCCCGGAAGAAACGACCAAAAAAACCCAACACTTTCGGCTGCGCTCCTGTAGTTTGGTGGGGATCGAATCGGGCAAATCGTACATTTACACCTTCACCGCGACCGTACGAGCGACCCCTGCCGTTTCGAATCGAGAGCCTCTCCGGTGACAGGAGAACGGGAGCGACATGACTGAATCAAAGATTGAAATCGGGACCATCGTCCGTCATCCCAAGAGACCTGCGTGGGGTCCGGGCAAGACCCTCTCCGTCGGCGGCGGTGGTCAGATCACCGTCTACTTCCGCGATCTCGAGGAGGAAAAGGCGAATGATGCCGTGAAAACCATCTCGACCACGGTGGTCGGGCTCGAGGTCGCGGATCAACAGAGCGACTTCATGCTCGACAACCTGCCGGTGTTTGACAACGGAAAGTTCAAGGGTCTGAGAAAACCCCGGTTGAGCCTCGATCAGGCGATCCGGACGTTTGTCGACAAACGACCGGGAGCTTTCGGCGACTCGAAGTATGTCGAGGAGGAGCGTCAGCCCATTGTGGATGCTCACCAGATGTGGATGGATGGCCTGGCCGACGGTCACGGCACCGAGTTGCTCGACGAAGGAAAGATCGCCGAAGCCCGGCGGCGGCTGTTGAAGATCGACGCCAAGCTCAATCTTCTTCGCCCCCATGAGAGAACGGCTTTCAAACGCGGCCTTGAAGACGATGACACTGCTGAACCCTTCATGCGTGCATTGTTTGCCGTCACCGCCGACGTCGAGCCGGCTCGGGCGTCCTATCAACCGCTCATCGACGCGGTTGAGTTGATGGTGGAAAAGGAGCAGGGAACCCGAACCACCAACTGGTCCGTCCTGACCCAGTTCCCGTTCATCGCGTGTCCCGAGAGCCACATGGAGTTCAAGCCTCCCGCACTCCAGAAATGCGCGGCCCGGCTGAACTTCGACGTGCACTACTCGGCCGCGCCCAACTGGTGGACCTATGATCGACTGCTCGAGTTGTCGAAGATCCTCCTGGCGCGATTGGAACCGCTTGGGGCGAGGGATTTCATAGATGTTCACTCGTTCATCGAGGTGATCGCGGCCGCGTGAGGGACATCTCGGTTCCCGCTTTCCCGAAGACTGAGGGTCAGCGATTGCGCAAGCTGGTCGGGAAGGTTCGAAGATGAAACCGAATACGACTCTCGATCCCGGATTCCTCGACAACGGCGATCGGTTCACCGACGAGTTCTTCAAGCGGTTCGAAACCCGCCCCGCACCAAACCCGTTGGAGCTGGGGGAAGGCGTTTCCAAGACCTACTCGTTCCCCACCTTTTACACGGACGTTACCTGCGCGATCGCCATCTTTCTCTGCAACTACGAGCGGGCGCGCGCAATGATGCCCCACCAATCCATGCAACCGGTGAAGATGCCCGGGGGACGGTCGGTGGTGCTTTTTTCGTGCTATGAGTACAGGAATGTGTTGAACATCGCACCCTACAACGAGATCGCCATGACCATCCCGATCATGGTCGGCGCAGGATGGACCCCTCCGCTGCTGCCCCTGATCATGGACTTCAAGAAGAAAGGCTACTACGTCTTTTCCATGCCCGTGACCTCACTCGAAAACCAGATCCGCGGCACCCGTATCTGGGGCCTGCCGAAGATCGTTGAGGAGATCGACATCTCGACCGACGGCGACCACTGCACAACGGTCGCCAGGGATGGAGGCGGCGAGATCTACTTCGAGCTGTCCGTGCCCAAGACGGGTACAACCAAGCACTTCGACGAGACCGGCCACCTCTACAGCATTCTCGACGGACGGCTTCTCAAGAGTGAGACCAACTTCAAAGGCGACTTCGAGGTCAACACCAACCTCGGCCAGCTGTGGACGACAGGCCAACTCGCAGAAACACGGACGCTCAAGCTCGGACCATCGCCGCGAGCCGAACAATTGAGGGTCCTCGAAATAGAAGAGGTCCCCTTCCAGTTCCGCTACTCAGCCAGCATGAACAGCTGCTTTGACCTTCCGCTGACCGGTTTTTAACTTTCGGCGCCGATCTCCGGGTTGTCCGCGAGGAACCGGTACAGGGTTGCGCGCGACACTCCCAGCATCCTGGCGGCCTCCGACCGGTTGCCGTCGGCCCTACTGAGAGCTTCCATAAGGGCCTCGGCGGTCAGTCCTGTCCGCGCCTTCTTGGGCGGGGCTGCCCGAACTGCCGCGGTACGGAGGATCGGAGGGAGGTGCTCCGGCAGGATCACGTCCTTCGTGCACTTGATGAAGGCGAAACGAATGGCGTTCTGGAGTTCTCGGATATTCCCAGGCCAGCCGTAGTCCATGAAGACCTTGAGAACATCCTGCGAAAGGGAGACCTGCCTCCCTCCGGCCATCGCCGACTCCTTTTCGATGATGAAATCGGCGATCAACGGCACGTCATCGATCCGATCCCTCAACGGCGGCAACGTAATCGGCACGACGCACAGCCGATAGAACAGGTCTTTCCGGAAGTTGCCGATCTCAACCTCGTGTTCCAGGTCTTTGTTGGTGGCACAGATCACGCGCACATCGACGGCGATGGTCTTCTCGCCTCCAACTCTCTCGAAGGTCCCCTCCTGCAGGACTCTGAGGAGCTTGACCTGCATCGCCGGGCTCAGGTCGCCGATCTCGTCGAGGAAGATGGTGCCGCCGTGAGCCAGCTGAAACCTCCCCTTGCGTTCCCGAACCGCTCCGGTAAATGCACCTCTTTCATGGCCGAAGAGTTCACTCTCCAGGAGATCGTCAGGGATGGCACCACAGTTCACCGGTATGAAGGCTTTCCTCGAGCGCGACCCCTGCTCGTGGATCGCTGTTGCCACGAGCTCTTTCCCGGTTCCGCTCTCACCAAGCACCATGGCGGGGACGTTGATGTCGGCGATCTCTCTGATGGTGCTGAAGATCTCCATCATTTCAGTAGTGGCGCCCACGATCCCGGCGAAAGATTTTTCGGCTGTCAGCAGCCGACGGAGGCCGGTGAGCTCGGTGATGTCCTCAAGAATCAGGATCGCCAGGTCTTCACCTCGATGACGAAGAGCTGCGGAGCTGAGCTGAAGCGTCAGCTGGCGCGAATATTCGGCATCGCAGGACTCGATCTGGCAGCGGACCTTCCTGGCCGCGGAACCGTCGAGTGCAGCCTTGGTCGCGACATGGACCTTGCAGCCGCTGCAGCCGTCCAAAGTGCCGCACCGACCCGGGCTTTCAACGGCCGTCGAACATCCCACCACATCACCGATGCAGCCGTCGATGATCTCGATCTCGTCCACCCCGAACCTCTCCAAGAACTCACGATTCACCATTTTGATTCGGTGGTCTGCACTGACGACGAGGATCGAGCACGGAGCACCCTCGAAGACGGCGCTCAGAAAAGCCTGCTGCTCCCTCATCGAGCGATCGATCTCATGTTTGTAGAGTGCGATTTCGATCGTGGTGTGAAGATCACGCTCCGAAAACGGTTTCAGGATGAATCCGAAGGGATCCGCGATCTTGGCTCGGTTGAGGGTGTCCTCATCGGCAAGGGCGGTAACGAACACCACCGGAACATCGTGCTTTTCGCGGATCTGCTCGGCGGCCTCGATTCCGTCGAGTGTTCCCTTGAGGTGAATGTCCATCAACACCAGATCCGGAGAACGGGCCTCGACCTCGGCGAGGGCCTCTTCCCCGGACACGACCCATCCGGCGATGTCGTATCCCTGGGCCGTCAATCGATTCTGGACGTCCCCGGCCACGAAACCTTCGTCCTCGACGATGAGAATCGATTTCTGAGGCACTGTCGCCCCCTTCTACGGGAAACTGTCGAACACAATCAGGACCATACCACCGGCGGGCGACGAGCCCGCTTTTCTCAGCGACTATTCACTCTCCGGCGCAAAACGCACTCTGGCGTCGGCGCCGTCATCCCAGCTCATGTCGAGTTCGCCGCCGAGCTGCTTTGCCAGCAATTCCACCAGCCGCAGACCCAAACCGCGCGGTTGATCGCCACCGATGTCCTCTCGAAACCCGACCCCGTTGTCGGTCACCGCCAGTTCGAACCGGCCGTCCTCGCATCGATCCAGCGCGACGACGATTTCACCCCGTCGATCGTTGGGGAAGGCGTGGACGAGGGAGTTGCCGATCAACTCGTTCAGGATCAACCCGCATGGAATGGCGAGGTCGATGGTCATGGCCACATCCGCGATCCGGGTTTCGAGATCGATCCTGCCGACCTGTTCCGGATGGGTCTGGAACAGTGCGTCGGTCAAACGCTCGGCGTAGGTGCCGAGATCGACGTTTCGAAAGTCCGCAGAGTAGTAGAGCTGATCGTGGGCCAAGGCCATCGCCCGGATGCGACCCTTGATCTTGTTCATCCCGTCCACGGTCTCCCGATGAAAAATGCCCTCCCCTTGAAGACCGATCATGCTCATGATGACCGCCATGTTGTTCTTGACCCGGTGGTGGAGTTCTCTCAGAAGAGCGTCCTTCTCGCCGAGCGCGCGCTGCAGGGAGTCCTCAGCGCTCAGACGTTCCCTCTCCTCAGTATCACGGGCCAACCGCGCGTGAAGGATCGGTCCGATGCGACGAGCAACAGACTCCATCAAGACTCGATCAGACTCGCCGTAGTCGGTGTCGCGATTCGCCACAGCAAGCAGGCCGATGAGCTCTTCCCTATCGACGATCGGAACGAACAGACACCTGTTGATGGCGATATGGCCATCGGGCACCGACCCCGGGGAGTTTGAGAGAACAGACTGCATCGTCCTCAGACTCTCGCCCCAGATTCCCCTCCATGAGTCTGCCGGAAAGACGATTTTCGAGTCGGGCATCTGGCACCGCTCGAAAATGTCCCGGGTCATCGACGGGCAAACCAGGCTTCCCTCCGGGTCGATGTAGCCGAAAACGCCATGCCTGCTGTCGAGCGCCTGAAGCACGACGTCCAACACCTTTTCGTACATCTCGTCGTCCCCGACGGTCAGAAACACATCAGCGATCCGGTTGTGGATCGCCAACATCCGCTCCGACCCGACCGGCATCTGTTCGGTCCGCTGGATCCCCTTCCTCCACAACCGATTGACGACGCTGCGTAGGTTCTTCAGGTCGGCTCCCTTCGGGACGCGGCGCCCCGTGCTTTCATTCTCAGTTGATGTCCGTCCCGCGAGAGAGCAAGAATCGAGCGAGGGTCATTTCCAACTCTTCGTACTCCAGCGGTTTCACGAAGAAACCGATCGGCCGGACATCGGCGGCCCTCGTCATCATTTCGTCGGCGGGATAGCCCGACAGGAACGCCGTCCGGATTCCGAGTCTGGAACGGATGTGGCGTGCGGCTTCGATACCATCCATCTCCCCCTTGAGACTCACATCCATCAAGACGCAGTCCGGCTTTTCTCGTTCGGCGCAGTCGATCGCCTCTTCGCCGGAATTCACCATCGCGCACACGGTGTAGCCCATCCCTTCCAAAGCCACCTTCAGTTCGTAGGCGACGATGAATTCGTCCTCGACGACCAGGATGCAATAGCCGCTCATGGTCACACCGCCAGACCGGCTTTCGTCGGAGTGAAGGTCACTGTGAAACATGTCCCCTCGCTGCGGTCGAGCGTGACATCTCCTCCGAGCTGACTCTCCACCAGACCGATCACCAGGCGCATGCCCATCGTGTCGGTGTTCCTGATGTCGAGCTCGGCGGGGATCCCGACCCCGTCGTCCCGCACGATGAGCTTGATTTTCTCGTTGTTCACCGGCGCCGCTTCGATCCTGATCTTGCCGGTCCGCCCGTCTCGGAACGCGTACTTCAGAGAATTCGAGAGAAGCTCGTTGATCACCAACCCACACGGCACGGTGTCGTCGATCCCGAGGGTGACGTTCTCGGCGCCCACACTGAGGTCGACCCTCTCGGGCTCGGTGCCGTACATCCGGACCAGACTCGTCGCGAGCTTGCTCACATACTCCCCGAGGTCGATTCGCGCCAGATGCCCCGACTGGTAGAGAATCTCGTGGATCAAGGCCATTGCCCGGACCCGGCTCTGGCTCTCCATGAACATTTTCCCCAGCCGTTCGTCCTCGATACCCTTCGCCTGCAGATTGAGCAGGCTGGAGATGACCTGCATGTTGTTCTTGACCCGATGGTGGATCTCCCTCAGCAAGACCTCCTTCTCGGCGAGCGAGGTCTGCACCGCCTCCTCGGTCTTCTTACGCTCCGTGGTGTCCTCGATCACGGCGATGAAGTAGCTCGGTTCCCCGGACTCCTCACTGACCAGCGATACGGTCAGGCTGGTCCACACGATCGCGCCGTTCTTTCGCAGGTAACGCTTCTCGCTCGCGAAATCGTTGATCTCTCCATCGAGAACGCGGCGTACGTTTGCCAGTTCCGCCTCGAGATCATCCGGGTGCGTGATGTCCTGGAATCGAAGCTCGAGCAGCTCGTCCTCAGGATAACCCACGATGTTGCAGAACCGCTGATTGACGCGAGTGAAACTCCCGCCGAGGGAGACGTGGGCGATCCCGGAACCGGCTAGATCAAAGGTCGAACGATAGCGATTCTCGCTTTCACGCAGCGCGCCGACCGTCGCCTCGAGATCCCGAGATCGATGTTCGAGGGCGGTGACCAGCGGGCTGCTGACGCGCACGAACAACACCGACCCGGCGAACACCACCAGCATCGCAAAACCGGCAGCCGCCAAACCGGCCTTCTTGAACGGCGCCTGAACCTCGGCCAGATCGATCTTCGCGACGATTCCGAGGTCGAGCTCCGCGACCGGCTCGTGGGCCGCAAGCACCGTCTCCCCCCGATAGTCGAGACCGACCACCGTTCCCGACCTGCCGAGCAACGCACGCCGCATCGGCTCTGCGAGCTCGGAATCGAATGCCACCGGCTCCGGATGCTCCACGGTCTGGTGCCGGTGCCCGAGCACAAAGACGATGAGTCCTCCCTCCCGTCTGGCGAGGGTGAACTCCCCGGTTCTGCCGAAGCCCTGGTACTCGCGGTGAGCCTCATCGACCTGAATCAAGGTCGCCGCCTCCCATCCACCCGGATAGTCGGCGCTGGAGACCCGGTCGAAACGGGCAACCGCCTCAATCAGACGGGCCTGGCTCTGTGCGGCCTCGACCAGACGAGACTTCTCCTCATCGAAGGCGGCTCCGTACAGAATCCAGATCGTCGTCGCGGCGACCAGCAAAGAACCGACCGCCATGATCAGGATCAGCACCAGAACCCGGAATCGTTCAGCCATCTCCCCACCTTGGATTCGTTGGATATCAGACAGAATACTAGGGCATCAATCCCCTATCCGCAACGATCGCAGCGAGCGCCCACATCACGAGCCCTTCACAGTTCGCAGATGACGGCGGCGTGATCAGGGGCATTTCGGTCCTCCTACGCTT
>JARFRM010000241.1 GCA_029287235.1 Thermoanaerobaculales bacterium
GGTGGAGATCCTGCGGACAGCCGCGGCAGTCTTCGCCGAGGTGGGCTACGACCCCGCCTCGATCCGCATGGTGGCCGACCGGGCCGGCGTCAGCGTGGCGGGGCTCTACTACTATGTGCGGTCCAAGGATGAGCTGCTCTATCTCATCCAATACCACGTTTTTGACCATCTCGTCCGCCGCTTCGAGAGCGACAGCGCGCAGATGGTGGCCCAAGGCGGCAATGCGGCACGGCCGGAAGCCCGGCTGCGTCGTTTCATCCACAATCACCTCGATCACTTCCTTGCGGACATGGACTCCCTCACCGTGTGCACGAGGGAGCTCGGCCGGCTCAACGGCGACTACCTGCAGGAGATCGAGAGGCTGCAACACGTCTATTTTCACCAGGCCTTCGAGATCTTCTCCGAGCTCTGCATCGCCCGGGACGACGACCGCATGGATCCGCGCACGGCCACCCTGGCCATGTTCGGGACCATCAACTGGGTCTCGTCCTGGTACGACCCGGCGAGTGACAAGTCCGCCGGCGAGCTCGCCGGGGAGTTCGCGGAACTGTACCTCCGCGGGGTGGACGCGACCGAAGAGAGCTCCGCGGGGACAATCAAACGAGTTGCGGCTCGAGCCACCGAGACCGCCTCCCCGAGAAAAAGCCGAGGAAGACAATGAGGTACGCAGAGACAGGTTTCAACCTGGAAATCGATCTGACCCGAGGCAACATCGAGCGGGTGCCGACCGACCCCGAGCTGACCGAGCTCTATCTGGGTGGTCTGGGAACCAATGCCAAGATCCTCTGGGACAGAGTCCCGCCGGAGGTCGAGCCCTTTTCTCCCGAAAACCTCCTCATCTTCGGCACCGGTCTTCTCGTCGGCACACCCGCCATCGGGTGCAATCGCACCGTCGTCTCCACCATCTCTCCGCAGACGGGACTGATGGCCTTTTCGATGATGGGAGGGTTCTGGGCGCCGGAGCTGAAGTACGCGGGGTACGACAAACTGATCATTCGCGGCCAATCTCCGGATCTCGTCTATCTGTGGATCCATGACGACAAGGTCGAGATCCGCGACGCCTCTCATCTCGAGGGCAAGGGCTCGCTCGAAGCCGCCGAGATCATCCGAGAGGAACACGATGATCCGAAGATTCAGATCGCATCGATCGGATTGGCCGGTGAAAACAGGGTCTGGTTCGCATCGATCGAGCAGGGCAGATCGAGTGCCAGCCGCGGCGGGATCGGCGCCGTCATGGGAGACAAGCGCCTCAAGGCGATCGCCGTCCGCGGAACCAACGACGTCAACGTCGCTCGTCCGGAAGAGTTCATCGGGATGTGCAACGACGTCATGGAGTACATCAAGATCCGCAACGAGAACCCGATCCCCGGGGTCATGCCGATCCTCGCCGGACTCGGCTCGCCGCAGGAGATGGCGATCCACGACGAAAAGTGGCACACCGAAAACTTCGCCTGGGGCAACTCCCGAACGCGGAGAAAGGGCTTCTGGACCGAGGAGGTCGAGCAGGACTGGACCACGACCATGAGGAGCATGAGGACGCGGCTCGTCAGCTGCCACAATTGCCCGATGAAATGCGGCGCGACGATCTCCGTTCCGGACCAGCCGACCTACATGATGAAGTGCTTCTCCAAACTCACCTACACCATGGCGGCCATGTCGGATCTCGAGTTCGGGCTCAAGATCGCCCAGCGCGCGACCGAGTACGGGGTGGACGCATTTTCAGCCCCCCAGGTCATGGCCTTCGCTCTCGAGCTCTATGAATCAGGCATCCTGACCGACGATGACCTCCCCGGTATGCCCCCCGACAACGAGGAGAGGTTCTTCTGGCTGCTGGACCGGATCGTCCGGCGCGAAGGCATCGGAGATGCGCTGGCCAACGGCACCCACTGGGCGGCCGAGGAGATCGGCAAGGGCGCCCAGGAGTACGCTCACAACAACATCAAGAAACACGAGCAGCTGCCGCTCAAGCTCGGCATGCTGAACCCCATCTACTTCCTCATGTACTCGACCGGCGAGAAGATCAACATCACCCAGATCGAAGGCAACTATCCCCAAGCGCCGTTCGTGACCAGGGAGGAGCGGGAGGAGTTCTGCAAGGATTGGGTCCAGGTCCCCGATGAAAGGATCACGGAGTGGTTTCTGGACTGGGAGCTCCGAGGCGAGAAGTCCATTCCCCACTACCCGGGGATCGAGGCGACCTGCGAGATCGTCAACTGGCAGGAACAGATGCACTACATCGACGACGCCACCGGGATGTGCGCCGGTCTGTCTTCGTTTCCTCTGAAGCCTCCCTATCACATCCACAATCTGCCGACCTTCATCTCGGCCGCCACCGGGTTGGAGCTCGATGAAGAGGGGTTGAAACTCATCGCCAAGAGGAACCGAAACCTGGTGCGGGCCTTCAACATCAGGCGAGGCATGAGGAAGGAAGACGAGAAACCGCCGGCGGATCACTGGAAGAGGCGATTCCCCGAGCTCGAGGAGGAGCTCCTGAACGAGTACTACAGGTTCAAGGGTTGGAACGAGCAGGGCATCCCGACTCGAGAGTCGCTGCACGAGCTGTCCCTGGATTACGTGGCCGAGGACTTTCTCCGGCGGGGCATCCTGCAGGGCGAGGCCTGAGCCGTGGAAGTCACAAAGAAGAGGAAGATCGTCAAAACCATCCGAATCGATGTCGACAAGTGCAACGGGTGCCGGGCGTGCGAGGTGATCTGCTCCTCTTTCCATGCGACACCGAAGTACAGCAGCAACAACCCCGAGAGGGCGCGCATCCGGGTGATCCACTATCCGCTGAGAGAC
>JARFRM010000017.1 GCA_029287235.1 Thermoanaerobaculales bacterium
TTTTCCTCTCCGAACGTGACGGTTCGTTCAACGTCTGGGAGCTCGATCTCGACAACCCGTCGGCTCCGGAACAGATCACTGACCACGACAGTCATCCCGTGCGGTTTCTGAGCGCTTCAGCCGGCGGGGATCTCTGCTACACCTTCGACGGCGAGATCTGGGTTCGTCGCGCCGGTGCCGACTCGAGTTCGAAAATCGACGTCCTGGTGTCCACCGACACTCGGGAGAACGAGGTTCGATTCATTGATGTGAGCGGCCATATCACCGAGTTCGACCTCTCCCCGGACGGTAAGGAACTCGCCTTCATCGCGCGGGGCGAGGTCTTCGTGACCTCCAGCGACCACGCGACGACACGGCGCATCACCTCGACCCCCGAGCAGGAGCGGTCGGTGAGCTTCAGCCCGGATGGTCGCAGCCTGCTCTACGCGGGCGAGAGAGATGGAAGCTGGAATCTCTACCGCACCGATCTGATCGACGATGACGAGCCGAGCTTCTTCAACGCGACCGCCATGGAAGAAAAGCCGGTGCTCGAGATCGAGGCCGAGACCTTCCAGCCGCATTTCAGCCCCGACGGGAAGGAAGTCGCCTACCTCGAGGAGCGGATCGAGCTCAAGGTTCTGAATCTCGCCACCGGTGAGAGCCGTACCATCATGCCCGCGGAACTCAACTACTCCTACAAAGACGGCGACCAGTGGTATGAGTGGTCGCCCGACGGAAAGTGGTTCCTCGTTCAATTTCTCAGCCCGGGCCGGTGGTCCCTCGAGGTCGGTCTGGTCTCGTCGTCGGGTGAATCCGACGTGATCAATCTGACCAAGAGCGGGTACTGGTCGGTTTTCCCTCGCTGGGCGTTGGATGGCGAAATGGTCTTTTGGATGTCCGATCGCCACGGCACCCGTATGCAGGCGGGATGGCCGGCGGAGATGGACATCTACGGCGCGTTCTTCACCCGCGAGGCGTGGGATCGATTCCACCTCACGGAAGTCGAGTTCGAGCAGCAGAAGGAACGGGATGAAAAGGACGAGAAGGACGAGGAGGACGAGGACAAAGAAAACGGTGACAAGAAGGGCAAAGACGACGAGGATGAGGGCGACAAAGACGCCATCGAACTCCCCGATCCGGTGGAGATCGATCTCGAAGGACTTGATGATCGCAAGTTGAGACTGTCCCGTCACTCCGCCGACATCGGTGGGGCGGCCCTGACCCCCGATGGCGAGAAGCTCCTCTATCTCGCCAGTTTCGAGAAGGGCTACAACCTCTGGGTGTCCGAACATCGCAAGAGCGAGGTCAAACTCCTGGCGAAGCTCAATGCCGACAACACCGGAGGCATCATCATCGACAAGAAGGGCGAGAAGGCCTTTGTCCTGGCTGATCGCAGTCTCAAGACGATCGAAATCGATGGCGGCAAGGTCAAACCGGTCAAGCTGGAGGCCAAGATGGAGCTCGACGCGGCGGCCGAACGGGCCTATTTCTTCGAGCACGCGTGGCGCCAGACGAAGAAGAAGTTCTACGTCGAGGACATGCACGGCGTGGATTGGGACTTCTATCGAGCCGAGTACGCCAAGTTCCTGCCTTATATCGACAACAGCATCGATCTTGCCGATCTGATCTCGGAGATGCAGGGCGAGCTCAATGCCTCCCACCTGGGAAGCGGCTACCGGCCGAAACGACCCGATGCAGACGCCACCGCCTCCCTGGCCTTCTTCCCCGATCTCGAGTACGCGGGCGATGGCGTGAAAATCGCCGAGATCATCGAGGGCGGCCCGCTCGAGCGGGACGAAACGAAGATCGAGGCGGGAGTGGTGATCGAGGCCATCGGCGGTTCCTCCATCGGCGCCGGCGAGAACTGGTACCCCCTGCTCAACCACAAGGCGGGCGAGCTCATTCGGGTGTCCCTGTTCGATCCCGAGTCAGATGAACGCTGGCAGGAGACCGTCAAACCCGTGTCCCGGGGAGACCTACGAGGCCTGCTCTACAAACGCTGGGTCCGTTCGAGGCGCGCCGAAGTTGATCGGTTGTCCGACGGCCGGCTCGGCTACGCCCACATCCGTGGGATGAGCGACGGCCCCTATCGCGAGATCTACGAGGAGGTCTTCGGGCGCCACACCGGAAAGGAGGGGATCGTCCTCGACACCCGATTCAACGGCGGCGGCAATCTGGTCGAGGCTCTGACCACCTTTCTCAGCGGTGAGGTCTATGCCACGTCGGTCCCCCGTGGCCGCGTCATCGGCACCGAACCGCGTGGACGATGGACCAAGCCCTCCATCGTGGTCATGAACGAGGGCAACTACTCCGACGCCCACTGCTTCCCGTCGGCCTACACCGGTCTCGAGATCGGTGAGACCGTCGGGATGCAGGTCCCGGGAACCTGCACCGCCGTGTGGTGGGAGACCCTTCAGGATCGCGCGCTCTTCTTCGGCATTCCGGAGGTCGGGCATCTCGACATCCACGGAGACATGAGCGAGAACAAGCATCTCGATCCCGATCACGAGGTGGACAATGATCCGGCGCTCGAGGCCGAGGGTCGCGATCAGCAGTTGGAGATGGCGGTGGAGGTGCTGCTCGCCGAGATCGACAG
>JARFRM010000041.1 GCA_029287235.1 Thermoanaerobaculales bacterium
GAAGGTGCGTGAACGTTCGGCCACGAGCTCGACCATTTCCCCGTCGCCCACCGTCTCGGCCCAGTCCATCACGAGCCCGAAAGCAAACGCGGTCTGGCTGTGCTCTCCGGTACGAATCGGGTAGTGGAGCTTGGGCAGCCATGAACGAAAGCGCTCGGCCGCGAGGGTTTCGAGGGGTGCGATGGTCGTTCGCCATCGCCCCGCCTGTTCCTCGTCCCAGGTATGGATCTCATCGGCAAGACACAGTAACCAGGCAAGGCCATAGGGCCGTTCACTCGAGGCTCGTCCCTCCCCCTTGAAATAGCTCACTTCGCCGGCGATCTTGGCCTCGGTGAAACTCTCATCGAGGGCCTTTCGAGCCACGGGTGCGAACTCCGCATCCGGGTAGAGCTTGGTCAGCCGGGTCAGCAGCCAGTGACCGTGGACCGAGCTGTGCCAATCAAAACAGCCGTAGAAGCTCGGCGTCAGCTTGCGCGGGGGATCGACGTCATCATCCGAGTTCATGACGTGGCCGATCTTGTTGGGGTATTCCTGATGAACGCAGGCGAGCGCCAGATTGGCAAAGTTCTCGACCGAGGTTTCGTCCAGCTTGTTTTCCTCGGCTACCACGGGAATCACGACTCCCAACATCGCGACCATCAGCACCGCTCGCTTCATTTCATCACCCCACAGAGTTCATCGGCGGACACGACCTTGGCGTAGCTGCCGCTCATGGCGGCGAGCGCGGCCGAATGGACCTGAGCGGCGGGCACGGTGACCCCATCGAACTCGAGATCCCGGGTGGCGCAGGCGTCGTGGACCACCGTGACCTCAAAACCGAAGTCGGCCGCGGCCCGAACCGCCGCCTCGACGCACATGTGAGTTTGCATGCCCGCGACGACAAGCTTCTTGATCCCCAGCTTCTTCAGGGTCGCGAGAAGATCGGTGTCGCGGAAGGAGTTAGCGTGGTGCTTGCCGATGACGATCTCTCCGGCTTTCGGCATGACTTCCTGGTATATCCGGTACTGGTCCTGGATTCCGGTTGGATCCGGTTTGTCCACATCCTTGGGGAGGTGTTGGACGTGGATCACCGGGCGACCGGCCGTTCGAAAGGTCTCGATGACCCTGGCCGCCTGTGAGGCCGCCTCCTCGGGGTCGGTCAGCGGGACCATCCCGTCGGGAAAATAGAATGCCTGGACATCGATAACGATGAGAGCCGCGTCCAGCAAATCAGGAGCCCCGGTTTCAGGCTCCCCCGCCCCAACGCTCATGGTGAATCCGAGCGCACCCAGCGCGACGATTCCGACACACAGCCACGAGTTTCTCATCAGCACCCTCCGGGTCCGGCAAGTGTAACCCGGCCCATCGGGTCGGTGAGGGCGCGGTCAGCCGTTGGTGAACTCCCGAAACCTGAGGGTCACGACGATGGCCGGATTGGTGGTTCAGGACTCGCCGCTCCCTCCGAAAACCCGGGTTCGGGATCCGATTCGTTTTCGAGAAGATTTTCTCCGCCTTTCAGATGATCCGCACCCCATGCGGCCCCGACAAAAAAACGAGCGGGGCCAGGCCCCGCTCGTGAGTGTTTCTGAGGATTCTGAAGGGCTATCTGCTCGGTCGTGATCGCCGGTTCGATGACCTTCGTCCAGGAGGTGGCGTCCCTCGTTGGGCCTTGGCGTTTCTTCGAGAACGATCGTCGGCGCGTTGCGCTCGGTGAGCGGCGATCCGTTCGCTGACCGGGACTTCGAACCGTCCCTGCGCCTGAGCCTTGTAGTTAAATCCGTCGAGGGTCTTCCGATCCAATCGGCGGCCCACCGCTCGCTCGATGGCGTTGACCTTGGCTTGCTCGGCCGGCGATGCGAAGGTCAGAGCGTCACCGATCTTTCCGGCGCGCGCCGTGCGCCCGACCCGGTGGATGTAGTCCTCCGCCTGCACCGGTACATCGAAGTTGATCACGTGAGGCAGGGCCTCGACATCGATACCTCGAGCGGCGATATCCGTGGCGACCAGAATCCGGATTCGACCGTGTTTGAAATCCGCCAACGCCTTCTCCCGCTGGGGCTGGCTGCGGTTGCCGTGGATTCGTTCGACCTTGATCCCCGCCCGATCCAGCTTCTGCCAGAGTCGGTTGGCGCGGTGCTTGGTGCGGGTGAAGACGAGCGCGGTGTCGACATCACCTCGATTGATCATCTCCTTGAGGAGATCGGTCTTGAGGTGCTCGGGCACCGGCAGGATGGCCTGGGTGATCCCCACCGCGGGTTTGGACTGGCGCTCGACATCGATCCTGACGGGATTGTCGAGGAAATCGCGGCTGAGCTGGACGATGGGTTTCGGCAACGTCGCCGAGAAGAGCATGGTTTGCCGCTTCTTGGGCAGCTGGGCAAGGATCCTGCGGACGTCGGGGAGGAAACCCATGTCGAGCATCCGGTCACCCTCGTCGAGGACGAGGAAATCAAGACGGCTGAAGTCGGCCCAGGGGTACTGCATGAGGTCGAGCAGGCGCCCCGGGGTTGCAACCACGATGTCGACACCGGCGCGAAGCGCACGCTCCTGTTTGGCGGGTTTGACTCCACCGAAAACGGTGGCCGATTTGAGCGGAGTGTGGCGCGCCAACACTTCGATGTGTTCGTGGATCTGAGACGCCAATTCACGAGTGGGGGTGAGAATCAGCACGCGTGTGTGGCGCTCCCGGGTGTCGGCCATGCTCTGGAGCATGGGCAGGACAAAGGCGGCGGTCTTACCGCTGCCGGTCATGGCGCATGCGAGGACGTCGCGGCCCTCGAGGGCAGGTGGAATCGAGTTCTTCTGAATGGGTGTGGCCTCGGAGAAGCCCATATCGCGAATCCCTCGCTTGATGGCGCGGTGGAAGTTCATATCAACAAATTTCAAAACAGTTCTTTCCTTCTGCGGACGCACAACCACCAAAGCGGGTCATCCGCGGGGTTACTTTCCGGCTGTGTTGTGGGAACGAGAGACTTGCCGGGGAGGCCGCCGTCCGGGCCTGGGAGGCCATGCAAATTGTCTGCTGTCCGCTGCATCGACGATGTTGGTCGGAGGGAGCAGACGCGACACTCTCTCATAT
>JARFRM010000062.1 GCA_029287235.1 Thermoanaerobaculales bacterium
CCCCCCGACATCTACACCGGTGACACCTCGTCGGCAGCGTCAGATGTGTATAAGAGACAGGCTGATTCTCGGCGCAGCCGCTGTGCTTTGGTTCCTCCGCTCGGGTGGGTCGGTGGAACCGGGCGACGCGGCTCCACCCCGTATCGTCGTCCTCCCATTCGAAAACCTCGGATCACCCGAAGACGAGTACTTCGCAGACGGCATCACCGAGGAAATCACTGCCAGGCTCGCTTCGGTGAAGGGTCTCCGGGTGATCTCGAGAACCAGCGCCATCCGGTACGCCGGCTCCGACAAGACGATCAAGAAGATGGGCGAAGAACTCGGGGTCGGCTATGTGCTCGAGGGCACCGTGCGCTGGGCCGGTGGCGAAGGGGGCAGTCGAATTCGGATCACGCCGCAGCTGATCCGGGTCGAGGACGACACCCACCTCTGGGCGGAAACGTACGATCGAGTCGCGGACAATATCTTCAAAGTTCAGTCGGAGATCGCAGAACACGTCACCAACCACCTCGGCATCGCCTTGACCAGCCTCGCCACGGGAGACATCGAAGCCCAGCCGACCGAGAATTTCGCGGCCTACCAGGCCTACCTTCGCGGCCGGTACTACGAAGCCCGCCCACACTTCACCATCGAGGACTGGCGGCACGTCATCGCGGCATACCGGAAGGCGGTGGATCTCGATCCCGACTTCGCCCTCGCCCATGCGCATCTCGCCAAAGGACACGCTCGTCTTCGCTACCTTCGCCATGACCTGACACCGGAACGTCTTCAGGCAAGCGACGCCGCCGCGGCGCGGGCCGTCGAGCTTGCGCCCGACTCCCCACGGGTTCGTCTTGCCGTCGGGTACAACTATCTCTGGGCCCACCGGGATGTGGAGAAGGCCGTTGCCGAGTTCGAATTGGCCTCCTCGAGTCTCCCCGCCAACGCTGAAGTCCTCGTAGCAAAGAGCGACGTCTATTTCCTCCAGGGACGCTGGGGAGAGGTTCTCGACGCCCTGCGGGACGCATTCGAACTCAGCCCGCGCGACGCCGACATCGTCACCATCATCGGAGAGGTGCTGTGGACGACCCGCCGCTATCCGGAAGCCGTGGAGGCCGCCGACCAGGCGATCAACCTGGCTCCGGACGCCGTCTTTCCGTACCTGATCAAGACCTTTGCGCTGTGGAGCTGGCGAGGATCCGTCCAGGAGACCCGCGCAGTCCTGGAAGAACTTCCTACCGACGGTGGGAGCTGGCAGCGGTGGACGTGGTACTGGCAGGAGATTTTCGAGGGGAGATACCACGACGCTCTGATCCGCCTGCAATCGACTCCCGACGGATGGATCCGCATCAAGATATTGGCCCGACCCGTTGAGTTGTTCTCAGCCCAGGTGCACGAGCTTCTCAACGAGCCCGAACTGGCCGCGGACGAATTTGAGCGCGCGCGCGAACTCCTCGAAGCGGCGGTCCGGGAGTCACCGAAGGATCCCCGACTGAGAAGCTCCCTGGGAATCGCCTACGCGGCTCTCGGGCGCAAGGAGGAGGCCATCCGCGAGGGTGTCCACGCCACCGAACTGCTGCCGCAATCTGCGGATGGTTTCTACTATGTGTCGTTTGCCGTTGATCTCGCAGACATCTACACCATCATCGGCGAGGAAGAGGCCGCCCTCGATCAGATCGAGCACCTGCTCACAAACCCGTCATGGATCTCGGCGGCGTGGCTGGAAATGGACCCCAGATGGAACCCCCTCCGTGAGCACCCGCGCTTCCAGGCGTTGTTGGAGGAGCATGGCCCTGACTGAACGGCGGTCTACCTGCTTGCTGTCGGGTCTCCCCCGGGAGTAGACTTGCTCTGAACTTCGACAGGACGAATATGTGATCGGCACGACCATCGATCGTTACCGGATCGTCGAGCAGCTCGGCCAGGGCGGCATGGGGGTCGTCTACAAGGCGCGAGACACGCTGCTCGATCGGTTTGTCGCGCTCAAGGTGCTGCCGCCGGGCAAGACATCGGATCCGGATCGCCGGCAGCGATTCCTACAGGAGGCGAAGGCCGCCTCCGCCCTTAACCATCCTGGGATCGTGGCCGTGCACGACGTGGTAACGGTTGAGGATCAAGACGTGCTGGTCATGGAGTTGGTCGAGGGAGAGACGCTGGAGTCTCTCCTGGCGCAGCGACGGCTGCCGTTGAGCGAGGCGCTTGGCCTGGGTATCGGGACCGCCGACGCCATGGCGCGAGCGCATGAGGCCGGAATCGTGCACCGGGATCTCAAACCGGCCAATGTGATGGTGACCCCGGATGGCGTCAAGATACTCGACTTCGGGCTCGCCAAACTCACCGAGACGCCGTTTTCGCATCCGGAGGCCCCGACTCTGGCTCACGACGAGGCGTCGCTGACCGAAGAACGGGCGGTTCTTGGAACCATTGGTTGGATGTCTCCCGAACAGGCATCCGGGGAGCCCGTAGACACTCGGAGCGATGTCTTCGCCTTCGGCGTGTTGATGTACGAGATGCTGACAGGACGGCACCCGTTTCGCCGTGGGACGATTCTGGAGACCATTGCGGCCATCCGCGAAGAGGAACCGGAACCGCCGACCGCCATCGTGCCTGCTCTGCCCTCGGAGGTGGATCGGGCGGTGCTTCGGTGTCTGCGCAAGAATCCGTCGCGACGTTGGCAGAGCCTGTCGGATCTCGGGGCGGTGCTCGAGGATCTCAAGGAGGACACCGACACCGGCAGCAGGGTCGTGCCGGGTCCCGCAAAGAGCCGTCGGTCGGTCCCGTTGCCGGTTGTACTCGGGATAGCCGGCGTCGTGGTGATTGCGGTTGCGGTGGCAACGATCTTCAATCGTGGGGATCAGGCGGGATCGCGACCGCTGGAGCTCCACCGTCTGACCTATGACGCCGGCGCCAGCGTCGTTCCGGCGATCTCACCCGATGGCAATCTCGTGGCCTTTTCGTCGGATCGAGCTGGTGACGGCGGCTTCGACATCTGGGTGCGGCACATCAACCAGCCTCAGCCGACTCGACTCACCGACCACCCTGCGGATGATTGGCACCCGTCGTTCTCCCCCGACGGCTCGCGCCTCATATTCAGGTCGTATCGGGACGGAGGAGGGATCTACATCATCAACGCCCTCGGCGGCGGGTTGAAGAAAGTGTTGGGCCCCGGAGTTTTCCCCCAGTTCGCGCCGAACGGCATCGAAATCGTTTATTCGGAAGACCCGGCGTGGTCTCCCGGGTTCCTTCGCCGAATGTTCAGAGCTCCCATTCACGGAGGTCGGCCGGAACCCCTCGTCCCGGGCTGGGGTGTGCGCCCACCACCCAGCAGCTCAGGCCCGATCTTCTCACCCGATGGCCGACTGGTGATCTTCTACGGCGCTCCCCTGGACGATCCCGGCCGACAGGATTGGTGGGTTGCGCCGGTTGAGGGCGGCGAACCGTGGTCGAGTGGGGCGAAGGCGGCCGGTGTCATGTCCGACATGGTCAACTTCCCCTCCGTCTGGCTGCCGGGACAGCTCCTCTTCATCTCCGGCACGACCATCGAGGGGATGAACCTCTACCGGGCGCCGATCTCCGAGGACGGGCATCTGAGCGCACCGGTGGAGTCGCTCACGACCGGACCGGGGATGACATTGGTGCCGAAGGTGTCCACCGACGGCCGCGTGGCCCTGGACCGCTTCTCCTGGGTGGTTCACCTGTGGGAAGTCGCTCTCGACCAGGAAAGCGGGCGAGCCGTCGGCGCTCTTCGGCCGATCACCGACGATGCCTCTCCGAAATTTTCATTTTCCCTGACCCGAGACGGCAACCGCCTTGTGTACTCGACCTACGCCGGGTCCCGAGACAGCCCACGCAACGAGATCCACATCCAGGATCGGACGACTGGAACAGAAACGGTGCCGTTGACCTATCCCATAGCGGTCACGTCGCTTTTTCCGCGGCTGAGTGGTGACGGCTCGCTCGTCGCCTGGCGGCATCGCGTCGACGGACAGTGGGTCACGTCGGTGGCGCCCACCGATGACCCGGTGGGCCGCGAGTTGTGCCGAGGTTGTTTCGCGGTGGACTTCTTCTCCGACGGGGACCATGTTCTGGTGGACTGGGGGCGAAGGCTGTCGCGGCTTCGCATCGTCGATGGGGTCGACACGACTCTCCTCGAACTCGAGGATCAGGCCTTGCTGGACTCTGATCTGTCCCGGGACGACCGATGGCTCGCCATCCAGACGGGCGAACCTGACGGGTCGGTTGCCGTTTTCTTGGTGCCCGTCGGGGAATCTCCAGCACCTCCTGAAGAGTGGGTGAAGATCGCGGCAAGCGAATCCTGGGTCGGCTCTCCCCGGTGGTCCGCCGACGGTAAGACCGTGTACTACCTCTCTGAACGCGACGACTTCATTTGCGTCTGGGGCCTGTCCCTCGACCCCGTCACCAAAGAGCCCTTGGGCGAGCCGTTCTCGGTGGCCCACGCGCACAGTTCGTCCATGAAGATGTTGCCGTTCGCGAAGCACATGTGGACGCTCGAGGTGGGCGCCGACCGGCTTGTCTTCAACGCCGGCGAGATGTCGGGCGATGTCTACACGGCCATGCTCGAAGAAACGGAATGAGCATCTTCTCTTTGCGAAGGAATGTTGCCGGGCACTCTGTTCCGCCGCATATCGGGGGGGGTGTGGAGAGAATTCAAGGGTAACGGAAACGGCAAGAAGCCCCAGACCAGGATCGCCGCCCCTGTTGACTGATCGCTGTGGAATGGCGGAGGGAGTGGGATTCGAACCCACGGAGGCGCGAACCTCACTGGTTTTCAAGACCAGCGCCTTCGACCACTCGGCCATCCCTCCGGTCGCGCCGATTCGCTGTTCCCGATTCTACTCTACCGGTGTTGCCCTTCAGGGATGGAGCAATCCAGGAAACCCGGCTTTCTGGGACGCCTTCGGCGACCCAGCGTCGCCCGAGCAGTGTGGTCATTCGGGCGTGGTTAGGAAGGACGGTGACCACGCTGCCCGCGCGCCGGCGGCCTCATGGCGAACGGGGAGAGATGCTCACGGCACCGTCGCCGTGGAGTGCCTGGTGTGACATTGTGCGGGAGGCCATGCCTGGCCGATTGGTTTTTGGGAGCACAATGTCAAACCCGGCACATCCCGGAAGGCGCTGGTTTTCGTGTCCCGGTGCGGCCTCGGTTCCGGACGCAGTTCCGGCCACGGCCACGGATGCGGTTACGGACGCGGACGCAGACTCGCCTTTCCGCCGAGGTCTCGCTTTACAGCTAAAGAGACTGTGCGTACAATACCCCTCCCGGCCGGAGAGGTGCTGGAGTGGTTGAACAGGGCTGCCTGCTAAGCAGTTGTCCGGGGCAACCTGGACCGCGGGTTCGAATCCCGCCCTCTCCGCCATTCTTCGTTCTCGACTCAAGGAGAGAACGAAGCCTGTCACGGCGAAGCTCCGAGCGAAGCCGGACCACGTGACGATGAATGCCCGTCGAGAACTACGCCCTGGCAAGCCAACGCCATTCAGCCAGAATCCCTCATCATAGGTTTGTGTCTGCCAGGGAAACGAGGACGTAGATGGCCAAAGCCGTGCGCACCCGAATCGCTCCGAGTCCGACCGGTGACCCCCACGTGGGCACTGCCTATGTCGCGCTCTTCAACTATGCGCTGGCCCGTCAGAACGGCGGTCAGTTCGTCCTACGGATCGAGGACACCGACCGCCAGCGCAGCAACCCGGAGAGCGAGGCCCAGATCTTCGACGCCCTGCGCTGGCTCGGGTTGGACTGGGACGAGGGACCGGATGTCGGTGGCCCCTGCGGCCCTTACCGGCAGAGTGAACGCTCGGAGATCTACACCGAGCACGCCGAGATGCTGATCGAGAGCGGTCATGCCTACCCCTGTTTCTGCACCCGCGAGCGGCTCGCAGAGCTCCGCGCCGAGCAGAAGGCGGCGAAGGGGCGTTTCGGTTATGACGGTCGCTGCCGTTCCATCGGCAAGGATGAGGCGGCGAGGCGGCGCGCGGCGGGCGAGGCCCATGTCATCCGACTCGCCATGCCGTCGGACGGCGAGATCGTCGTAGAGGATCTGCTCCGCGGTGAGGTGAGCTTCGAAGCGGTCCAGATCGACGACCAGGTTCTGGTCAAGTCCGACGGATACCCGACCTACCACCTCGCCAACGTGGTCGACGACCACCTCATGGGGATCACCCACGTGATCCGTGCCGAGGAGTGGATCTCGTCGCTGCCCAAACATGTCCGGCTGTACGAAGCCTTCGGCTGGGAGCTGCCGGTCTTCTGCCATCTGCCGCTGCTGCGCAACGCCGACAAGTCGAAGATCTCCAAGCGAAAGAACCCCGTCAGCCTGAACTACTACCGACGGGCCGGGTTCCTCCCCGAGGCCGTGCTCAACTACCTCGCTCTCATGGGCTTCGCCATGCCCGACGAGCGCGAGGAGTTCTCGTTGGCCGAGTTCGTCGAGGCCTTCGACCCGGCGAAGATCAGTCTCGGGGGACCCGTCTTCGATCTCGAGAAGCTGGTCTGGCTGAACGGGAAGCACATCCGGGACCTGAGCCCTGAAGACCTGTTGCAGCGGTTGCGGGAGGAGCAGCTCAGCGACGAATACCTCCTGAAGGTTCTGCCGCTGGCCCACGAACGCATCGACACGTTGGCCGATTTCGTCTCCTACGCCGAGTTCTTCTTTGTCGGCGATGTGGACTATCCCGAGGCCGTTCGGTCGAAGATGGTGGGCAAGGGTCTGACCCCGCCGCAGATGGCCAAGATCTTCCGCCGGCTGCTCGAGGAGGGCCTCGACCCGATCCTCGACTGGAAGATCGAAACCGTCGAGGAGGCCATCCGCGATTTCGCCGACCGCCACGAGCTCAGCCCGAAACAGCTCTTCATGCCGGTGCGGATCGCGGTCACCGGCCGGACGGCCACGCCCGGGCTCTTCGACACCATGGCGGTGCTCGGCAAGGAGCTCTGCCGGCGGCGTCTGCGGTGCGCCATGGACATCCTGCGAACGATGAAGGCCTGAGGACGATCACCATGAGCACCAACGAGACGCCCGCCGAAAGCACCGACTTCATCCGTGACATCATCCGCGAGGATCTGGCCTCGGGCAAACACGACGGCACCGTCACGCGTTTCCCGCCCGAACCCAACGGTTATCTCCACATCGGTCACTCCAAGTCGATCTGCCTCAACTTCGGGATCGCCGCCGAGACCGGCGGTCGTTGCCACCTCCGCTTTGACGACACCAACCCCATCAAGGAGGAGATGGAGTACATCGAGTCGATCCAGACCGATGTCCGCTGGCTCGGCTTCGATTGGGGCGAGGACCTCTACTACGCCTCGGATTACTTCGAGACCCTCTACGGCTGGGCCGAGGAGCTGATCGAGGCCGGCAACGCCTATGTCGACGATCTCTCGGCCGATGAGATTCGTGAGTACCGCGGCACCCTGACCGAGCCCGGCCGCCCGAGTCCCTACCGCGACCGCGAGCCGGGGGAGAACCTCGATCTCTTGCGCCGGATGCGAGCCGGTGAGTTTGCCGACGGCGAGAGGGTCCTCAGGGCCAAGATCGACATGGCCTCGGGCAACATCAACCTCCGCGACCCGGTGATCTATCGGATCATGCATGTCGACCACCCGCGAACCGGCGACGCCTGGTGCATCTACCCGACCTATGACTTCGCCCACGGCCAGTCCGACGCCATCGAACACATCACCCACTCGCTGTGCACGCTCGAGTTCGAAGGCCACCGGCCGCTCTATGACTGGTTCGTGGAACATCTGTCGGTGCCCTCGGCGCCTCGTCAGATCGAGTTCGCCCGGCTCAACATCAGCTCCACGGTGCTGTCGAAGCGGAAGCTCCTGCGGTTGGTGAAGGAGGGCCACGTCGACGGCTGGGACGATCCGCGGATGCCCACCCTGTCGGGGATCCGGCGGCGCGGTGTGCCTCCCGAGGCGATCCGCAACCTCATCGACCGGGTCGGTGTGGCCAAGCGCGACAGCGTCGTCGATTATGCGCTCTTCGAGCACTGCATCCGCGAGCTCCTCAACAAGGACGCCGAGCGCCGGATGGCGGTGCTCAATCCGCTGAAGATCGTGATCACCAACTATCCCGAAGGTGCATCGGAGGAGCTTGCGGCGGTCAACAACCCCGAGGACCCCGATGCGGGCTCGCGGATGGTGCCCTTCGGTCGCGAGCTCTACATCGAGCGCGATGACTTCATGGAGGATCCGCCGAAGAAGTTCTTCCGGCTCGCGCCGGGCCGCGAGGTCCGCCTGCGCTATGCCTACTTCATCACCTGCAACGAGGTGATCAAGGACTCCGACGGCGAGATCGTCGAGCTCCGCTGCACCTACGACCCGGCGACCAAGGGGGGCGATGCGCCCGACGGCCGCAAGGTCAAGGCCACCCTCCATTGGGTCTCGGCCGCCCATGCGGTGGAGGCTGAGGTCCGGCTCTACGATCACCTCTTCGAGGTCGAGGTTCCCGGGGCGGACGGCGACTTCGTCGACGATCTCAACCCGAACTCGCTCGAGATCCGCTCCGGCTGCAAGCTCGAGCCGAGCCTCGGCCCCTTTGTTCCGGGCGAGCAGGTCCAGTTCGAGAGACTGGGGTACTTCGCCCCCGACACCGACTCGAAAGAAGGGGCGTTGGTCTTCAACCGCATCGTCACTCTGAGAGACACCTGGGCGAGGATCCGCAAGCAGCAGGGTCGTTGAGAGCTCAGCCTCCTGCAACAAGGTCCTTCTACTACTCCAATCGACCCCTGGTTATCATGGAGGGAGGGTGTAAAACCCTCCCCTACGGTACTTTCTTACAGGGTTCGTAGGGGTGGGTTTTGCACCCGCACGACCCTGACCACGAGCTCTGCAAGAGGCTCACCTAACTGCTATTACCTAATAGCTGATACCTCATCGCCCGCGCGGACCGCGGCGATGTAGGTGGGATCGTCGGTTTCGCGGTCGACCACCGAGGCGTAGGCGAGATAGGTCGCGCCCGGTGTCACGCTGCTGAAGGTCGCGTAGGCGGCGCCCTCCGGCAGGGCCTGATTGACCTGGATCCACGATGACCCCACCACCCGGTGAGTGGTCGTCGAGAGCACCTCGCCATCGGGCGCATGCGCTCGGACCTGGATGTGGACGACGTTCTCTCCCGCATTGGCGAAACCGATGTTGGTCCGAAAGAGATCATCCTGCCGCACACCAGGCAGAGAACCACGCTCGCCGGTGGTGAAGGCCTCGGTCTCGGTCGCTCCCGGGATCCCCTGACCGTAACTGCCCTGGGAAGTCGTTGCGTAGGTTCGGCTGGTGGCCATCACCAAACCGAGGCTCGGGCTGATCCTGAGCGCACCCGCGCCGGAGCTCTCGAGGAGATCCGCCACCACATCATCGAAGGAGAGGACCCAACCATCCGGCACGTGGACCGTGGTGGCCGCGATCACCCCGTTCGAATCCAGCAGCTCAACGCGCGTGATGAGGTCTCCGGTTGCCGGGTTGCAGAGCGTGAGGTCGGTGCGCCACTCGACGCCACCAACCCCGTCGGTGTGGGCGACCGCGGGAATCCACAGCGGATCTCCAACTCGACCGACGCTGGTGGGGCCGAGATAGGTCGGGTCGCCGGTCTGTTCATCGACCACCGAGGCATAGGCCGAGAAGCTGCCGATCTTCGAGGTCTGGCGGACAACGATCAGATCGGTCTCACCCGCAATCTCGTGGGCTTCAAAGACCCGATTGAGCTGGACCCAGCTTTCCGCCGTGAGGGTGTGGTGGGCCTCTGCGAGCTTGGTGGTTTCGCCATCGTAGAAGCGGACAATCAGATCGACATCGTCCGACCCGGGATTGAAGAGACCGAGGTTGGTCCGAAATGCGTCCTCCCGGGAGAAACCGAAGAGCCGCACCGCCGCCCCGTCCGATGCGACTGTGGATTCGCTGACGGCCGGGATCCCCTGACCGTAGCTGCCACCATCCACGGTGGTTGCGGTTCGCGTGGTCGCGACGATGGGCGCCGAGGAGGAGAGCCTCAGGGCGCCGGTACCCCGGCCGCCCACGAGATCGCGGATGACGTCCTCGAGGATCAGCGCTTCACCGGAGGCGAGCTCATGATCCTCCAGGGCGGGGACCGATCCGGGACCGGGAAGGAGCTCGACGGAGGTGGTGGTCGGCTCATCACCGACATTGACCAGATGCAGGCCTGACCTCCAGAAGCTGCCCTGGGACCCGGGAACGCGGGCCGCCGCCGGGACCAGCAGGGTCGATGAGACCGGCGGTGGGCGGCACGACGGACAGTCCACGGTGATCCGAAGATCCCCGGTTTCGATGTCCTCGGTGGTGCCGACCATCAGCCGGATGGTGGTGTCGGCTTCGAGCTCGAGCTCGAGCCATGAATCCGTGTCCCGGCCGACGCAGTTTCTCAGTCGATCGTCATCGTTACAGGCGCCGTCGACTTGCTCGTAGGGGCCACAGGCGGGTCCGGTCCAAACCGAGAGCGCGGTGTCCGGCACCGATCCGCAGGTGCTGAAGGTGTAGGTGCCACTCAGCTCGGGAGTGAACTCGAACCAGATCGAGGCCCACCGACCTGAGTTTGGATCGCCGTACCAGATGGTGCACGGCACCTCGGGATCGTCGGAACCGACGGTGGCACCGCGGTTCTCGGTGAGGATGGTGTGGGGCCACGGGCCGCCGCCTGGAATGACCCGGGGCGTCGAACACTCGTCGCCCGGTTCATACGCGGTGACCATCCTCGAGTCGAAGCCCATTCGCCCGGTGTCGTCGATGGCGTTGGCCGCGACCAGGACCTGTCCCCCGGCCGGAAAGACGCGTTCCATCACCGAGGTCACCGCGCCGTTGCCGTCGCCGCCGTCGATCAGCCGCCAGTCATCCGAGTTGAGCCAGCGCAGCTCGAGGAGATCGCCGTCGGGGTCGGCGGCGGTGGCGGTGAAGGACACCGTTTCACCGATGACGGTGAGCTCGGGGCCCTCGAGGAGCACCGAGGGCGCCTCGCCCACGGGATCCTCCAGACGCAGTTCCCAGATGCCGCGGCCATGAGTGGCCGCGACCAGCCGGGAGCCGTCCTTGGCGATCTTCAGGTCGTGGATCGACGCCGAGGGGAGCCCGTCGCCGACGGCAAACCAGCTGAGGCCGCCGTCCGATGAGCGGTAGAGGCCGACATCGGTGCCGGCGAAAACAAGATCGGGGTCCAGCGGGTGCCAGCGGACCACCTGGACGGCGAAGGGGGGCAGGCCGGTGGCGGCCGGGTGCCACGTGAGGCCACCGTCAGAGGTGCGCAGGGCCTGGGCCTCGCCCGGTGGGGTTCGCGCCAGACCGGCGATCCCGAGCTGCGGGTCGTGCGATGAGAGGGCGACACTGTTGACGAAGCTGGTCATGGGGGAGACCCGCCACGTGGCGCCGGCGTCCGTGCTCGTGTAGACCTCGGCGCCCTTGCCGATCATGAGCCGTTGATCATCGGCCGGGGTGACGGCCACCGCCCGAACGACGAGGATGGACCACTCTCCACCCACGACCTCGGTTCCAAGGGCGCGCCATGATGAGCCGGCGTCGGTCGAGTGCCAGACCCGACTCGACCCGGTGAAGAGGTGCCAGGGAAGATCCGGGCGCATGGTGAGGGGTGTGGCGAAGGGGGTGAGATCGCCACCGGTGGACGGTGCGATCTTCTGCCACTCGAACCCGCCGTCAAAGCTTCGGAAAACAAGCGTGCCGTAGATGGTTCCATAGACCAGATCGGGGACCAGGGGGTTGATGGCGCACTCGAACCCGTCGCCGTCGAGAACCCACTCCCAGTCGGTGTCGTCGGGACCGAGGCGCAGATTGGTCTTGTTGTCCTGGGTTCCCCCGAGGACCCGATCGGGTCGGATGGGATCGATGTCGAGGCCGTAGTACTGGCGAGTCACGAGACCATCGTTGCGGTCCGACCAGGTCGATCCGCCGTCGCCGGAAAGCCAGACGCCGCCGTCGCAGCCCAACCACAGTGCGCCGGCCTGCCAGGCAAAAGCGTGACCGTCGACGTGGGGCAGGGTCTCGGTCCCCATCCAGTCGCCAGCGGCGATGGGATCCATGGTCGTCCAATTCGCGCCGCCGTCGGATGAGCGGACGTACAGGACCCCGGCGGCGACCACCACGTCGGGATCCGACGGGTCCACGGTGATGGCGTTGTCGTACCACCCCTGGGAGAGCAGATAGGTTCCGGGATCGCTGGTGTTGGTCCACGAGGTCCCACCGTCCGTGGACCGGTAGATGGCGGCTTCGGGTCCCTGGGGGGTGTAGCGGGAGGTGTTGATGGCGGTGTAGAGCACCCGGTCGTCAGACGGTGCCGCCGCGAGGGCGATTCGATTGACGAGGGGGTTGTTCATAACGGCGTCGGGAAGGCCGTCGGCGGCGGGCGCCCAGGTGATTCCGTTGTCGGGCGATGTCATGACTCGAGCGAGGCCCTCGGGACAGAGGCTGAAGCACCAAAGGGCCGTGAAGAGCCGATCCGGATCGCTCGGCGACCGGAGGATCTCGGTGACCCCGTAGAGATCGGGGTGGTTCAGCAGGAGATCCCAACTCGCCCCGCCGTCGGTGGTGGCGAAGAGCCCGCGCTCGGTGGCGGCGAGGACGCGATCCTCATCCCGGGGGTCCACCGAGAGGGCGAAGAACTGTTCGGCAACCTCCTCACCGGGCTGGGGCAGAAACCAGGTCTCGCCGCCGTCCGATGATCGCAGGAGGCCGATTCCCGGGACAAAGAAGCTCCCCAGCCCACCCTCGCCGCTGCCGATGTAGACGACTTCCGGGTTTGAAGGGGCATACGACACGGCACCGACCGAGAGGTCGGTCAGACCGTCGGTGAGGGGGCGCCAGCTCAGACCATGGTCGGTGGTCTTCCAGAGACCGCCGCTGGCCGCACCGGCGAGGAGGGTGCCATCAGTGGTGGGGTGGGGTGCGAGGGCGGTCATCCGCCCGGCCCCGTTGCTCGGGCCCAGGCTCACCCAGCCGTCACCCGCCGCACCCTCGATCCGGCGGTGGTGCTCGGTCTTCAGCCAGCGTTCGTAGCCCCACCGCGCCCGATCGAGCATCTGGTTCGAGTCGAGCTCACCCCGAACACCGTGGCGCTCACGGTACAGCTTGATCCGCTCGAGGATTGAGCGCGACTCATCTTCGGGTTGGAAGACGGGTCCGTCCGCCCGGGACGGCGAGCCGGAGACGAGACCGACCACCAACATGACAACAAGCGCCGAGAAGCGTCGAAACTTCATCTCGGAAGCATAACCCGTTTGCGATGGAATCCGATGGATGAAGGTGAGACGGGCGTCACAGGTTTCAGGGGTGATCAGGGTCGAGCGAAGAAAAGCGACCCCTCAGATCAATTCGCGCCCGGTCTCATCGAGACCGGGCGCGGATTGAAATTGGTGCCGAAGGCCGGACTCGAACCGGCACGGATCGCTCCACACGGCCCTCAACCGTGCGCGTCTACCAATTTCGCCACTTCGGCAGCGCAAGAGATCTTAATGATCTTGCCCTCGAAAGGCAAGCCCCTACTCGCCCTCGGGAGGCACATCCCCGGTCTCGCCGACCGCGTCGTCGGAGGTCGCCTCGTCCGTCGGTTGGACCTCGTCGACCAAAGGCTCGATGGCCGGCTCGACGGCCTCCATTTCGACGGTCTCTTCGATCACGGGAACCACCGGAGCCTCCACCGATTCCATGACCGAAGACCGCTGTTTGCCCGACAAAATCGCCAGCGCCAGAGACAGCACGACGAAGAGGACAAAAGAAACGGTTGTCATGCGGTGCATGATGTTCGACGCCGAGCGTGGTCCGAAGGATGTCTGACTGCCGCCGCCGCCGAAGGCACCGGCGAGATCAGCCCCTTTGCCCTGTTGGAGCAGGACGACCAGGACGAGGAAAATACAAACCAATACGTAAAAGATGACCAGTAGGACTGTCACGTTACTCTCCCGCGGCGCATTCCGCCGCAGCGCGGATGATAGCGGAAAACGAGTCTACGTCAAGGCTGGCCCCGCCGATGAGGCCTCCGTCGACGTCGGGCTTGGACAACAATTCGTGGGCATTTGTCGGTTTGAGGCTGCCACCGTAGAGGATGCGGATGCTCTCGGCGCGCTCGGTGGAGAAGGCCCGCTCGAGGCATCCGCGGACGAACGCGTGAGCCTCCTGAGCCTGCTCGGGCGAGGCGGTCCGGCCGGTACCGATGGCCCAGACCGGCTCATAGGCCACGACGAGCTCGGCGCTTTCGAGGGCGCCGAGGCCGTCGGTCTGACTCTCGAGGACCTCGAAGGTTCGCTCGCTCTCCCGTTCTTCCAGGGTCTCGCCGATGCAGTAGATCACCTTGAGGCCGGCCTGTTGAGCGGCGCGGGCGCGGTCGCGAGCCGTCCTGTCGGTCTCACCGAAGAGGGTGCGGCGCTCGGAGTGGCCGACGATGACCCACGAGGCGCCGATCTCCACGAGCATCTCTGACGAAAGCTCACCGGTGAAGGCGCCGCTCGACTCCCAGTGGACATTTTGCGCGGCGAGACCGATCTCTGATCCGGTCAGGAGCATGGCGGCGGTCGGTAACGATGTGAAGGGCGGGCTGACGACGACGTCCACCGCCGGGGTGGGATCGGTCGCCAGGAGACTCTCGATGAAAGCCGATGTCTCGCTGACGCCTTTGTGCATCTTCCAGTTGCCGGCGATCAGAAATTTCCGCATCACTCCTCCAACGCGGCCAGGGCCGGTAGCTCATCGCCGGTCAGGAAACTGAGCGAAGCGCCTCCGCCGGTGGACACGTGGTCGATTCGATCGACAACCCCGGCGCGGCGGATGGCCATCACCGATTCACCGCCGCCGACGACGGTGAAACCGGGGCAGTCGGCCATGGCCGTGGCGACCGCCAGGGTGCCCTCGGCGAAAGCATCGATTTCGAAGACTCCCATGGGCCCGTTCCAAAAGACCGTCCGGGCATCGGCGAGAGCCGCGGCATATCGGAGACGGCTCTGAGGCCCGAGATCGACCACCATCAGATCCGACGGAATCCGATCAGATGGCACGACCTCGACCCGCGATGGACTGGGCAATCCGTCAGTGACGACCACATCGGTGGGGATGAGGAGCTCGATGGAACGTGCGGCGGCCTGGTCGATGACCGTCCGCGCCGTGTCGAGCATCTCGTCCTCGACCAGCGAGCGACCGATCTCATGACCCTGGGCCTTGAGGAAGGTGTTCGCCATGCCACCACCGATGAGCAGGGTCCGCACCCGGTCGAGAAGGGCCTCGAGAGGGGCGGTCTTGGTGGAAATCTTGGCCCCGCCCACCACAGCGACGAAGGGCTGCTCGGGGTTGGTGACCACCCGCGACAGGGCGGAGACCTCGGTTTCCATCAGAAAACCGGCGGCCTTCTTTCCCCGGGAAAACAACCGTGGCGCGGCCGACACCGAAGCGTGCGCCCGGTGGGCGGTGCCGAAGGCGTCGTTGACATAGTGGGTGAAGGGCGCCGTCAAACGGGTGGCGAAGTCCCGATCATCGGCCTTCTCACCCGGGCGAAAACGAAGGTTTTCCAGCAGCATAAGGGTGCCCGCCTCGGCTTCGGCGATGGCCGGATCCAGGCAGTCGCCGACGAAACGCACCGGTCGCCCGAGGGCTTCGGCGAGGACCGGCGCCACGGGCGCCAGGGTGTAGGCCGGATCCTGGACCCCCTTGGCCTTACCGTGGTGGGAGCACGCGGCGCTCTCCGAGGCGCGCTCGCCCAGCCACTCGAGGGTCGGCAGGGCGGCGACGATCCGGGTGTCGTCCTGGACCCTGCCGTCGGCCACCGGGACGTTGAGGTCGAGTCGGGTGAGAACCCGGGCGCCCTCGATCCCGTCGAGATCGGAGAGAGCGGGCAGGCTCATGAGTTGTCTTTCTCCGCCATGTAGGCGAGCAGGTCGACGCAACGCACCGAGTAGGAGTTCTCGTTGTCGTACCAGCTCACCACCCGGAAGAAGTTCGGCGCCACCTGGCTGATGAGCTCGAGATCGACGATGGATGAGTGGTTCTCACCGATGATGTCCGTTGACACGAGGGGTTCGTCGGCGGCACGCAGGATGCCCTTGAGCTCGCCGTTGGCGGCCTCGACCATGGCCTGACGAAGCTCGTCGACACTGCCGTCGCGGCCGGCGACGAAAATGAGGTCGCAGACCGATCCGTCGGGGACCGGGACTCGCATGGCGGCGCCATCGAGCTTCCCTGCGAGCTCGGGGTAGACCAGGGCGATGGCTCGCGCGGCGCCGGTGGAGGTCGGGATGATGTTGATGGCCGCGGCCCGGGATCGGCGCATGTCCTTGGGGTGTTGGACATCGAGGATCTTCTGACCGTTGGTGTAGGCGTGGGTGGTGGTCAGCCATCCGTGCTCGATGCCGACGGTCTCGTGCAGGACCTTGGCCATGGGGGCCAGGCAGTTGGTGGTGCAGGAGGCGTTGGAGACCACGTGATGGGCGTTGGGGTCATAGAGCTCGTTGTTGACGCCCATCACGAAAGTCTCGTCGACGGTCTTGCCCGGGGCCGTGATGACCACCTTCTTGGCGCCTGCGGTGAGGTGGGCGCCCGCCGTCTCGCGATCGCGAAACAGACCGGTGGCCTCGAAGACATACTCGACACCGAGCTCTTTCCACGGCAGCTTGGCCGGGTCGCGCTCGGCGAAGACCTTCATGGCGTCGCCGTCGATGGTGATGGTCTGGCCGTTGACCTCCACCGTACCCTTGTACAGACCGTGGACCGAGTCATGCTTGAACAGATAGCCGAGCATCTCGGGAGAAGTGAGATCGTTGATGGCCACGAGATCGAAGCCTTCACGGGCCTTGAGGTGACGCGCCACCAGTCGTCCGATTCGTCCGAAACCGTTGATGCCCACACGTATAGTCATTCCCGTCCTCCTGCGTATTTGTCGGCGCGCGAGTATAGCAAAGATGTGTTCGGGGAAGCGCACTTGCGCGTCACCGATCCTTGTGTTAATTTGACGTTTCGCGTGGCCCGTTCGTCTAGGGGTCTAGGACGCTGGCCTCTCACGCCGGTAACACGGGTTCGAATCCCGTACGGGCTACCATGACTCCATCCAGTCGTCCATAGTGACGGTCTTCGTCACTACATCTCACCGAGCTTGAATGTCCCGCGCAGCCGCCCGTAGTCGAATCCCGTACGGGCTACCATGCTTTTCGTTCGAAAAGCCAGCGGTACGGAATCCGCCGCTACAACCCACCCAGCTTGAAGATGTCGCGTGGCCGCCCGCGGTCGAATCCCGTACGGGCTACCATGACTCCATCCAGTCGTCCATAGTGACGGTCTTCGCCACTACAACCCACCGAGCTTGAAGATCCCACTCTCAGAAGCGATGTCGTTGTGCCCGTTTCGTGCCTTGGTGTCTTCGTGGTTGCGACGTGCGATGGAATCTGTGTCCATCCGTGTGATCTGTGGTTTGCGATGGTTGCGATGTCTTTGCGTCCCTCGCGTCCCTGCGATTCAACCCTGTTTCGTCAATTCGGATCGCTGAGGTATGATTCTCGTGTTCACACAGTCAACGAACCGCATGCGTAAAGGAGTGCACGATGATGGATGGAGCCCCCCCTCAGGATCCCGGCGACAACGCACCACCGCCCCCACCCCCGGCTGCCCCGCCGCCACCCGCCGAGCCACCGCCGGAGGTCCCGGCGCCAAGCTCGAAAGGAGTCGTTTCGGAGAACCGCAAGCTCTGGATCGTCCTCTCCTACCTCGGTCTGCTCGCACTGATTCCCCTGTTGGTGGAGAAAGATGACCCCGAGGTGCAGTGGCACGCCAAGCACGGGCTGGTTCTGACGGCGGCCGAGTTCGTCGGTTTCATCGGCCTGTGGATCGTGATCATGATTGTCAGCGCCATCAGTGGCGGCCTGGGTTGTATTCTCGGGCTGGTCTGGCCCATCGCCATGGTGGCCGTGCTCGTGCTGCATATCATGTGCATCGTCAAGGGACTGAAGGGCGAACGTCTGCTTATTCCCGGTGTCAGCGAGTTTGCCGACAAGTTCTGACCGACAGACGGCGAAGAAATCAGGTCGGCGACGGCGAGCGGTGCTCGTCGTCGCCGTCGTGTTTCTCGCGGTCCTGGTCGCGGACGTTACACGACCACCCGCGCGGCAAAGCACCGCGCGGGTGCTCATAGGGGGGGTCCGCGCCTATCAGGATTTCGGCCGCCGTTTCTTTCCACAAGGCCAGTGTCGGTTCAGCCCAACCTGCAGCAGCTACGCTGAAACCGTCATCCGTGAACACGGAGCGGTCCGCGGCGGGTGGCTCGCCGCCCGCCGACTCCTCCGCTGCGGCTCGTGGACGCCGCAAGGGACGAAGGACCCACCGGCAATGCGGGGAAGTACGTGAATTCCCGTTCCCCGTCCGGCGCGATCCCAAACGAGGTTCTATCAACGCTCTTCCCGAGCGGATGCCAGGCAGCCTCTCGCAAGAAACGAAGAGAGCCGGGCACCGCCGCCGCACGCGCCTTCTTGGGGGGGGACTCACGGGCAACCGCGATGAAGGAAACAAAAAGGGCCGCCCAACCGGGCGGCCCTTTGAGTTTCCTTGTCTTCCGTCCGTCGACGGTTACTCCATCTTGCCGCCCATGAGAGTCAGCGCTGGGAAGTCGCCGTTGCAGCCGAGCTCGTCGGACGCGGTGAAGTCCGAGCCCACCGCAGTGACCGTGCCGTCGATGACCATATTGCCCTCGACCGTGAAGACCACGGTCCACTCCATGACACCGCTTCCGGTGGAGACGTAGCTGTCGCTGAACTCGACCCCGTTGGCGAAGTCGGTGAGCGGGGTCGGGCTCATGCCGAGACCCCAGAGGAACTGGAGAGTGCAGGCGGGCTCGCCGCCATCGAGCTTGTCCCAGTTGAAGTAGGTACCGTTGATCTGGGTCACTTCACCCTCATCGATGACGATATTGCCGCCGGCGGCAAAGAACGCCGAGTCATAGATGGAGATCTGATAAACGCCATCGACCGAGGCCGATCCGCCGGCGGTGGCATCCGACTCCAGGGTGGTGGGATCGGTGGACTCGTTGTCGACCTTCGAAGCACCGACCACGGCCAAACCGGTGGTCACACTCACGCTGAGAGTGGCGTTATTGAAGTTGGACAAGCCGCTGAAGTAGTCCTGCACCCGGTCGAGGATGGGCTCCCATGCCTCCAGGGTGAGGTTCGTGGGGCCGGCGATGGTCGTTCCGTTCGGGGCCAGGAGATTCATCGCCAGGGTGGCGCCGTCGGCGCCGGCGGTGGCGTAGAGGTTTGTGCGGAAGGAACTGTTGTAGCTCAGACCCACCACCGTCGCCATGCCGCCGGCCTGGGTCGCGGCCGAAACCGGCACGCCCTCGAAACCTTGACCGAAGGTGGCCGAGCCGTCGGTGGCGTAGATCCTCGAGTTGACGATGACCGTGTCGCCGGCGGTCACGCGGAAGGCACCACCGGCCGATGCAAGACCGAAGTCCTGTTCGATGATGTCTTCATAAACCGCGGTCGTTCCCGGATCGAGGGTGAATGAGATCGAGGCCGGGTTGGGGTTGGCCTGGTCGCGAACGAGCCAGTAGATCATCCCGCTGACCTGGGTGTCGCCGGGGTTGGCGACATAGAGATCGGTGACCCACGGGGTGCCGCGGCCGGCGGCCGGGACGATGATGTCGGTTCCTGAGTTGAGAGCTAAAACGGGCGCAGCGGTCGCCACGAGGGTGAGTACGACAATAGCTGTGATCAGACGGCGCATCGAAGCCTCCTTGGGTCCGTTCGTCAAAAATTTCAGGCAACACAATAACATCAACGCCGTCGATCCACGATGTGATCCAGGCAGATGATGGTCTTTGAGTATACGGCAGATGGTCAGGTTGGTTGATGTCAAAATTTGTGAATCATCTTCCAGGTTCCGATGACGTGTCCCCTTCGAAGGCGGGGTGCCTGGCATCCCGACTCGCCCTAAAGCGTCACCGGCTCTGGAACGCGCCGCCGCGATTCGGCGTGCCTGGCATCCTCGCGCGGCAAACCGACGGGAGAACCATGTTCGGGACCGCGCTCCGGGAGCGCCACACCGAACTTGATTCTCTCGTCGCTCTACCCGTGAGTGCCCCTCCCGCGAGTTGTTGGGCCCGAATGGCCTCGGCAGCCGATAGGCCAAAGCCCCCCAACAACTACGGGAACGGCACGTCCGTTGGAGGCCAGAAACACCGATCCTCCACGTTCCGCGTGTCGCACCCCTCCCATCGCGGTTCTAGAAATACGCGAGATCCCTGGTATCCCCGAGAGGCTCCACCGCCGGACGAGATCCGGTACGATACCCCGGTGACATACCAAGTCCTCGCCCGTTCATGGCGGCCGCAACGTTTTGCCGATCTTCTCGGCCAGGACGCCGTTGTCCAGACGCTCCAGAACGCACTGTCATCGGATGGGCTCGGCCACGCCTATCTGTTCTCGGGGCTGCGCGGAGTCGGTAAGACCACCGCCGCGCGGTTGCTCGCCAAGGCGGTGAACTGCGCCGAGGGCCCCACCGCCGAGCCCTGCGGCGTGTGTGACTCGTGCCGGGAGGTCACGGATGGAGCGAGCATCGATGTGGTGGAGATCGATGCCGCCACCCACACCGGCGTGGATCAGGTCCGCGAGCTCCAGGAGCTGCTTCGGTTCCGGCCGACCCGGGATCGCTACCGGGTGGTGGTGGTCGACGAGGTCCACATGCTCTCCAAATCGGCATTCAACGCCCTGCTCAAAAGCATCGAAGAGCCGCCGCCCTACGTGCTCTGGATATTTGCGACCACCGAACGCCACAAGGTTCCGGCAACCATCCTTTCGCGATGCCAACAGCTCGATTTCCGACCCTTGAGCAACCAAGCCATCCGGGCGCATCTCGAAGCCATCGCCGATCGCGAGAGCTTCGAGCTGAGTCCGGGGGCGGCAGGAACCATCGCCGCCGCCGCCCAGGGCAGCGTCCGAGATGCGCTGTCTCTGGTCGATCAGCTCCGCGCCTTCGCCGCCGATTCCATCGACGACGATGCGGTGGCGACGGTGCTCGGTGTGCCTTCACTCGAGGTGACCGCTTGGCTCGTGGATGCTCTTGCGGGGGGGCGGGTTGCCGATGCACTCCAGACGATCCGTGCCGAGCTCGCCGCCGGTCACGATGCCGCCATTCTCTACCAGGAGGTCGGTCGGATGTTGCGGACCGCGCTTCACCTGGCTGTGGATCCGGTCCTCGACCCTTCGTTGACCGACGACGTGCGGGCGAAGATCGAACCGCTGGCTCGTGAGCTCGGCGCCGATGCCCTGACCCGGATGCTCGGCCTCTGGCTCGAGCAGGAGCCCATGTTGCGGGACGCGGCCAACCGCGAGCTCGCCCTCGAGGTGGCGGCCCTCCGACTCGCGCGCTGGCCCGCGGTGCAGCGCGTCGAACAGTGGTTGGCGGGCGGTGAGGGACCACCGACCGGTGGCGGTCCGCCTTCACCGGCGACACCCGAAAAGCCGGACGGTCATCCGCCGCCGGTGAGCGCGCGACCGGCAACGCTGGCCGAGGCCCTGTGGGCGGAGAACCCGCGTCTCGCCGGGGCCGTCGAATCGGCGCGGGTGAGCCGTTCGGGCGAGACGGTGACAATCCTCTTCGGTGTCGATGCGCAGGCGCTGGCAAAGTACGCGGGATCCGACGTGGTTCGACCCGCCCTCGAGGGCGCCTGCAGGACGATCTACCCGGGTGTTTCCGAGATCGAGGTCAGGGTCGAGGAAGCGGCGGAGCAGCCCGGAGCAACGGAGAACGGGCTCATGGCCGAGGCCGAGAACGATCCCGGGGTTGCACTTGCCCGGTCGATCATCGGCGGCCAGGTCGTCGCGGTCCGACCCGATGGTGGTGGCTGATGGATCTCCGACCGGCAGCGGTGCGGGTCCTGCTCGAGCATCTGGAGCGCCTTCCGGGGGTCGGGCCACGAACCGCCCGCGGCCTGGCGGAACATCTGCTCACCGCCGATCCTACCGAAGTCGCAGGATTGGCGGCGGCGCTCCACCAACTCCACGACCGGGTCCATCTGTGCTCCATCTGCTCATCCCTCACCGAGAGTGAGCCGTGCCCGGTCTGTGCCGATCCCGAGAGGGACCGGGGCACGATCCTGGTGGTGGAAACACCGACCACGGTCTGGTCGGTGGAAAACACCCGTCAGTACGATGGTCTGTACCACGTTCTGCTCGGGCATCTATCGCCCCTGCGCGGCGTCGGCCCGGAGGACCTGACCATCGATGATCTCGTGGAGCGTTGCCGGGTTGACGAAGTGGGCGAGGTGATCCTCGCCACGGACCCGACGGTCGAGGGCGAGACCACGGCCCTTTATATCGCCCGGCGGCTCGAGAGCCTGCCAGTAGAGGTCAGCCGCCCGGCGTCGGGGATACCGGTTGGCGGTGAGATTGCGGCCGCGGACCAGTTGACCCTGGCCCAGGCGTTGCAGTCGCGGAGAAAAGTATAGGATTACGCGTTTTCTCCCGTACACTGGTGTTGTGACCGGCCTTGCCTGGCTTTGGTGTCTGTGTTAGATATGATCTCATGAGGAGTGTGTGAAAGTGACTCCCAGTTTGGTGATGTATGAGGAGGAGTTCGATCGGATTTCCCAGCTCCTCAACCGTCTTCGCATCGATGCAAGTGCGAAGATTGTATTTCTCGTCGACAAGAACGGCCAACAGATCGCCGGTGCGGGCGAGATCGAGCAGGTGGACACCACCTCGTTGGCATCCCTCACGGCCGGCAATGTTGCGGCAACCGATGGCCTGGCGAAACTGATCGGAGAGAAAGAGTTCTCGATCCTCTTCCACGAGGGACGCAAGGACAACATTCACATCTCGATCGTCGGCCAGCGACTCATCCTCGTGGTGATCTTCGACGAGCGATCCTCACTCGGGCTGGTGCGGTTGAGAGTCCGCAAGGCTTCGGCCGACATCGAGCGGGTCCTCGGCGATATCGAACTCAAGGCGCAGGAGGTTGGACTCGAGGAAGCGGAATCCCCGTTCGCTGAGATCACTGACGAAGACATCGACGCACTTTTCTCCGAATGAGCTTCATCAACTACGCCGCCCGTGAGATCAACGTCAAGATCGTGTTCTACGGTCCCGGCCTCGGTGGAAAAACCACCAATCTCCAATACATCTACGAAAAGTCGAACCCCCAGCAGAAGGGCAAGCTGATCTCCTTGGCAACGGAGACCGATCGCACCCTCTTCTTCGACTTCCTCCCCCTCGACCTCGGGTCCGTGCGCGGATTCAAGACCCGGTTCCATCTCTACACCGTCCCCGGCCAGGTCTTTTATGACGCTTCCCGAAAGCTGATTCTCAAGGGCGTCGACGGTGTGGTCTTTGTCTCGGATTCGCAGGAAGCGCGGATGGACGCCAACGTCGAGTCTTTGAAAAACCTCGAAGACAATCTCGAAGAGAACGGCTTTGACCTCAAGAGCATCCCCTACGTGCTCCAGTTCAACAAGCGTGACCTGCCCACGGCGGTGCCCGTGGATCAGATGTACCGTGCGCTCAACTTCAAGGGTGAGCCGACCTTCGAGGCCATCGCGGTGCAGGGTATGGGGGTTTTCGAGACCCTCAAGGCCGTTGCCAAACAGGTGCTCTACGAGCTCCGCCGCCGCTAAGGCACTCCAACAATCCACCTCAACCCTCCATCTGATCCAGGAACAAAAAAACACCACGCGCCGTGGCGTGTGTCCCACCGGCACGCGAGAGTCGCGGTCGTCGACCCGCTCCGGTGAGTGGCCGATCCCAACCGCGAAGCACGCCAAGCCATCGCGCTATCGGCGCTAGGTTGTATTCCAAGTTGAATTTCGATAAGTTCTTAGTGAATTTTACGCTCCCCTTTGCGACCTTGGCGGTTGGGATCGAACGTGGTCGAGAGCACACCCCTTCTGAGAACTCTTGCATAACTGCAAGGAGCGACTCCCTCCCGAGGCCGGGTAGGAAAACTCGATCTCTTGGGTGATCGCGATTCAGAACCTCGCGTTTCCCGGCCTTCTTGGACATAATTGACAACCATGAATGCGAACGATTCCCGCTGGGCCGTCGCCATCCTCGCCGCCGGCAAGGGCACCCGGATGAAATCTGATCGGCCGAAGGTGCTGCACGAGCTCGCCGGACGCCCGCTCGTCGACCACGTGATCGATCTGGCGCTCGATGTGGCGAGACCCCACGATGTGGTGGTGGTGGTCGGCCACGGCGCCGAGAGTGTCGGTGCGTGTGTCCGCGACCGCGGGGTGAACGAGGTGCTGCAGGAGCCCCAACTCGGCACCGGCGACGCCCTCAGAGTGGCCCTCGACGGTCTCGCTCACCGGCCCGTCGACCATCTGATGGTGCTCTCGGGTGACGTACCGCTCCTGCGTCCCGAAACTCTTCGCGACCTCATGACGGCGGTGGCTGACGGTGCGGCGGCAGCGCTTTTGACCGCCGAACTCGACGATCCCGGTTCCTACGGTCGGGTGGTGAGGGGCGACGACGGCCTCGTGCGTGAGGTGGTCGAGGTGCGCGATGCCGACTCGGGACAGCTTGCCATCCGAGAGGTCAACGCGGGCGTCTATGCATTCGAACGAAATTCGGTCATTGCGGCCATCGCCGAGCTCGACAACGACAACGCACAGTCGGAGTACTACCTCACCGATGTCGCGGCGGCCTTGAGGACCCGAGGCCTGGCCGTGGTCGCGGTTCCGCTCGACAATCCGGCGGAGATGCAGGGCGTCAACGACCGAGCCGATCTCGCCCGAGCGGGGCGGGTGCTCAACGAGATGGTGCTCGAGGATCTGATGGCGGCTGGTGTCAGCATCCGCGATCCGGACACCACCTGGGTCGATCCACGAGCCGAGGTCTCTCGCGAAGTGATCCTCGAGCCGGGAATCGTCATCAAGGGCAACTGCCACATCGGCGAGGGCGCCCACATCGGCGCCAACTGCGTCCTCGAGGATGCCGCCGTGGGGGTGGGCGAGATCGTCCCGCCGTTGACATATCTCACCGGGGAGTGAACACACGCGGATTTCGAGTACGGTTCGCTGTCGCTGCGACGTCGGTTCGCAAGCTAAAAGATCGCAGCTACAAAGGAGTTCCGTTTCTTGTAGCGGCAAGCATCCCTGCTTGCCCACAGGCGCTCTGGCTCGGGAGGCGTTGAGGCCCCGGGAGATGGTTACGGCACAATAGCGTGCCCGGTAGGTCCCGCCGCACGCGTTTTCTTCGTGTCCTGAGGCGATCGCGGTGCTCGAGGACGCGGACGCGGTAACGGGTGGTGATACCCTGACCGCGCCGCCCGATCGGCGGTCTGAAACACAACACGGGAGGCACGAGGAATGAATCCACTCAAGGCTCTGTGGGAAGAACACGGGCAGGCGGTGTGGCTCGACTATATCGAGCGAGATCTTCTCACCGGAGGTGGGCTCGGTCGTTTGGTCGTCGATGACGGGGTCCGTGGAGTGACCTCGAACCCGTCCATCTTCAAGGCTGCGATCACCGGCTCCGGATCATATGACGCCGATATCGATGCCTTCCTCGAGTCCAACCCCGAGGCCGCCACCTCCGAGCTCTACGAACGTCTTGCCATCAGAGATATTCAGATGGCCGCCGATATTCTCGCCCCGGTCTACGAGTCATCCGCGGGCACCGACGGCTTCGTCAGTCTGGAGGTCTCGCCCCATCTTGCCCACGACACACCGGGCACCGAGGCCGAGGCCCGGCGGCTGTGGAAGGCCGTCGACCGGCCCAATTTGATGATCAAGGTCCCGGCCACGGCCGCCGGCATCCCGGCCATCGAGAACCTGATCGCGGCCGGCATCCACGTCAATGCGACCCTGATGTTCTCGCTTGCCGACTACGAGGCCGTGGCCACGGCCTTCCTCCGGGGCCTCGAACGTCGGGACGATCCCTCCGGTGTCGCGTCGGTTGCATCCTTCTTCGTCAGCCGGGTCGACTCCAAGATCGATGCGGCCCTCGAGGCCATCGGGACCGACGAGGCGCTCGGGCTTCGCGGGCGCGCGGCGATCGCCAACTCCCGCCTCGCCTACCGCCGCTTCCTCGAGCTCTTCCACGCCCCGACCTTCGCTGAAATGGTCGCCCGAGGGGCCCAGATGCAGCGGCCGTTGTGGGCCTCGACCAGTACCAAGAACCCCGACTATCCCGACGTGCTCTATGTGGAAGAGCTGATCGGACCCGAAACCGTCAACACCCTTCCGACGGCGACCCTCGAGGCCTACCGTGACCATGGTCGGCCGCAGTCCAGGATTGCCGAGGCTTTTGATGAGGACGAGGCGATTGTGGCTCGGCTCGGTACCCTCGGGATCGATCTCGATGCGGTGACATCCCAGCTCCAGGTCGATGGAGTGGCTTCATTTGCCGATGCCTTCGATGAGCTCATGGCCGCCCTCGAGGCCAAACGGGCGACGCGGACCGGGGTGTGAGGGGAACGTCAGCCACATGACGGCCACAATCACGCGGTAGAGTAGAACCCGACGGTACGGGAGGCTCTGAATGTGCGGAATCATCGGCTATGTCGGCACCGACGAGGTGGTGCCCGTCATCCTCGACGGTCTGGGAAGGCTCGAATACCGTGGCTACGATTCTGCGGGGATGGCGGTGCTCGGGGCTGACTCGATCCGGATCCTCCGCGCCGAGGGCAAGCTCCGCAATCTCGAGCAGCGCGCCTACCACGAACCGATGCACGGGACGACCGGCATCGGTCACACGAGGTGGGCGACCCACGGGGCGCCAACCGAGGCCAATGCCCACCCTCAGGTGGACGCGTCCGGAGACATCGCGGTGGTCCACAACGGAATCCTGGAAAATTACGCCGGTTTGAGGCGGGAGCTCCTCCAGGACGGAGTCGAGCTTGCCTCGGACACCGACACCGAGCTCATCGCGCAACTCCTCGGCCGCGAATCCGGCCCCCTGGGAGAACGAGTCCTCAGGGTGATGCCCCTGCTTGTCGGTCAATATGCCGTGGTTGCCGTCTGCCGCTCCGAACCCGATACCGTGGTGGCCTTCAGACAGGGTCCGCCCTTGGTTGTCGGGATCGGTGAGGGTGAGAACACGGTGGCGTCGGATGTGACCGCCCTTCTTCATCGAACGCGCAAAGTGCTTTATCTGGAAAACGGCGAGTTCGCGGTGGTCCGAGCCGACGGGGTCGAGCTTCGAGATGCCGCCGGTGCGCCTGTGGAGCGTGAGGTGGAAACCCTCGATTGGGATGCTGGTCGGGTGGAGAAGGGCGGTTACCGCCATTTCATGCTCAAGGAGATCTTCGAGCAGCCCGATGCCATCCGGAACACGGTCAGGGCCTATCTCGATGCCGATCGGAGCGGAGTCAATCTCGATGGCCTCGGTTTTTCGACCGAGCAGCTCGGCAAGTTGCGGCGGATCCATCTGGTGGCCTGCGGTACATCATGGCACTCGTGCCTGGTGGCGAAGTTCATCCTCGAACGACTGACCGGGTTGCCGACCGAGGTCGACTACGCATCGGAGTACCGGTATCGAGACCCGCTTCTCGGGGATGATCTACTTCTCATCGGTGTCACCCAGAGCGGCGAAACCGCCGACACCCTCGCCGCCATGGAGTTGGCGGTCCGGGGCGGCGCCCTGCTCGCCACCGTGTGCAATGTCCGCGGCTCGTCATCTTGGCGGCTGGCGACGTCTCGGATGCTGACCCAGGCCGGTCCCGAGATCGGGGTGGCGTCGACCAAGGCCTTCACAACCCAGCTCGTCGCCCTCGTCGCCTTGGCGCTGGCGCTCCGAGCATCGCGTGGGTTGGCCGACGAGCTTGACCGGAAGCTGATCACCGATCTCCAACGGCTCCCGATGGCGGTGGAGGAAGTCCTCCGGACCGATCGTGCTTTCTACCGGCTCGGCACGGACATCCTGTCCGAAGCCACCGACACGCTCTACCTCGGTCGCGGGATCCTCTATCCCATCGCCCTCGAAGGGGCGCTCAAGCTCAAGGAGATCTCCTATATCCACGCCGAGGGCTACCCGGCCGGGGAGATGAAGCACGGCCCGATCGCCCTGGTGACCGATGGCTTTCCCGTGGTGGCGGTGGCCACTGCCACCGCGACCCGCGACAAGCTGCTCGGAAATCTCATGGAGGTCAAAGCACGCGGGGCGACGGTGTTGGCGGTTGCCGAGAGCGATGCCGATGACGTGGCGGAGGTGGCGGAGCTGGTTCTGCCGGTTCCGGCGGTGCATCCGCTGCTCCAGCCCGTCGTCGCGGTGGTGCCGCTGCAGCTGCTCGCCTACAACGTCGCGGTCGAGCTCGGCCACGATGTCGATCAACCCAGGAATCTCGCAAAGTCGGTGACTGTGGAATAGCGCACTCTTCCGAGCCCAATTAACGAGTGAGCCTGTTTTCATGAGCAGGCTGGAAGCCTGCTCCACAACACGTCTCCAGATGAAACAGCCGCTCATTCTGTGGTTGGTACCGTTGCGATGTTGTGGGGTAGGCATCCTGCCTGCCCTTCGGAGTCTCTACGGTGAGTGCGGCGTCCCCACGAAGTAGAATATCCTCCGGTTCGCCTCGCCCACTCTCAATTGCAATATCCCTACGGCCCTCGCGCCCTGGCGGTTCAGCCTGCGATGGCTTGGTGACTGCTTCGCGACTTGGTGCCTTCGTGGTTGCGATGGTCCGGCGTGCCTCTGCTACGATCACGCGATGGAACGCATCGCCTTCCACATCGCCACCGTCCTCGGGCTCGGAGACAAGCTCCCGGCGCCGGGGACCACCGCGGGTTCGTTGCCGGCCATCGTCGGCTGGTGGATGGCGATGCTCTTCCTGCCGAGTGCGTCGGCACGGCTCGCGGCCACCCTCGTGGGCTCCGTCGTGGTCTTCGGGGTGGGGATCTGGGCGTCTCAGACCGAGAGCACTCGTCGCGGCAAGGTCGATCCCGGACCGGTGGTCATCGACGAGGTGGTCGGTCAGTGGCTGACCATGGCGCCGTCTCTGCTGCTGCTCGAGCCCCAGTCATCTCTGAGCCTCGGGCTCGCGGCCATCGCCGGCTTCTTTCTCTTTCGTCTCTTCGATGTCTGGAAACCGTGGCCGGTCAGGCGATTCGAGGCCCTTCCCGGCGGAATCGGCATCATGGCCGACGATGTCGCCGCCGCCGTCTACGCCGCCGCAGTGCTGTCCCTGGCGCTGTTTTTACTCTAAGAGCTTACAGCTATAAGTACATAGCCTTTGCCAATACCCAATACCCAATACCGATACCGAATACCCAATACCTAATACCTAATACCTGATATCTAATACCTCACGCATCATCCATCGAGAGGTTTGATTTCCGCGACCAACCGCGCCGGTCCCGTGAGACGGCTCGGCGACACCGGTGCGACACCGAGAGCCTCCACCAGCAACCGGTCACCGGACCGAGCTTCGACGGCGATTGTATCGTCGTCTGTGCTTTCGAGGGCCAAGAGGGCGGCCGCTACGACTCCCGAACCGCAGCACAGGGTTTCGGCCTCGACGCCGCGTTCGAAGGACCGTATCAGGAGAAGACCGGGCTCCTGGGTGACGAAGTGGACGTTCGCCCCATCCCGACCCAGCGCGGGATGGCGACGAAGCGGCGGCGCGATCTCTTCCATGACGAGATTCTCGACCTCATCGACCGGGATCACGAGGTGCGGGATACCGAGCTCGAGCTGGCGACCACGCCAGATGCCGTGGTCGGTCTCCAGGGTGAGGTCGGTGGGAGCCCCCGGTTGCGGGATCTCCAGCGAGACCTGGGATCCGTGGACAACGGCGGGGATCTCGGTCCAGCCGGTGGATACGACCATGGTGGCCGGGTAATCGAGGAACTCCACCGCAGTGCGTGCGGCACAGCGGGTGCCGTTGGCGCAGAAGGCGGAAGGTGAACCGTCGGCGTTGCGGTGGACGAGACGAATCACACCGTCGTCCTCGGCGAAGACCGCGAGGGCGCCGTCGGCACCGACACCGCGGCGGCGGTCGCAGAGACGGGCCACCAACGCAGCATCGTTGGCGAATCGGCGCGCCCAGAGGCCGATGCCGAGGAGAAAATCGTTGCCCGCGCCCTCGACCTTGAGGAGCTTTGTCACGGCGCGGACCCACGGGCAGCGGTGCAGGTGGAGGCTTCGCTCTCGTTGCCGGCGGCATCGATCGCGGTCACCCCGTACTCTGAGGTCCCCGGCGGAGGCGCATCATCCTCGAACTGGGCGGCCCGAATACCGGTTGCGAGGATGGTCAGCTCCTTGCCATCGGGCCCTCGGTAGACCTGATAGCTCTCGGCTGCGGCGACCGAGCGCCAGCGCAGGCGCACCCGCGTGCCTTCCGGGAGACAGACCAAGTCGGAGGGTGTCGGGGGCGGGTAGATGTCGGGATAGAAGAGCCCGATTGCGGAGCCGGGTTCGCCGATGACCCGCGGGCCGGCTCTGCGGGGGCGGACCGATCGCAGACGGTAGTTCCAGCCCCGGCCCTGCTGGGCGCTGCGATCGAGCCATTCGCCGGTGGCCAGAGGTTCGCGGGTGATCGAGCGCCAGTCCTCTCCGTCCTGTGAGCGTTCCACCAGGATCGGGAGCTCCTCGTTGGGGATCCACGTCAGTCGAATGCCATCCGCCTCGGCCTCGAGCTCGAGATCGGTGGGCGGCGCAGGGGGCGCCTCCGGGACCAGCCGAGCGATGTTGGACAGACCCGACTCGCGACCGCGACAGCAGACGGAGCGCACCGCATACCAGATCATTTGGGGTTCGTCGGAAGGGTGGTCTCGGCGCCACAACATCAGGTCGTCGATCCACTCGAGCTTGGAGCCGCGGGTGGCGGCATCGAGAGCCGGACGATCGAGGACAGCGATCCTCTCGCCGTTGGAGAGCAGGAGCTGGCGATTCAGGTTTCGGTCACGAGGCTTCTCCCCCGGTGGGGGCGCCTCGACCTTCAGGAGAGTCGCGCGCCACAGTTCAATCGACTCCAGGTCGTGGAGGGGTTCACCCGCGGTGGTGCTCGACGGGTAGCTCCAACTGAGCAGAGCCTGTCCGCCCTGTTGGAACACCGCCAGATCCCGGGTTGGGTCGGCGACACGGATCACCGGCGGTTTTGGCGGACCCTTGATGCCGCAGGACATGGTGGCGGTCAGCGCCGCAACCGCCAGAGCGGTCGCACCCCATCGACCCAGATCCGGAACCAGGGCTTTGCTGAAATCCACCGGACCCAGCTTACAAGATGTAGCGAGCGAGGTCGCGATTGCCGAGCAGCTCTCCGAGGGTTGATTCGACCATTTCGGGGGTGACTTCGACCCTTTCGCCCTTTCGTTCCGGGGCCTCGAAGCTGAGCTCCTCGAGGAGCCGCTCGAGCACGGTGTGCAACCGTCGGGCGCCGATGTTCTCGGCTGTCGAGTTGATCTCCGCCGCCATGGTTGCGATGGTCCTCACCGCTTCGTCGGTGAAGTGCAGGGTGACCTCCTCGGTGCCGAGAAGCGCGGTGTACTGACGGACGAGAGAGTTCTCGGGCTCGGTGAGAATCCGGACGAAGTCGTCGGCGTCGAGGGCGGAGAGCTCGACACGGATCGGAAATCGGCCCTGGAGCTCGGGTATCAGATCTGACGGCCGCGAGACGTGGAAGGCGCCGGCGGCTATGAAGAGCACGTGGTCGGTCTTGACGACCCCGTACTTGGTGGTGACATTGGTCCCCTCGACGATGGGCAGTAGATCCCGCTGCACGCCCTCGCGGGACACATCCGGTCCGCCGCGGCCGCCGGCCTCGTCGCGGGAGGCGATCTTGTCGATCTCGTCGAGGAAGACGATTCCATCCTGCTCGACTCTCGTGAGGGCGTCCGCCTCTACCTGCGAGTGGTCGATGAGCTTCTCTTCCTCCTCGGTGACGAGGATGCGTCGGGCCTCCGAGACCTGCATTCGTTTGCGGGTTTTCTTACCACCGAACATGCCGCCGAACATGTCCTTGAGGTTGAGCCCCATGGACTCCATCCCCTGGGGACCGAACATCTCGAGCGTCGGCATCTTCTGCTCCGAGATCTCGACCTCGACCTCGTGGTCCTCGAGCAGGCCGTCGCGCAGCGGCTTCTTCAACGCCCGGCGCTTTTCGTCAAGGGCCGCCTCGGCGACCGAAGACGAGTTCACGACCAGGAGATCGAGGAGGCGGTCTTCAGCGGCCCGTTCGGCCCGGACCTTGACCTCCCGGGCGCGCTCGTCTCGTACCATCTGGATGGCGGCGTCGGTGAGGTCGCGGATGATGGACTCGACATCGCGCCCGACATAGCCGACCTCGGTGAACTTGGAGGCCTCGACCTTGAGCAGCGGCGAGCCCGTGAGCTTGGAAAGCCGGCGGGCGATCTCGGTCTTGCCGACCCCGGTGGGGCCGATCATGATGATGTTCTTGGGTGCGACCTCGTCGCGGAGCGAAGGGTCGAGCTGTTGTCGGCGCCAGCGGTTGCGCAACGCCACGGCGACGGCCTTCTTGGCGGCGTTCTGGCCGACGATGAAGCGATCGAGTTCGGCGACGATCTCACGTGGGGTCAAACTGTCCAATCTCACGGGCCGAGCTCCTCGATTGTGATGTGGTCGTTGGTGTAGATGTCGATGGATGCGGCGACGGTGAGCGCCTCGCGCACGACCTCCGGAGCGTCCATGGAGGTGTGTTTCAGCAGTACCCGCGCGGCCGCCAGGGCGTAGGAACCGCCGGATCCCACGGCCACGACATTGTCGTCCGGCGACAGGACCTCACCGGTGCCCGAGACCAGCAGGGTCGTCGTCGGATCGGCGGTGATGAGCATGGCCTCGAGGTGACGCAGGGCCTTGTCGGTCCGCCAGTCGCGGGCCAGCTCCACCGCGGCCCGCTCGAGGTTGTGGCCGTAGGCTTCGAGCTTGGCCTCGAAGCGGGTGAAGAGAGCCAGGGCGTCGGCCACCGAGCCCGCGAAGCCGGCAAGGACCTTGCCGCCCGCCAGGGTCCGGACCTTGGCGGCGCCGTGCTTGATGACCGTGTTGCCGAGGGTCACCTGACCGTCGGAACCGATGGCGACGGTTTCGTCACGGCGAACCGCCAACACCGTCGTGTGATGCCATTCGTTCATGCGAGCCTCCAGCCCTGCATTGTACGCGGATCAGCTTCGCCCGGTTCCGAAAGAGAGAAGATCTGATTTGAATACTTTGCGATGGCCCTTGCGATCTTTGCGTGCTTTGCGTTTCGAATAGTTCCTTTGACGGCCGGTGGAGCCACGCACGGAGTCGCGGCGCGCTGAGGTCGGTGCGGCTGGCCGCCGATTCTGCGCGAAGTGCGTCGCCTTACAACCGCTCCAGCTTGGCGATCGTCGGCACCAGGGTTTTGCGGCCGGCGCGGTCGAAGAAGACCACCAGCTTGAGGCGCGGTCCTGTGCCCTGGCAGGCGAGGACCACCCCGGTTCCGAAACGGCCGTGCCGGATCCGGTCTCCGGGTCGCCACCCCTGTCCCGTCTCGTCGATGACCGTGGCCGCGGCCTTTTTGGCTCGCCGAGCCGGGGGGCGCGGGCGTCGAGGAAGTCCTCCGGCCGTCCTCCCGCCTTCCGAGAGGCCTGCCGCCGGGATGGGCAATGCGGTGTCCGACACATCGGTGTAGCGATCCTCGGGCAGATCCACGAGGAATCTCGACGGCCGGGTCGGCACCCGGGTTCCAAAGAGGAATCGGCTCCGTGCGACGGTCATGGCGAGCCAGCGGCGGGCCCGCGTCATCCCGACGTAGGCCAGCCGACGCTCCTCTTCCAGCGACTCTGGCTCGTCGCGGGAGTTGGCGTGCGGCAGCAGGCCGTCCTCGAAACCGGCGAGCTCGACGACATCGAACTCGAGACCTTTGGCGGCGTGCAGGGTCATCAAGGTGATGGCCTCCGGGGCATCGTCGTCGTCGTGCTCCTCGAGCAGGGCGATGGCATCGAGGAAGGCCTCGAGCTCCTGGCCGCGCTGGGCGGCTTCGGCGACCGCTGCCGCCAACTGCTGGAGGTTTTCGCGGCGTGCGGTCTTCTCCTCGCTGTCACCGTCGTACATGGCGAGCAGCCCGGAAGCTTCGAGCAGCCAACCAACGAGGTCTCCGGGATCGAGCTCGGCGCGCTTGTCGCGGGCTTCGTCGAGGATCTGAAAGAAACGTTCAAGGGAGATCCGAGCTCGGGGGGCGAGCTCAGCAGGCAACCGCCTCGCCGCCTCGACCATGGTCGTGCCGTCATGGTCGGCATGGCCGCGCAGGATGTCGATGGTGGCGGCGCCGATCCCGCGGGTCGGGACGTTGACGACGCGCTCGAAGGCGATGGTGTCGTCGGCTCGGATGACCAGGCGGAGATAGGCGAGAGCGTCCTTGACCTCGGCCCGCTGCCAGAAACGGAGCCCGCCGACCACCCGGTGGGCCATGTGGCGTCGGGTCAACTCTTCCTCGAAGGAGCGTGTCTGGGCGTTGGTCCGCATCAGCACTGCCATCTCGCCCAGCGAGTGCCGCCGTTGCAGCTCCTGAAAACGATCGGCCACCCATCGGGCCTCGGCTCGTTCGTCGGCGCCGATGTAGAGCCGGACGTCCTCGCCGCCTTCGTGGCTGGTGAACAGGGTCTTGCCCCGCCGGCGTTGGTTGGCCGCGATGAGCGCGCCGGAGGCGGCCAGGATGGGCGCGGTGGATCGGTAGTTCTCCTCGAGCTTGACCACCGAAGAGCCTGGGAAGTGGCGTTCGAAGGCCAGAATATTGTCCATCTCGGCGCCGCGCCAGCGATAGATGGACTGATCCTCATCACCGACGGCGGTGAGATTGCGCTCGCCCGCGAGCACGAGCTCGAGGAGGTCCATCTGGAGGGCATTGGTGTCCTGGAACTCATCCACCAGCAACCACCGTGCTCGATCCTGGATCCGGCTGCGGATCTCGGCGTGGCTCTTGAGCACATCGCGGGCAAGCACCAGCATGTCATCGAAGTCGACCGCTCCGGCGGCCTTTTTGCGTGCCTCATAGCCTTTCCAGATTGTGGCGAGGAGCTCGGATTGGGAGTCGGATGAGCCATTGGCGAAGCTCGACTGGCTGGCGCCGCGGTTGACGAGGCCGGAGATCCGACCGAGGAGGGCGCGGGGCGGGTGCTCTTTGGGATCGAGCCCGAGCTTCTTGAGCTCGCGTTTGATCATCTGGCGTTGTTCGTCGGTGTCGGCGATGACGAAGCGGCGCGGCAGACCGGCGGCCTCGGGGTCGCGGCGGAGGATCTCGAGCGACCACCGGTGAAAGGTGCCGACAAAGCCGCCCCGCAGGGGTTGACCGAGAAGGTTCTCCACCCGCTCGCGCATCTCGAGCGCCGCCTTGTTGGTGAAGGTCACCGCGGTGATCTCGGTGTCGCGGGCCTTGTCGTTGGCGAGGAGATAGGCGATGCGATAGGTCAGCACCCGGGTCTTTCCCGATCCCGCACCGGCGAGGACCAGCAGGGGTCCGGTGCCGTGGGTGACCGCTGCGCGCTGGGGGTCGTTGAGATCATCGGTGAGTCTGCTCATGGCCGCGCATTGTGGCATAACCCCGATCGCGATCCCGTTCCCGATGCTCGATAGAAGCGTCGCACGGAGAAACCGCAGATAGCGCAGATCAACGCAGATAGACTCATCGCATCATCGCGGCAGCCCACGGATCACACGGATGAACACAGATTTCATCACAAGGGAGGAACTGCAGATAACGCAGATAGACGCAGATTCCATCGCAAAGAAGCGCAAAGACACCAGAATTGAAAGTGGGTGACGCGGTATGAGGGTCGTCAGACTTCGTGCCGGTGCCACTGAGACCGCGAGGGCACTGAAGGGCAGGCAGGGATGCCTACCCCACAATCCATCTCACGGAACGTCGAGGCGGAGATTGTGCAACTTCCGTCCCACCATCATGGAAATCGTTGTAGGGACATGCTTCCAGCATGTCCTTCAGTGTCGTGTCGGGATCTCGGGCCAACCACGGAGTCAAAATACCCATCAGTTGCGCTTCGCCTGTTCTCAAATGCGATATTGCGATGGAATCTGTGTTCATCTGTGTGATCTGTGGGCAGTGCTGTGAGGGAGACCCGCTTAGCCGCCACTCTGAGCCTCGAGCGCTTCGAGAAGCCGTCCGTGAAACCGATCGAAGCTCCCCGACGAGCAGCCCAGCACCACATCGCCTCTCAAGAGGTGGGGCAGCAAGACCTCGACGGAATCGTCGTCTGGACCAGGCATCAGAGACTCGACCCCCAGCGCCTCGAGCTCGCGGTCGAGCTCGTCGCGGTCGAGAATCTCGTCCTCGGCAAGACGTCCGCTGTGAAACGGTGTGGCGACCAGGACGAGATCGGCGCCCGACAGAGCCTCGAGATAGGCCGGACCGAAGTCACGGCGCGCGGCGGTGAGGGAACGGGGCTCGAAGGCCACCACAAGCCGCCTGCCGGGCCAGCGCTGCCGGGCGGCGGCGATGGTGACTCCGAGAGCGGTGGGGTGGTGGGCGAAGTCGTCGACCACCGTGACCCCGGCCGCTTCGCCCCGGGTTTCCATGCGCCGCGCAATCCCGGGGAAGCGGGCCAGCGCCTCCAGGGTCTTGGTGGCGGGCAGGCCGATGACGAGACTCGCCGCCAGGGCCAGCGCCGCATTCTGAGCGTTGTGGTAGCCGGCCAGGGGCAGGAACATCTTCAGGTTCTCACCGCGCCACCGAAGCTCGGCCCAGCCGCCTTCAGGGGTGGGCGCCCATGAGTTGAGGACGAGATCGCAGCCCGGTTCGGAGCCCACCCGCACAACCGGTGCTGTGGCATCCCGAGTGGCGGCAAGGGCGTGTTCCGACCAGGCGTTGACCACCACCGCGCCCGACTTCGGCACCTGGGCCGTTCCGGCGCGGAAGGCCGTGAGCACGGCGTCCAGATTGGGGTAGAGATCGGCGTGGTCGAACTCAACCGGCCCGAGGATGAAGACATGCGGTCGGTAATGGAGGAACTTGGGTCCGCGGTCAAAAAAGGCGGTGTTGTACTCGTCTCCCTCGATGACCATCCAGGCTCCGCGGCCGAGTCGAAAGCCGCTGTGGTTCCAGATCGGCAGCCCGCCTACGAGATAGCTCGGGTCGGTGTCGGTATCTTCCAGGATCCAGGCGAGCAGGGACGAGGTCGTGGTCTTGCCGTGGGTGCCCGCAACCACCAAGCTGCTCGGGCCTCGGGCGAGGACATAGTGGGCGACAGCCTCGGCCTGCGACAGAAAGGGCAGGCCCCGCCGGAGAACGGCTTCGACCTCGGGGTTGTCCCGCGGCACGGCGTTGCCGATGATGACTCGATTCAGATCGGCCGGGATCTTTCGCGGGTCCCACCCGATCCTCACCGCGATCCCGAGCTCGGCGAGCAGCGTGCTCATGGGCGGGTAAAGGCCGCTGTCGACGCCCTCCACGTCGTGACCCATTGCCTGAAGGAGGCCCGCAAGCGGAGCCATGGCGGTCCCCCCGACGGGCAGGAAATACAGCCGTTCACGTTCAGCGTAAATGTCTTGCAACTCTTCGTCCTCCCGGGTTGCGGGTCGACGGCGCGGTTCCTACGATTGTCCCTTGTTGGAAGGAAGACCACAAGGAGGCACTCGATGCTCAAGAATCTACTGACATTCGTCGCGCTCGCGGTCATGATGACCGTCGCCGCGACCACCTTCGCCCAGACCGAAGGAAGCCCCACGCTGGTGGTGGCCTCGAAGGTCATGGACGCCGGGACGGTTTCTCAGGGTACGACGGTGGACGCCGTCTTCGATCTCGTGAACGAGGGCGATACCAAGTTGGTCATCAAAGCGGTCCGCCCGACCTGCGGCTGCACCGTGGCCGATTTCGACAAGGAGATCGCGCCCGGGGCCACGGGCCACATCAAAGCGAAACTCGACACCAAGGATTTTTCGGGACCGATCTCCAAGTCGATCCTGGTCATGACCGACGATCCCCAGAGCCCGACGGTGACCCTGGTCATCAAGGCCAACATCCGACCCTTTGTAGAGATCCTGCCGCGGCCGCTGATCCGGTTCAACGCCGTGCTGAACGAGCCCATGAATCAGACCTTCATCGTGGTGGGCGCGGACCCCGAGGCTGCTCTCACGGTGCGCAGCGTGGAGAGCAGTGTGCCTTTCCTGGCGACATCGATGCGACAGCTGGGCGGCGATGAGCTGATCGAGGGGAAGTCGAAGTCGCAGTACGAAATCACCCTCTCGCTGACGGATGATGCTCCGGTGGGACCGGTCAACGCGGTGCTCTCGGTCAACACCGACCTCAAGGAGGCGCCCAAAGTTCCGGTCAAGGTCTACGGTGTGATTCGTGCGTTGATCCACGTCACCCCGTCGCAGGTCCAGTTCGGCTCGGTCGAGGCCAAGTCGCGGCCCGGTCGCAACCTCATCGTGGTCAACAACCGCACCGATGGCACCCGGGTCGAGATCACCGGCGCCAAGGTCGACGATCCAGCCTTCGATGCCCAGGTGACGACCATCGAACAGGGACGCCGCTATCAGGTGACGGTCGTGATCAAAGCGGATGCCGATCCCGGATCTCGTGATGCCACCCTGACACTCACGACAACGGACAAAGATTTCCCCACCGTGACCGTTCCGGTGCGGGCAAGCCTCCGATAAGAACGAAGCTCCTTCCAGGCTTCTGCAACGGGGAGGCGAAGGCCTCCCCGTTGCATCTGTCATACTGTCCCTCCATGTCTGACTCGCAACCCCTCCTCCGCACACTCGCCATCGAAACCTCGTGTGACGAGACCGCCGTGGCGGTGCTCGATGGCGACGGACGGCTCGAGGCGAACGAGCTGTCGAGCCAGATTGCGGCCCATGCACCGTACGGCGGCGTGGTGCCCGAGCTCGCATCGCGCGAGCATCTCAAGGCCCTCCCGGTGCTGGTCGAGCGCGCCCGAAATGCGGCGATGGGCGACATCGGGCTGGTCGCGGTGACGAACGGCCCCGGCCTGGTGGGGGCCCTTCTGGTTGGAGTTCGCTTTGCCGCCGCCTACGCCTGGGCTCGCGGTCTCCCCCTGGTTGCGGTGGACCACCTCCACGGCCACCTCGTGTCGCCGTTCCTCGATCTCGAAGGCGGCGCTGCGCGGCCGATGCCTGATCGAACCCTGGCCCTCGTGGCATCGGGGGGCCACTCGAGCTGGTACCTCCTCGCGGATGGCGAGGCCCACCGCTTGGGTCGGACACGGGATGACGCCGCCGGAGAGAGCTTCGACAAAGTAGCCCAGGTTCTCGGCTTGCCCTATCCGGGCGGTCCGGCGGTGGACCGGTTGGCGCGCCGCGGTGATGCGAGTGCCGTCACGCTGCCGAGGCCGCGGATCGAGGGGGCGCCGGCCGATTTTTCATTTTCCGGCCTGAAATCCGCCACCGTGCGTTTTATTCGCGACAACGACCTCGGCGGCGTCGGCGCCGACGATCCGCCGTCCGTGGCCCTCGATCTCCTGGCGTCGTTCGAGCTCGCGGTGGTGGACCAGCTCCTGAAGCCGGCCCCGGCCCTGGTCGCCGAACACCGGCCCCGGATCATTGCCGCCTCCGGTGGGGTCGCTGCCAACACATTGCTGCGGAGTCGGATGCTCGCGCTCGGAGAGGGGCTGGATCTGGAGGTCGTTTTGCCTCCGGTGGCCCTGACAACCGACAATGCGGCCATGATCGGGCGTGCCGGCCAGCTTGCCCACGCCAGTGGCGCAGTCACCGATCCGCGTCGGCTCGACGCCCGTGCACGCCGGTCGTGGCAGCCGCCCGGGATGCGGAAGCTTTCGGCAGCCGAGGGAGTTCGGTAGGATGGTCAACCGAGGAGAAAGATGAGTAAGTCTGTTTATCGAGAGTATTACGAGGCCATCCTGGTCGCCTTCATTCTGGCGCTCTTTGTTCGCACCTTCGTCTTCGAGAACTTCAAGATCCCATCTCGATCCATGGAGGATGGGCTGCTCGTGGGTGACCACCTGGTCGTCAACAAGTTTCTCTTTTCTGAACACTTCGGGTCCCCCCTCCACGGGCTGTTGCCGTATCGGAGTCCGGAGCGTGGGGATGTGGTCGTCTTCAAGTACCCGGTCGATCCGCGCCGCGACTTCATCAAGCGGTGCGTGGCCATCGCCGGCGATACTGTGGAGGTCCGCGACAAGATGCTGCTGATCAACGGTGAGGTGCAGGACGAACCCTATGTCGTTCACAAGGCCAAGAACATCATTCCCAACCGACCGTCGGTGAGGCCGAGCATGCGGCCGAGAGACAACTTCGGGCCCTATCTGGTGCCGCCGGGGACGGTCTTCTGTATGGGGGACAACCGCGACAATTCGTCGGACTCGCGTTTCTGGGGTCCGGTTCCCGTGGAGAACATCAAAGGCCGTGCCTTGCTCATCTACTGGTCCTTCGATGCTCAGCCTTCGGATGGCGAGTGGCGCAGTTTCGGACACCGATTCAAGCAGTTGGCCGATGTGTTCGTCCATTTTTTCACCAAGACCCGTTGGGATCGTCAGTTCCGTCTCATCAGGTGAAATGGGACCGGAGCCGGTTGACTGATAGCGTCGCGGGCGGGTGATATGATTGATCAGGATTCCGGTGATGGAGGAGCGATGACAGCGTGGAAGAATCAGCGCGGGGATGTTCCGGTCGGGTGTCTTCTCGGGTTCGTGGTCTTGGTTCTGATCGCGATCTTCGCCATGAGCGCGATCCCCGCCCAGCTCAAGCTCGGTGACTTCGAGAAGCGGATCGAAGAGCTCGCCGATCGCGCCAATCGTCGCGAGTACAACGACGAGCGGATCAAGCGCGACATCCTCGCGAAGGCCAAGGACCTCGATTTCGATCTCCCCGAGAAGAACGTCGAGATCGACCGAAACGACAAGCGGATCAAGATCCGTGTCCATTTCGTCCAGGTCATTCAGCTTCCGGGCTATGAATGGGTCCGACCGCACGACATCCGCCTCGAACGACCGATATTCTAGAAGGAACGTCGCTCAGCCGAGCTCCTCGATGACTCGAGTGACGGCTTTATCGGGGAACTTCGCGCCGGTGATGGGGCGACCGATGACGAGGATGTCGGCGCCGGCCGCGATGGCATCCGAAGGGGTCATGACCCGCCGCTGATCGCCGGTTGCGCTCCAACCGGGCCGGATGCCCGGTGTCACGATCAGAAAGTCGGGCCCGCATTCGCGGCGTATCGCGGGTGCCTCTCGGGCCGATGCCACCACTCCGTCCAAACCGACCTCATGGGCGAGGCGCGCCCAGCGCACCACCAGCTCGTTGGGGTCGTGATCGAAACCGAGCTCGGTCAAGGCCCCGTGGTCGAGACTCGTCAGCACGGTCACGGCGAGCACCTTGGGCGGATGCGCTGCTGATCCCTCCGCCGCACCCTCGATGGCGGCGGAGAGCATGGCCCGACCGCCCGAGGCGTGGACATTGAACATGGCGGCGCCGGTGGCGGCGCAGTTAGCGGCTGCACGGCGAACGGTGTTGGGGATGTCGTGCAGCTTGATGTCGAAGAAGACCCGGGTGTCGAGTTCGGCGATCTCGATCACCAGCTCGGGACCGAAGGCGGTGAAGGCTTCGAGACCGAGCTTGAGCCAGCCGACCTGAGGAGCGAGGGTGCGGGCGGTGGACGCGATCCAGTCACGGTCGCTGCCGTCGAGCGCCACGCAGAGCTTGTCGCGTTGATCGGTCATGGGAACCCCCTGGGTGGTGATCAAGGTCGGGGAAAGTGTACCTGGGTCGGCGGCACCTGCCCCCCAATGCATGTCCCTCAACGAAACAGGAACAAACCCGATTGTGCGATCCGGCTTCGCCCTCGGCTGCGCCGTGAAAAGTGTAATCTGTGTTCATCTGTGTGATCTGTGGGCTTCAGCTTGCGTGCTCCTATCCTGCATCCTGACTCCTGCATCCTGCATCGAGTAACATCCAAGTCATGAAACGCGACCAATTCTGGTTCCACGGCCTCGCAACGGGCGCCACTGCGGGCGTTCTGGCCCAGGTTCTGGTGATGCGTCTCAACCCCGAGGTGGCCCAGCCCCTGAGCGGGATTGTCATCGGGGCGGTTCTGTGGGCGAGTTGGGGCGCGCTCATCGCGGGGCTGCCGGTGGTGTTGATCCAGGTGCTGATTCGGCGAGTGGGTCTAGGAGCCAACCCGTGGCCGGCGCCGGAGCTGACGGCGGCCATCTACCTGGTCTTCACGGCCCTGGGGTGGGTCAACGCCGATCTCCACCTCTACCTGCTGTCGGCAACCGCTCGACGGGTGGTGCTTCAGGATGCGGTGGCGTGGTTTCTCGGAGCTCTTCTCGCGGTCGTGATCGGGATCGTCATCCGGCGCCGGAAAAGCGGTCCGATCTGGAAGATCGCCTTTGCGGTCACGATGATCCTCCTCCCTGCCGGTCGGTTGGCGGTGCGGCCGACGACCTCGGCACAGCCGCTGGCCGTGGTGGCGGAACCCATCGGCTCGCCCAACCGGCCGCTGCTCGTGATCGGGGTGGATGGTCTTGATGTTCCGGCCCTTCTGACCTACTCGGGCGGCGGGCGAACACCGGCCCTGGAGCGGCTGATGAACGAGGGGGCCTGGGGGACAGCCGAGCCCTACGAACCATTTCTGCGTCAGTCGTACTGGACCTCGGTGGCGACCGGGACCTATCCGAGCACCCACGGTGTCAAGGCTCACTGGGGCTGGGACCTCCCCTGGCTGGAAGAAACCCTGCGGTTGATGCCGTGGACGCCGCAGGGGTCACGGCTGATCCTTCCCTGGTGGATGGCTCGACGGGTCACACCACCGCCCGCGACTGTGCCCGCGTTGTGGCAACGCATGCGGATGTCCGGCGTCGGTACCGAGGTCCTCGGGTGGCCGGGCTTCTGGGATGCCGAGTCCGGGGTGGCCGAGATCGCCCGGGATCGTGCAGCGGTCGATCTCGAGGAGGATCTCCGGACTGCGCTCGAGTTGGCGCTCGAGAATTTCACGGTCGCCGGCCCGCGGGTGTGGAACGCGATCGACCAGGACGAGGCCCGGATGGACCTTGCGGTGCGATCCCTCGGCTCGGGGACGGCCAACCTCTGGATTCACCTCCGGGCGTTGGCGGAGACCCGACAGCGGCTCGAGCCACTCAAACCACGCCACACCGGAGGACGTGAGGTGGTCGAGCTGATTGTCGAGCTGCTGGACAGCCAGCTCGGTCGGTTGCTGGCGGCCGCTCCTCCCGACGCCCTCGTGGTCCTTGTCTCCCCCTATGGTCTGTCACCCCCGAGTTCGTATGAGCGTCTGCGGCGGCTGGTCGGCATCGGCGATACCTGGCGAACCTCGGGCGACCGGTGTTGGGACGGCGTCTTAGTGGTCATGGGACGCGATGTCGTGGGTGGGAGGCAGTATCAGGATCTGAGTCTGACCGACGTGGTGCCGACCGCGTGCTATCTGCTCGGGTTGCCGGTGGCGCAGTATATGGAGGGCTCGGTGATCATCGAAGCGGTGGATGCGGGATACCTCGCGACCCACCCATTGGTAGTCGATTAGGAGTCTGTAGCGCACAAAGTCAACGGCGCCTTTCAGGCGGCGATTGGCTCGTTCTTTGGCGGAATCTTGGCCCATACCACCAGTATGAACCGACAATCCTGCCTGAAGTCGACCTCAATCGACGTTCCGAAATCCATCCGCCATCGATGCGCTACAGGCTCCTGCGGTGCGATGGGCAACCCGTGCTGAGAAAGCACGTCCGGCATCGGCGCCTCGCTGCCCTCGCGTAAAACCTCATGAATACTTCGGGCTAGCTAGCACCGGTTGCCAACCGGGTCCGACCGGCGGCAGTCTTGAGCTCGAGCGGCGTCGAATCGGACCGATCCGGCACCCGCGACCGACAACGAGCATGCGCCGACGCAGGCCCGTCGAATGGAGGAGCGGCAAAGAAATCCTTGGAATTCGCCGTCCGGTTGGTTATCTTGAGCAGCGATCATCTGAGAGATTTGGGAGGTTGGAGTATGGCTCGACGAAACGTGGTGGTGATGCCCGGTGACGGAATCGGTCAGGTGGTGCTGCCTGAGGCCCTTCGGGTGCTCGAGGCGGCGGGGTTCGAGGCGAACTGGATATCCGCCGACATCGGCTGGGAGTTCTGGATCCATGAGGGCAATCCACTCCCCCAGAGGACCATCGATCTCATCGCGGAGCACAAGGTGGCGCTCTTCGGCGCCATCACGTCGAAACCCAAAGATGCTGCGGCAGAAGAGCTTTTGCCCGAGCTCCGGGACCGGGGACTGGTCTATTACTCGCCCATCGTCGGGCTCCGTCAACGGTTCGACCTGGACGTGTCCATCCGGCCGTGTATCACCTTCCCGGGCAACCCCTTAAACTTCATCCGCCGCGCCGCCGACGGAGGAGTGGATGAGCCTGGGGTCAACTCGGTGATCTTCCGGCAGAACACCGAGGGCCTCTACGGAGGGGTCGAGTGGACCGACCCACCGGATCAGGTCTGGCGGGCCCTCGACACCCACCCGAGATTTGCCAGTTTCCGCGATGTGCCGCGTGAAGATCTCGCGGTTTCGACGCGGATCTTCACCCGCGGCAAATGCCGCCGGATCTGCGAGGAGGCCTTTGCCTACGCGGCCAAGCACGGTTACTCCTCAGTCACCGTCTGTGAGAAACCCAACGTGATCCGGGAGACGTCGGGGATGATGTTGGACGAGGGGCGCAAGGTTCAGACGCGCTACCCCGATATCCAGCTCTGGGACACCAACATCGACGCCCAGATGATGTGGTTGACCAAGAACCCCGAGGACTACGGCGTCATCGTTGCCGGCAACATGTTCGGCGACATCATCTCGGATGGTTTTGCCGGTCTCGTCGGCGGCCTCGGTTTCGCCGCGTCGGCCAATATCGGCGCCGAGGTGGGGGTCTTCGAGCCCACCCACGGCTCGGCTCCCAAGTATGCCGATCTCGATCCATCCATCGTCAACCCGATCGCCATGGTCCTGTCGGCGGTGATGATGCTGGACTGGATCGGTGAGACCGTTCTTGCCGGAAGGGTCCGCGATGCGGTTGCGGCCGTTGTCGCCGACGGCTCGGTCCGATGCTACGACATGCTCAAGCTGCGGGGCGGACCGGACGCCATCGCGCAGGGAGCGGCGACCACCACTCAGATGACCGACGCCATCATCTCCAGGCTCTGATGCGATCTTCGATCCCGTTCCCGATGGGTTGGGTGCGGCGATCCGGACCGAAAGGGTGCTCGCATGCCTGACCTCCGCCCCGCCGCCGCAGGCCCGCTCGGAGACGATGTCCGCTCGGACTGTCACGTCGCCTACGAACCCGGAAGCGAGTCCCTCACACTCGAAATCTCATCCAAGGTCGATTACCTCTTCGGCGATGCCATCGAGACCGCAGGGCGCAGGGTGGCGGGCGAGCTCGGGGTCGAAACGGGAGAGCTCCGGGTCGTTGATCGAGGCGCCCTGGAATGGGTCATCCTGGCCCGCGCCGAGACCTGCCTCCGGCTGGCCGGGGCCGACGGCCCCGCCGTCTTGCCCGAAGCGGCTCCGGGCGCCGGCGAGCCGCGGTTGCGGGAGCGTCTGCGCCGGAGCCGGCTCTACCTGCCCGGAAACCGACCCAAGCTGATGCTCTCGGCCGGGCTCTATGGCGCCGACGGGCTGATCCTCGATCTCGAGGACTCGGTGACCCCGGCCGATAAGGATGCAGCCCGGCTGCTGGTCAGGAACGCGCTGATCGCCCTCGATTGGGGGGCGTCGGAGAGGATGGTCCGGGTCAATCAGGGAGATCTCGGTCTCGAGGATCTGCGCCGGATCGCCCAGCACAACCCCCATGTCGTGCTCCTTCCGAAGATCGAGGATCCGGAACAGGTTCGGCAGGCGGCAGCCCTGCTGCGGGAGACCGTGGGCGACGAGGCTCCGTTTCTTATGCCCATCCTCGAGTCGCCGCTCGGCCTCCACAGGGCCTACGAGATCGCAGCTGCCGATGAACTCGTGGTCGCTCTGACCCTCGGTCTCGAAGATCTCTCGGCCGAGCTCGGTGCACCGCGCTCCGAAGCGGGATGGGAGAGTTTCGGCGCCCGACAGACCACGGTCTATGCGGCCCGGGCGGCGGGGGTCCAACCCATCGCCTCGGTCTTTTCGGACATTTCGGACGAGACGGCTCTCGCGAGCTATGTCCGACGCGAACGAGGTCTTGGCTTCGACGGCATCGGCTGTATCCATCCGCGTCAGATTCCCGTGGTCCACGCCGAGATGACCCCCACCCGGGCCGAGGCCGAAAAGGCCGTGATGATCGTCCGCGCCGCGCGCGAGGCTGAACGGCGGGGTCTCGGAGCGGTGGCCGTGGGTTCGAAGATGGTCGATCCCCCGGTGGTCAAGCAGGCGTTTCGGACGGTGGAGCTCGCGGTCGCCGGGGGGGTGTTGGCCGCGGACTGGGATGACAATTGAGTGAAAAGTGAAAAGTGAGGAGTGAGGGGCGGTGGGATGAAGGTTGAGATGATCACCAATGCTGCCGGACGGTCGGTTCCGACCGAGGTCAACGGTCGTGAGAGTGTTCCTTTTGCCGGGGTCGGCGGTCATCGGCCAACCGGGCGCAAGGCGGCGCCCGTCATCACCACCTGCATCGACTACCCGGCGGACGGCGACAAGCGGGTGGGATCCATCCGCGAAGCCCTCGATCGGGTGGGTCTGGCCGACGGCATGGTGGTCTCATCGCACCACCACCTGCGCAACGGCGACGGGGTGGCGAATCTGGTCTTCGATGCCGCTGCGGACCTCGGTCGACGCGATCTCGTGTGGTTCCCGTCGGCGTCCTTTCCGGTCCATGCCAACCAGATCGGGCATCTCGACAGCGGGGTGATCCACCACATCGAAGGCTCCATGAACGGCCCCCTCGGCGCCTACTGTTCGACGGGCAAGATGCGTGGTCTCGGGGTTTTGCGGTCGCACGGCGGCCGCTGGCAGGCGATCCAGGATGGTGAGGTCCACATCGATGTCGCCGTCATTGCCGCTCCCACAGCCGACGCTTTCGGCAACGCCACCGGTGACCGTGGACCGGCGGGCTGCGGTTTGCTCGGCTTTGCCCTCGCCGACTCCGTCCATGCCGAAAAGGTCATCGTCGTGACCGACAATCTGGTGCCCTTCCCCTGCCTGCCGTGGCAGATCCAGGGCAACAATGTCGATGTCGTCGTCGAGGTCGACTCCATCGGCGACCCGGCCAAGATCGTCTCCGGGACGACGCGAATCACCCAGAGCCCCGACCGCCGCCGCATCGCCGAGCTCGCCGCCCGGTTCTGCGCCGATGCCGGGATCATGAAACCGGGGTTCTCGTTTCAGGCCGGAGCCGGCGGTACCACCCTGGCCTTCGCCATCTACCTCCGCGATCTCATGCGGTCGGCCGGAGTCACGGCGCGTTTCGCCCGGGGCGGCTCGAACAAGTACATGGTGGAGATGCTCTCAGAGGGCCTCATCGAGGTCATCCTCGATGGCCAGACCTTCGACCTCGATGCGGTGCAGTCACTCCGGGAAGACCCGCGTCATGTCAACACCTCACCCTTCACTTCGTACAACTTCCACGGTAAGGGCAACTTCGCCTCCATGGTCGATGTCTCGGTGCTGGGCGCCACCGAGGTGGACGTCAACTTCAACGGCAACGTGGTGACCCACTCCGACGGCCGGCTGCTGCACGGCATCGGCGGCTGGCAGAACTGCCTCGCCGCCCGCTGCGCGATGCTGCTGGTGCCGTCGTTCCGCGATCGCATTCCAGTGATCGTCGACGAGGTGACCACGGTCTGCGGTCCAGGCGAACTGATCGACGTCGTGGTCACCGAGCGCGGCATCGCCGTCAACCCACGGCGCCAGGACCTGATGGATGCGGTGGCGGGCTCCAACCTGCCGATCAAGTCCATCCAGGACCTCAAGGCCGAGCTCGATCAGCTGTGCGGTGTACCGGGCAAGATCGAGCGCTCGGAGCAGCCC
>JARFRM010000063.1 GCA_029287235.1 Thermoanaerobaculales bacterium
GTGACCCGGCTCGAGTACGAACCGAGATCGATGGGCGCGATCGATGAGTCGCACTCGGCCATGGTCACATCGCCGAAGGCGAGACCAAGGGCTTCAGTGGCGACCTGGACCAGAACCGTCTCCGATCCCTGGCCGATCTCGGCGGCGCCGATCATCAGGGTCGCCCCCTCGCCGTCCTCGAGCACCCGGATGATGGCGTTGGAGTGCGGGAAAGCGCTCCGGTAGATGGGGTAGCCCGCGCCCGACACAAAGCCGCCGCTGCCGATCCCGACCCCGCGGCCGAAGGGGAGCTTGCCGTGCTTTTGATCCCAACCCGATCGTTCGCGCACGGTTTTCAGCGTCGCCTTGAACTCGCACGAGAGCACATCGAGATCGTTGACCGTGCGGGTGTTCGGGTCCATGGCGTTGACCATGCGGATGTCGTTCTGGTCCATGCCGATCGATTCGGCGAGCATGTCGAGCAGGATCTCTAAGGCAATGCGCGGCTGCGGCTCGCCGTGGCCGCGCATGGCGACGCAGGGCGGTTTGTTGGTGTACATCCTGCGGCCGAGATAGCGGTAGTTGGGAATGTGGTACAGCGTCGGAATCATGAAACCGGCGTAGTAGGCGGTGATGACACCGAAGCTGGTGTAGGCCCCGCCGTCGAGCAGGCTGGAGAAGTCGACCGCGGTGATCTTGCCGTCTCTGGTGACGCCGATCTTGAGGTCCATGTGCTGCTTGTGGCGACCGCGGTGATGCTCGAACATCTCGGGGCGGGTGTAGGTCATCTTGACCGGACGACCGGTTGCGCGCGACAGATAGAGCGAGCAGAAGTCGAGCGCCATCGCCTCGGCCTTGCCGCCGAAGCCGCCGCCGACATAGGGTTTGATGATTCTGAACTTGGCGAGCGGCCGCTCGAAGACCCGGGCCAGCTGTTTCTGCAGGTAGTGCGGCACCTGGGTCGAGGACCACAATGTGGCCGTGTCCTTCTCGTGGTTCCACTCGCCGATGGCGGAGTGCGGTTCCAGCGGGGACTGATAGACGGAGTTACCGACGAAGCGCCGCTCGAGCACGACATCGGCCTCGCCGAAACCCGTGTCCACGTCACCGAAATGATGGTCGACCCGGGTGTTGACATTGTTCTTGCCGCGGGCCGCTTCGTGAATCTCCGGGGCCCCGTCGGCGAGCGCTTCGAAGGGGTCGAAAACCGCAGGAAGTTCTTCGTACTCGACCTCGATGAGCTTGGCCGCGCGTTCGGCGGTGGCTTCGTCGACCGCCGCCACGGCGGCCACCTCGTCGCCGACGAAGCGGACTCGCTCCTTGGCCAACACAACCTCGTCGTAGCGGGCCGGGCTGACGCCGTACAGAACATCCGAGACATCGCTGCCGGTGATCACGGCCTTGACGCCGGGCAGGGCCTCGGCGGCCGTGGTGTCGATGGATTTGACGACGGCATGGGCATGCGGGGAAGTGAGGAGCTTTCCGTACAGCATGTTGGGAAGCTTGATGTCCTCGGTGAAGATCGCCCGACCGGTGACCTTGGCCGGCGCGTCGCTCCGTTGCACGCTGCGCCCGACCACGGCACGGGTCTCATCGTCGTGACCGCTGTCGGGCTGGGCCGGTGTTTCACCCTCGTACTCCCGCCACCTCGAGACCGCATCGATGATCCTGGTGTAGCCCGTGCAGCGGCAGAGGTTTCCGCCGAGGGCGGTCTTGATGTCGGCTTCGGTGGGTTCCGGCTTGCGATCGACGAGCGCCTTCGCAGCCATCACCATCCCGGGAGTGCAGTAGCCGCACTGGATCGCTCCGGCGGCGATGAAGGACTTCTGCAGCGGGTGCAGACGGCCGTTTTCCTCGAGCCCTTCGATGGTGGTGACCTCGCATCCATCGACGGCCACCGCGAGTACGAGACACGACTTCACCGCATCACCGTCGAGCAGGACGGTGCAGGTGCCGCAGTCTCCGAAGTCGCAGCCCCGCTTGGTCCCGGTCAGTCCGAGGTGGTCCCGCAACAGCTCGAGGAGGGTGACGGTGGGTCGAACCGCAACGCTGTGGACGTCGCCGTTGACCGTGAGGTGGACTACTCGTTCCATAGCGCCCTCTCAGCCGCCGCCAGCAGCACCCGCCGGGTCAGCACCTTGACCAGCTCCAGTCGGTACTCTTTGGTTGCTCGGATGTCGTCGATCGGTGCCGTCGCCGCGGCTGCACGCTCGGAGGCATCGACCAGGGTCTCCTCGGTCAGTTCCCTGCCGACCACCGCATCGCCGGCTTCTTCCGCGACGATGGGGATCGGGGCAACCGCACCCAGGGCCACGGTTGCCTCGCGACACGTCTTTCCGTCCATCACCAGAACCGCTGCGGCGGAGGCCCTGGGCAGCGACAGCGAGACCCGCCCTCCCTGGCGGATGCTGGAGGAACCGGGTCCCGGCACCGGCGCCGCCACCTCGATCGCCACCACAATGTCCGCCGGTTCGAGGACCGTTTGCCGTGGACCGACAAAGAACCCGCGCAGCGGGACCGTCCGCTCACCATCGGGCGAGACCACCCTCATGGCTGCACCGTAGGCGAGCAGGATGGGCGCCATGTCGGCCGAAGGAACGGCCATGCAGAGGTTGCCTGCGACGGTCGCCTGGTTGCGGACCTGTTCGGCGGCGAGCGACATGGCGGCGTCGTTGATGCCGGGGAAGCGAATCTTGACGCCCTCATCGCGGGCGATCTGGTTCACCGTGGTCATGGCGCCGATTCTGAGACCGCCATCGTCGCCGATCTCGATGCCCAGGAGCTCCTCGATCCGGCCGAGCGACACCAATCGGCCGGGTCGCCGCAGATCCGCCTTGAGATCGACCAGGATGTCGGTGCCACCGGCGAAGACCACGCTGTCCTCGGGATCTTCGGCGAGCAGTGCGCAGGCGTCGCTCACGCTGACCGGTTCGACGAAGTCGAAATCGCGCATGCTCAAGGTGACTCGCCCTCCGCCTTCGGTTTCGCCAGGACCTGCTCGAAGAGCGCCTCGTCGAGGAGCTCACCCTTCGCAATGAGCTGACGGTATTTCACGAAGTCGATGACATCGACCCCGGTGAGCTTGCGGTTGTTGAACGCCGAGAATCCGAGGAATGCCTCCCCGGACATGTTTGCCGCCAGCCAGTGGCGGTTGGCGAGCTTGGTCTGGTCCCAGAAGACCTTCTTTTTGCCGCGGATGCCGTCGATGGATTTCTGCAGACAGCCCGGGAAGAGGTTGGTGAAGCGCCAGACCATGCCGTTCACCTCGCGGTCGAGCAGGGTGAAGTCCACCGGGAACTCCTTGAGCGTGGCCCGCGCGGCCCTGGCCTCATCGCCGCTCTTGGGCTCGCCGAAGACCACCTCGCCGTCGTCGACATAGCGGTCGGTGATCACCGTTGGATTGCGGACGAACTCGTCGCCCCGGCGCAGCACCGGGACCGCTTTCGTGATCAGTCCCTTGAGCTTCATCTTGTAGGCAGACCACATCTCACAGGAGATGCAGTTGAACATGGCGTCCTCCATGGACAGGAACCAGGGCAGGAAGTCGGTCGAGCCGCCGTCCGGCGCCGAGCCGTGCTTCGGTCCGGCCTGGCCGAAGACCGCGAGGTCCGACGAGATGGCGAGATCGCAGGCCATGCCGATCTCCTGGCCGCCCGCGACCCGCATCCCGTTGACCCGGCAGATCGTCGGTTTCTTGCAGTTGAGGATCGCGTCGACCATCCCGTTGAAGAGATCCATGTACTCGCCGTACTCGTTCGGCCGCCGCGAGTAGTACTCGGAGTACTCCTTGGTGTTGCCCCC
>JARFRM010000203.1 GCA_029287235.1 Thermoanaerobaculales bacterium
CCCCTGGGGCCTCGATATCAACCACGACGGCTCGACGGTCTTCGTCGCCTGCGAGCACGGATCATTGGTCTCCGTGATCGACACCGCGACCAATCTCGTGATCGAGACGATTCCACTCGCAGCCTATCCCCATCCCAGGTACGTCGACGTCAGCGCCGAAGGCGCCTTTGCCAACGTTCCCAACTGGAGCGTGTCGGGCGATGAAGGCGTGGTCGTCATCTACACCGCGACCCTGACCATCGTCGACACGATCACTGTGAGCGGCGACAGCAATGGCAACGTCATCGCGGTGGCGCCCGAGCCTCTGTCGGGGCTCATCTTCATCGACGGCTTCGAGTCCGGAGACACCGCAGCCTGGTCGAGCACTGTGCCCTGATCCATGATCTGATCAGAGCTGACGTCTCATCCTCCTGCCCAGGCCACTGCTGGGCCGGCTTCGCCGCCGGCCTGGGCCGACGAGGATGGGTAAATCCCTGTTTGCAATCTCAATCTCCGGGAAGAGGCATCAGTTGTGAACTGTCGACTGTCGACTGTCAACTGTCAACTGTCAACTTCCAACTCCCTCACCCCTTCACCGTCCACCCCTTGGCCTTCAGCAGCTCCCGGAGTTTCTCTCGATGGTCGCCCTGGATCTCGATGCGATCCTCGATGATCTTCCCACCGGTGGCGCAGGCGCGTTTGAGTTCGCCGGCGAGGTCCTTGAGGAATGCCCTGTTGCGCGGCAGACTCTCGACAACGGTCACGGTCTTGCCGCGCCGACCGGCCTTCTCGATACGCAGTCGGGCGATGATTCGGTCCGGAATCGACTGTTCCATCGCGGTCGAGCAGCGGCAGCCCTTGCTCGGCCATCCGCACTTGGGACAGACCCGCCCCGCCTCGGTGGAGTAGACCGTCCCTCGCCGCCCTCCGGATTTCACGGCACGACCGAAGACCATGCCGAGGTGTCACCACTCTCGAACCCGTCGGTGAAGATCGGCAGGGCGTCGATGAGACCACAGGCCTGAACCGCGACATCGTCGACATACCAGCCCTCGCGGGAGATCGATGAGTCGGTCCCGATCCGGAAACGGAAACGCGCCGTCTCGCCGGCAAACGCGTCGAGGTTCACCACCGACCGCAGCCAATCCTGCGGATCACCGCACCAGGCGTCGAACCCGGCGAGGGGGTTGCTGAAGCTTGTCGAGACCGGCCCGTCATAGGGATCGGTCAGCATCACAAGCGTCGGCAACTGGCTCCAGCTGAGACCGGCGTCGGTCGAAATCTCGAGCACGCCGCCGTCATAGCAACCGCTCGACGAGTCCTCGAGTTCCTGCCAGTTCCAGAACTGGAGCGTGAGCGGCGTGGTGAGCGGCAGCGCCACATCGGGAGAGTCGAGCTGTTGATCGCTGACGCTGCCGACGTTGGCGGCGTAGTAAGAGAAGGCCCCACTGTGGACCCGAGCGCCGGACAGCGTCCACGTGTCTCCGGTTCCGCCGTGGCTCCAACCCGGAGCACCGGTCTCGAAGTCCTCCTCGAAGTGGAGCACGGGGGTGGTCCCGGTCCCGCAGTCACCCGGCAGAGCGGCTGTGGTCAGCTCGAAGGGCGCCGATGTCGAGCCCGTCCCGCAGATATTTTCGGCGGTCACCCGCCATGAGTATTGGGTGTTGGACACGAGGTCGAGGTTCGGGGTGTAGACCGTGTCGGTGATGCCGGAGAAAACCATGGCGCTGGCGAACGATGGATCGTCATCCACCTCGAGGGTGTAGGAAGCGGTCTGGACCACTGCGGTCCACTCGAAGGTGGGTCGCAGCGGCTGGTTGAGGGCGCCGTCGGGCGGGGACACGAGCCCGGCCTGAGCGGGGGCTGCGTCGTAGACCCCCAGGGCGACCGGCGACTGCTGGACGATGGCGCTCGGCGATGAGGTCCCGATGACGTCGAAGGAGTAGGAACCTGGGGCCACCGCGCCAGTGTCGCCGATTGTCAGCCGGCTGGTCCCCGGCGGGGTGACGGGGTTGACCGTGAAGGATTCCGTGGCTCCGGCGGGGAGCCCGGAGGTGGCGAGGGTCACGGGCTCGGCGAAGCCCTGGAACTGCTCGACGGTGATGTCGAAGACGGCGTCGGCCGGCGCGCAGACGGCGGCCGAGTCGGGGGCGACCACGACCCGGAAATCGAGGGCGAAATTGAACGCGGCGAGGGCGTCGATCCGGCCCCAGCCGAAGACGTTGTTGGGAACCTCGGTCGGTCCGATGCCGCCGCAACCCTGGCTCGAGGTCAGGGGGACCGCGGTCTGCTCGATGACCTCCTCGATGGTGTCGACGTCGCCCGCGAGACCGGGGCTGGCGGAGATGAGCAGGGCGACGAGTCCCGCAACGTGGGGCGCCGCCATGCTCGTGCCGCTCCAGCCTCCCTGGTAGCCGCCGTCCCGGGTGCTCGAGCGGATATTGGATCCGGGCGCGGAGATGTCGGGTTTGAGACGGTTGCTGCCGTCGATGATCACCGGACCACGGCTCGAGAACGAGGCGATATCGTCGGAGCTGCTGGTGGCGCCCACTGAAAAAGACTCCCCATAAATCGCCGAGGGTTCAGAAACGGAGCTGCAGCTCGAACCGTCGTTTCCCGCTGAGTGGGCGGTGAGAATTCCCGCGGCGCGGACGTTCTGGACGACGGTCAGCAGCACGTTGGGGTCGGTGCAGCCCTCGCTCGGAGGACAGCCCCAGGAGTTGTTGATGACGTGTGGCGCCATGGCCGGGTCGGGGTTCTGGTCGGCGAGGTCGGTGGGCGCGATGAAGAACTGGTAGCACTCGGCGTAGGTCGCCGGGGTGCCGACGCCCTGGTCCATGTTCCGGCAGCCGATCCACTGCGCCGTCGGGGCCATCCCGATCTGATTGGCGCCGCCGTCGTCACCGACGATGGTGCCCATGGTATGGGTGCCGTGGCCGTGGTCGTCGCACGGCTCGGGCGAGTCGGGACCGCAGCTGCCGCCGCCCGAGTGGATGGCGTCGTGCCAGTTGTAGTCGTGGTTGCCGGCCGGCCCGCCGCGGTACTGGTTGATAAGGGCCGGGTGGGTCCAGAGATAGCCGGTGTCCTGCCCGGCCACCACAGCGCCGTCACCGGTGACCCCGGCCGCCCAAACATCGTCAGCGTTGACGAGGGCGATGTTCCACTCGACGGCCTCGGGCGATCGGGGGTCGGCCTTGGGGTCGACCGGAAGCTCGTCCACCCGGACGGACGGGTTGGCGTAGACGTGAGCCACATCGGCCCTCTCCGCCATGAGCTGCACCGTGTCGAGTCCGCCCCGCACCCAGATCATGTTGGCCACCCAGAATGGGCGATGATCGACCCCGCGCGCAGAGAGCTCACGGAGGAGCGGTTCCTGGGTTCGTTTGGCCACCTCGATCAGGGAGCGAACGACGAACGCTCCTTTTTCGTCCTTGGTGACCAGTTCTTCGGCGGCGCCGAGATCGGCCTGCTCATCGAGGAAGAGCAGAAACTCAGTCTCGTGGGAGCGCCCGCTCTCGAGGACCCATGGGTCGACCTTGTCCCGCCATCGGTCGGTGGGTGAACCGTCGGCGGCGGTGATGGCGGCGGCGCCGACGGCGAAAACGAGCATGGAAAAGGTGGTGAGACGAGTGAACATGGGTCCTCCGATTCGGAAGAGGATATCATTGGGCTCATCCGGGAGGTCAAACATGAGCACCGGGGTCTGCACTCGAAATCGAATTGTCTTGGTCGCAATCGCGGTGATCACCGCCGGCAGCGGATTTGCGGGCGGGGGAGAATCACCCGGGGAAGAGCTCAGAAAAGTGGAAACCGCCTTTGCCGCGACGATGGCGGAGCGGGACCTCGAGGCCTTTGCGGCCTTCCTCGATGACGAGGTCGTCTTCTTCGCCGGGCCCGAGGAGCTTCGTGGAGCTCGGATGGTGACCGAGAAGTGGGCCCCGTTCTTCGAGGCGGAGACGGCCCCGTTCTCCTGGAGCCCGGAGGTGGTGTCGGTGCTCGACTCCGGCAACCTCGGTCTGACTTCCGGTCCCGTCCTCGATCCCGAAGGGAACCGTGTCGGGACCTTCAACTCGATCTGGCGCCTCGATGCCGACGGTGTGTGGAAGATCGTGTTCGATCGAGGGTGTCCTTGACGACCAACGCTCGACGGTTTTCCAACGTACACTCAGCGAGAAGATGATGTCGATCTCCAATCAGCGATTCTCGGCGGTGATCCGCAACAAGCTTTTGCGCTCCGGCCTCTGCGAACATACTCGAGATGCCGGCGAGTGTGCTTCCGTTTTTCGAAACCGTCGGAGCATCAGGATCTTGGCGCATTTCATTCACCGGAATCGCGCACCCTAGGGTCGAGGAGGAGGATGGTCTGTTGAAAACCCCCAGGTTGGTGGTGGTGCTGATCGCCCTGCTCGTGGCTCGGGTCGGACTGTGCGCCGACGGCAAAGTGGTCTTCGAGATTGCGGTTGCAAATACCAGTCCCTCAAGTTCATCCAGTGCCGACTGGGGTTGGTGGAACCCGGCCAAATACGACCAGTGGAGCGCCGACGGCAGCTCTGAGTTGGGACTCGCGGATGTGCGCCTCATGGTTTCGGGAAAGACATACACCATCATTCTCGATGGGGAGTGGTACCCGACTCTGGATGCCGTAGGGAGCGATGATCTCGGCCCCGACGAAGACGAACTCGTCCAGCAGCTGAGCTTGAAGAACTCGATCTACGATCTCGGGATCGGTCAGTGGTTCGGCAGGGATCGCCGAACCGGAATCATGCCGTGGGTCGGGGCGACATACATGTGGATCCGTGAGCAGCAGACGACCGTCCAGGCGTCCGGCTCAGGGGGGAGTGGGGATCCCGATAGCGCCGCCTCCGGTCTGTGGGGCGTCGTGATCGGCGCCGACGGTTCCTATCGGATCTGGTCGACCCTGGATCTGACCGGCCGGGTGCTCTTCCGCTGGGCCACCGGCACCAGGAACGCCACGATCAGCTCCCAATATCCAGGGGGCGGTGGTGGCGCCGCCGGGACGGCGAAGGTGAGCGACTCCATCGACTCAGGCATGTGGGGAATCGATCTCGGGCTCCGGTGGTACGCGACGAAGGCGTTCCGGCTGGAGATCGGCTGGCGGTACCGGGACCAGACCTATGACGGTGGGCCGGCGAGTTACGGCGGCCCGCAGATCAAGGCAGCGTATGAGTTTGGGCGTTAGATGAGGCGTTGGATGTCCGCCGGTTGCACGGCCGTTTCGTTCCTGCTGGCCGCAGTTTGCGGATGGTCGGCCGAGCCGGCGGTGAGCGAGGTTGGGGTGAGAACTCCGTCCCCTTCCATCGCCGAAGAAGGCGATCCCGTAGTCCTCTTGGACACCTCGTTCGAGAGTGACTTTCCAGCACTGCCGTGGCGAAACAGTCGCCCTCCCGACGCGGCCGAGGTGGACTGGGGCCGGACAACCCTCCGGGCGACAGATGGCCGGAACAGCATCTACTGCGCCGGCATGGGTCCGGCCGCGCCCGGCGACGGCGGCCCGTCTCCCGCCAACACGGCGAGCTGGACCATCGTCGGCCCATACGATCTGAGCGAGACCACCGCGGGGACATTGACCTTCAATCTCTGGTTGCGCACCGAGCAGTACCAGGATGTATTCATGTGGCTGGTTTCCACCGATGGTGAGAGCTTCAGCGGAAGCGCCAAGTCGACCGACACGAACGACTGGCAAACCATCACCACCGATCTCGCCAGCTGGGGGGCCGCGGGCAACGTCATCGGCGCAACCGAGGTCTGGATCGCCTTTGTCTACCAGTCGGATCACAGCAATCTCTTCGAAGGCGCCTATCTCGACGAGGTCAAGCTGGTTGTGGATGTCGGAACGCCGGGCGAGGAGGGAACGACCTACACGACAAACGCCGATTTCGCCCAGGGCACCATGGTTGGTCTGGAGAGCACCTCCGACCAACTCGAGCTGTCCGACGACTGGGACGCGCTGCCCTACCTGTGGGTGCCGAACACGGTCACAGGAACGATTTCGAAGCTCGATGTCGAGTCGGGTGTGGAGCTCGGTCGCTACAAGACCGGTCCGAGCTCCGATGTCGATCCCGGCGGTGTCGCGGTGGACCTCGAGGGCTCGTGCTGGGTGGGCAACCGGGGTGCGGGCACGGTGGTGAAGATCGGGCTTTACGAAAACGGCGGCTGTCAAGATCGTGACGACAGCGGAACGATCGACACCTCCACGGATCGCAATTCCGATGGTGACATCAGCGGCAGCGAGATCCTCGGGTGGGGACAGGACGAGTGCGTGCTGGTCGAAACGGTGCTGGCGGATGGCGTTGAAGGGCCGCACGTTCCCGGCGATGGGCATGAAGACTACGAAGCCAACAATCTGCAGGCGGTGGCGGTGGACGCGAACGGCGATGTCTGGGCCGGCGTCTACGACACGAATCGACTCTACCGTCTCGACGGCAGAACCGGTGAAATTCTCGACCAGATGGATGTCTCGGACGAGGCAACCTATCCGACCTCGGCGGTGGTCGATCGCAACGGGACCGTCTGGGTCTCGAGCTGGCCCGATCGGTGGGTCCTCGGGGTCGAGCCCGGTAGTGGCGAAATATACCGTATCGACCTTCCCCACGGCAGCAGTGGCGTAGCCGTCGACCGCGGTGACAGCCTCTTCGTGACCGGCTTAGCCGACCGTGGATTGACCAAGATCGACACCGCGTCGAGGGAAGTGGAGTGGACGCAGGTCGCCGGCTGGCTGGCCGACGGAATCGCGACCTCCGCGGGTGGCCGCGTCTGGGTGGCCGCATCGGGCGACAGCACCCTCAGCCGGTTCACCTCTCTGGGGCTGTTGACGAGATTCGTGACGATCCCCGGTGGGCCGACCGGGGTGGCCGTTGACCAGGACGGCAAGGTCTGGGTTGTCGGCGCCGCAACCGACACCATCTACCGGATCGAACCGGATCTGGTGACCTCTGACCTTCAGAAAACGCTGGTGGGTACTGCCGGCCACGCCGCTACCGGTGACCTGACGGGGATCGTGGCGCGCAATCTGACCTCACGCTTCGGGACCTGGACGGTGGTGCACGACAGTCAGGTGCCGGGCACGCCATGGGGTGTCGTGTCATGGCAGTCGGAGAAGCCCGAGGGCACTTCTGTGGCGGTGCGGGTGCGCAGCTCGGAGGACGCGAGAACCTGGTCGGCGTGGGAGCCTTCGGCGAGCGGGCTTGAGCTGTCCCTCACCACGCCCGGACGCTATCTCGAGATCCAGGCATCTCTGCAAATGGTCAGCGGTGATCAACCGCCGAAGCTTCTGGAGTTGACCGTGGTTCCGCAGACTGTCGTGGTGGCGCCCGAGGCGAGCTTTACGTGGTCTCCCGGGTCTCCAATCGCGGGTCAACTGATCCAGTTCACGGACACGTCGAGCGGGGTGCCGACATCGTGGTTGTGGGACTTCGGCGACGGTGTCACCAGCGATCAGCAGAACCCCAGCCACAGCTACGCGAACCCGGGTGACTACAGCATCAGCCTCACAGTTGTCAACGACGCGGGGTCGGACACCGTCGCGTACCCGTTCACCATCGGCTCGGGAAGCGGCTGTTCGCTCAGCTGTGATGCGACGGTGCCCGCCACCGCCGATCTGAACACGCCGGTTTCATTCGAGGCCGATGCGTCGGCTTCCGCCTGTACCGGAACCATCGAGTACTCGTGGTCGTTCGGCGACGGCGCGACCAGCGGCGACCAGAATCCGACCCACACCTACGGCAGTAGTGGAACCCTCCGGTGGGGGATGACGGCCACCGTCGAAAGCGTGAGCTGCACCCGATCGGGTGACATCACCATCTCGGGCGAGGGGCCCATGGAGTGCTCCTCGACCTACTGGGTTCCGGCGGTCAGCCGCGTCAACGGGCTGAACGGGAGCGTATGGAAGTCTGATCTCGGTCTTCTCGGTGTCGACCCGGCGGGAGCTTCCGTGGAACTCAGGCTGCATGCGGCGGGTGCGAGCCTGACTCGCGTGGTCTCCGTTTCACCGACCGCGATGGTGGACCTCGTGGATGTTGTCGGTTGGCTCGATCCGGACTTCCAGGGCTCAGGAGCCCTGGAGATCTGCTCCGACGGCGAATTGGCGGTCAACTCTCGAACCTACAACACGCTCCCGACCGGGGGCGACTGTTTCCCGGATGGGACCTTCGGCCAGCACCTCGCCGGCGAACCGGGCGATGCCGGTCTGGCCCCGGGCGAATCCGCCTGGTTGGGTCAGCTCAGGGAATCTGCGGATTTCCGCACCAACATCGGGCTGGTCAATACGGGCGCCGAGACCGCGACGGTCGAGCTTTCTCTCTTCGATGCAACGGGCGCCGAACTTCTGATCTACCAGGTGACGATCGAATCCGAAACGTGGCGCCAGGAAAACCGACCCTTCTCGAGGCTGGCCGGGCGGGATGATCTCGATGCCGCGTCGGCGAAGGTGACCCTCATCAGCGGAGGCCCGGTCGTGGCCTACGCGTCGGTCATCGACGGCCAGACCAACGACGCGACAACGATCCCGATGCGACGCTGACCCTTTCAGGGGGAAATTTCACCAGAGCTGAATCGGCGCGAAGCTGAAGCACAGGATGAAGATCGCGATCGCGATCCATCCGACGATCTTCCGTCTGCGGTCGAGAGGCTCCCGCTCGTGGAGAATCGGCGGGTGCTCGGGGCCGACAAGGACGAATATCGCCGCCCACAGCGCCCATCCGGGCCAGAATCCGATCATGATGACAAAGACCGCCAGAAGCCGCCGGGCCCAGCGCCGGTGTCCATCGCCGAAGAGTGCATAGGCGATGTGACCGCCATCGAGCTGGAAAAAGGGCAGGAGATTGAGCGCGGTGACCAGAAGTCCCCACCACGCCGCCCAGGCCATGGGGTGCAGGAGGATATCCTCTGATCCCGTGAGGCCGGGGAAGAAGAGCACCCGTGCGGTGAACTTGAACAGGATCGGCTCGGAGAAGTAGACCAGCGGTGCGTCGTGCGGGAACTCGCGAATCTGAGAAATGGCGAGCCCGATCACCAGCATCGGTACGGTCACGATGAACCCTGCGATGGGGCCCGCCGCGCCGATGTCCATGAGCTGGGTCCGGGTCGTGATGGGCTGTTTGATCCGCATGACCGCGCCGAGCGTTCCCGGGCTGAAGGGCATGGGCACCGGCATGGGCAGGAAGAATGGGGGAGTGGTCATGAGGCCATGCCGTCGCGCCGCCATGTAGTGACCCATCTCGTGCGACAGGAGAATGAGCAGCAGAGGGACGGCAAACTTGAGCCCCTCGCCGACAAACGTGGGGTGAACCATGAGCTTGAGCCAACCGAGCTGGGCCAGTTCGGCAGGTGTCCAACCGTAGAAGATCGCCCCCATGAAGGTCGAGGTGCCCAGCGTCAGGACAAAGAGCAGAATGTGCAGCCACCACCTCGGACGATAGGCTGTCGGTGAAAACTGAAAGGCCCCGGCGGTCTGACCGTCGGGGCCGGTGGATCCGAGGATCTCGGGTGAGCCCAAGATCAACTCATATTGCGCAGGGACTTTCCGGGTTTGAATCGGATGGTCTTCCCCGGCGGAATCTCGACCTCTTTCCCGGTCTTCGGGTTGCGGCCGATTCCGCGCTTCCGGTCCTTGACCTGAAAGACACCGAAGCCGCGGAGCTCGATGCGGTCGCCTCGCAGAAGCGCTTCCTTCATCCCTTCAAAAAGCGCGTTGACGGCGTCGGTGGCCTTCGGTTTCGGAAGGTCCGTGGCCCCCATCACCCTTTCTACGAGATCCGACTTGATCATCCACTCCTCCTTCTCTCGACAGGAACTGTGAAGATACCTGGAAGCTATACCTGTGTCAAGGGTTAGCCCTCGGAGGGAGAAAAAATGCGCCCTCCCGCCGGGGGCGGGAGGGCGTTTCGAGCGCGAGCTACTGTGAGATTAGAAAGGGACGTCGTCGGAGTCGTCCGGGAAGCTGCTTGCGGGTTCCGGGCCGCGGAAACCGCCACCGTCCGAAGACGGCCGACCACCGAGGAGTTCCATTTCCCGGACGTGAATTTCGGTGGAGTACTTTTTCTGGCCCTCGACCTCATAACTTCGAGTCCTGAGCTGGCCCTCGATGTAGAGCTGCTTGCCCTTGGTCACGTACTGCTCAACGATGTCCACCATGCGGTCCCAGAAAACGAGCCGGTGCCACTCGGTTCGGGGATTGCCGGCCTCGTCCTTCGATCGACGATCGGTGGTTGCGAGGGATACGGTGGCCAAACGGGTGCCGCTCGGGAGCGACTTGATTTCCGGATCTCTGCCGATATTGCCGACAAGAATGACTTTGTTGATTCCCATGGGAGTCTCCTTCCTGCGTGGACAGGGT
>JARFRM010000246.1 GCA_029287235.1 Thermoanaerobaculales bacterium
CAACTCCCGAGGATCGGGTGCAAGCTTCACTCGAGGCTGAGCAGATACTCGGCCATGGCGAGCAGGTCGTCCTCGGGGAGTTTGGCGAGGTTCATCTGGACATCGGCCATCCCGCCGCTCGAGAGCCGGTCGTAGCCAAAGGTCTCGCCGAACTGGAGCGCTAGGACGAGATCTGCCGCATCCGAGTACCGCCCTCGTTTCTCGAGGTTGAGTAAACCGGGGACCAGCCCTTCGCCACGGGGGTGTGGACCGCCCTCATAGGCGCGGTCGGGGTCGAGTATCATCAGCGCGTTCCGCGGCGTGTGGCACTCGCCGCAGTGGCCCGGGCCGTTGGAGAGGTATGCGCCGCGGTTCCATTCGTCGCTGCGCCGGGGATCACGTCGAAATCCCGGTTCCTCGAGCGCCAGTCTTTTCCACAGCCCGACCCCGCGGCGGGCGAGACCGAGCGCCGGCACCGTCGGGGCCCGCGCGGGAGAGCGGACTGGCGTGAGGGTCTCCAGGTGGGCCCAGAGATCGAGGATGTCGCCCACGGGCATCGCCCGATACGAAGGGTAGGGGAATGCCGGGAAGTAGTGGCGGCCATCGGGTGAGACACCGTCGATCATGGCGGCGACAAACTGCTCCGCGGTCCAGCCGCCGAGACCGGTCTCCACATCGGGGGTGAGGTTGCCGGGCCAGAAGGACCCCACCAGAGTCGGAAACTCGACACCGCCCGCGGGTGGCCCCGACACACCGTCGGAGATCGAGGCCTTGTGGCACGACACGCACCCGCCGACGCTGAAGAGCACCTCGCCGCGAGCCGGATCGGGATGATGCGGCGGGAGGGTGCGATTACTCGGGCGTGCCGAGGTCAGCACAAAGAAACCGACCGCGGCAACCAAAAGAGTGCACGCCAGCCCGGTCGCGATCCTCCTAGTTCTGGGCGACAGATTCACTGCTGGGCGGTTTTGTAGAGGTCGTGGCAGCTCTTGCAGGTGTTGCCGAGCTTGCCGAGAGCACCCGGGAACGCCGACTGCTCGGTCACAGACTGCAGCTCCACCGCGGCCTGATGGGAGCTCGCCATGATCTTGTCGAAGTTCTCGCGGTCGGCCCAGATCTCGGGTTTCGCGGCCGTTTCGGCGTCACCGGTGTCGCTGCCTTCCGGGAAGAGCTTGGCGGCCTCCTCAAGGTGGCCGGCGATCTTCTCGGCGTTGGAGCGGACCACGTCGGCATCGAAGGGCTGCTCCTTCTTGGCGATGGCGGAGAGCACCAGGATCCCGTCGCGGACTCCTTCCATCTGTTTTTTACGTTGTTCGATGGCCTCCGTGGCGGTCATGGCCGCGGCGGAGAGGGTGACCAGCAGCGCCATGGCTGCGGCGGCGAGCACTCGAGTCTTCGTTTTCATTTTCAGATTCTCCTTTGTGGATCGTTCGTGCGCCGACGTCGTGGCGACTGCCGGTGCCGATGCATCATTCAAGTCGGATGCGATCGGCCGCATTCCGACGCGCCGGACAAAGGTCGCCGCCATCGGGGGAGGATTCGGTGCCATTCGGATTCGGTGCCAGGCTTTAGAACCTGATTCGGATTCGGTGCCAGGCTTTAGAACCTTAATTCGGTGCCAGGCTTTAGAACCTTAGAAAGTCGGCTGCTAAAAACATTCTAAGGTTCTAAAGCCTGGCACCAAAAGGCACCAAAACCAAAACGGCCCGCTCGCCTCGTCAATCCGCGTGCTCCCGTGGATCGATGAGCGGTCGAATCGCTCGACCCGATCTCCCGTCCAGCCGGGTATACTGGTCGAAACGAAATCGGGGGTCAACATGCGAAACACGTCGCCTGACGGTCTTTCTCCCGGGTTGGTCTTGGGTCTGGTGCTCAGCTTCGCGGCTCCCGCATCTGCGGCGGAGTTCCTCGACCCGGGTGCGCCGTGGCCGAAGTACCGGGTCGAGGAGCTCGAGCAGCCCGAAGGCATCGACGGGGCGGAGCCGACCGCCCTCGAGCTGGCGGACCTCGACGGCGACCGGCTGCTCGACCTGTTGATCGCCTGGCGAACCGACGACGGGGGCGTGCTCGCGGCCGCCGTTGGCGGCAGTCGCGAGTGGCGGCGGGAGCACGGAAGCGAGCTCCTGCCACCCGTGATTCTCGCGAGGACACCGGCCCCCATTCGCCACCTCGCCGTCGCCGACGTGGACTGGGATGGGACGCTCGATGTGCTGATGGCCCTCGAGGGTCGGTCCCGGCTCGACTGGTTCTCCCTCGCAAGCGCTCAACCGGTGGACGACTTCGAGACCCTGCCCCTCCCGGGCCCGGTGACCGCGCTCGCCGCCCTCGACTATGGCCGTCGGGACTCTGCACCGTCGCCAGTGGTGGGCATCGAGACGGCAAAGGGGCCGCAGTTGGTGCTCTTCCCGGACCAGAAATCGCCGGCCGCCCAGTCGCCGCTGCTCGTGCCGGCGGGTGGTGTGATTCGTCGGGTCTCCGCCGGCAACCTCGACGGTGACGCCTGGTGGGATCTCGTCGTCGCCACCGATCACGGGCTCGCGGTCGTTAAGGGCACAGACTCCGGCTCGCGATCCGCGGCACGGGAGATGGCTGTATCCGAGATGCTGACCTCTGACGGGTCCTCGACGGAGTTCGTTGTCGACCGTTTCGAGCGGAGCACGACCCACCGGCTGACCGTTGCCGGGGTGCAGGGCATTCGACTCGTCGATCCGATGACGGGGGAGTGGTCGACGGAGTTGAAGACGCGCTCGACGGCCGCGGACGGAAGCTGGGTGCGTTCGGCCTGGAGCGGGGTCGGCCGCGGGCCGGTGCTGGTGCAGCCCGATCCCATGGGTCTTCGCCTGCACGGGGCTCTCGCCGTCGATCGCTCGGGCGAGTGGCGGGCGGCGGAAACGACGGTCGTGGAGCTCGGCGGACCCGTTTCAAGGGCCGAAACGGGCCGCATCAGCCGCGACGCCATCGACGACCTGGTGGTGGTACTCGAGGGCTCGAACCGGCCGGTGCTTCTCGTCGCGGCGCCGCGTTCGATCTTCGGAATCACCACCGACAGCGACCACAACGACGGCGCCTGCGACGCCGACTGCACCCTCCGCGAGGCCATCATCGCCGCCAACGCCAATCCCGGATTCGACGAGATCAGAACGATTCCGGGACTCTACGACATGGGATTCCGCCCGGGGATCCAGCTCCCGGACCTGACCGATCCGGTGCGGATCAACGAGGGGACGTGGCAGTGGTGGATTCACGGGGACGCGTGCACGGGTGGCTGCAACGGACTGGTCGTCACAGCCGACACCTGCGCTCTGGAGAATCTCACGGTCTACAACTTCGACAAGACCCCGGCCGGTCAGAGCGGCAAGGGGATCGTTCTGCTCGGTTCTTACCACTCGTGGTTGGAGTCCGTGAAGGGCGACAACAACGAGGGTCACGGGATCGTCTTGTCGGACGCCACCGACACCAGCCTCCGCGGCAGCTTCTCCTACAATCTCGGGAACGGCATCCACCTCGATCCGGGAAGCTCCGGGACCACGGCGAACAACCATGCGTGGGGAGTCTCAGCAGTCGCCAACCACTTCGGGATCCGGGTCGACAACGTTCCCGACACCATGATCGGGGGAACCACCACGGGCGCGTTTGCCACGGTGGAGCAGAACACCCTGACCGGCATCCACATCAGCGGGGCCTCTGCCACAGGAACGTTGATTGCGAGACTCATCCCTGGTTACTTTGGAACTCCGGGAAACGGTGACCACGGCGTCTACATCGAAGACGCCGGGGCGACCAGCGTCGGCACCCCGGTGTCTGGGGCCAAGTGCTTCATCGAGGCGAACGCCGGCAGCGGCGTCCGGATCCAGACCTCGACGGCGAGCCATCAGGTCGCCAACGCCGAGATCTTCGACAACGGTGCCCACGGCGTCATCATCGCCGGCGGCAGCAACGTCGGGATCGGACCTGATGTCGAAGCATTCCAAAACACCCAACACGGGTTCTTCCTCACCCACGACGGGGTCAACTCTTCCCACCACATCACCGTCGAGGACTCGGTCATGGGGTCGAGTGGGAACTTCGGATCGACCGGCAACACTGGATACGGGCTCTCGATCAACGGCGCATACGCCAACATCATCGGGTCCCTCGGCCACGGCAACGTCATCACGATGAACGGAGCGGGGGGAGTCTGGCTCGGTGGGTCCGGCGCCATCGCCAACTTCTTCACATCAAACTACATCGGGACCAATGCGGCCGGCTCGACCGGCCTGGGAAACGGCGGCCCGGGGATCACCGTCGTCAGCGCGCCGAGAAACGCTTTCGGCGGCACGGTGGGCGGCGGCAACGTCATCGCATGGAACCAGGGGGACGGCATCGCCATCGTCGGCGACGACGCAGTCCGCAACGGAATCCGGTACAACAGCATCCACCACAATCTCGGGCACGGCATCGACCTCAACAACGACGGGGTGACACCGCCGGACCAGGGCGACGGCGACAGCGGTCCGAACGGCCTGATCAACCAGCCGTTGATCGGCTGGGCGGAGAGCTGCGGGGGAACGACCTACATCGGCGGTGGGCGCTGGAGCGCCGCCGGGACCTACGCCCACGATCTCTTCGCCAACACCGAGTGCGACCCGAGCGGATGGGGCGAGGGGCAGACCTACATCGGCTGGTTCTACACGGTGCACGCCGACCCCGGCAACTACAGCTACAACGTCGAGATCCAGGGAGATCTCTTCGGCCAGTTTGTCTCCTCCAACACCACCGGCAACGATGCCTCGTCGAGCGAGTTCTCCAACTGCGTCGAGGTGACGGCGGGGCGACCGGGCGACGCCACCGCCGACTGCGACTTTGCCGCCGATGATCTTGCCGCAATCATCAACGTCGTGGACAACCCGGCGTACCCGACCCCCGGCAACCCCGACGCCGACGGCAGCGGGGTCGTCGACTCCACTGACCTCTTCATCGCCGCGATTCGGCCGTTTTTCTGAGCCCTACCCGAGGCTACTCGCCGCGAACGAAGAATCGGTGCCAGATGGGATGAGTAGGCCGGTCTCCTAAAACGGCGCAGCACAATGCTCGCCAAATCTATTGCGGGCTCGAGGCCCAAGATAACGAGACCAGCATGGAATATTGTGGCATCGACCTACACGCTGAGCAAAGTTATGGTGTCGAGTAGACCCGGGCAGTTACCTGCCCGGGTCCCCCACATTCAAGTGCCAGACTTTAGAACCATAATTGGTGCCAGGAGAAACTTTCTAAACGTTCTGATAGAGTGAGGGGGTAGAGGAGATAGGTTGCCAAGGCTGAAGCGGGAGTTTGTTGAGGGCGGTTTGTATCACGTGTACAACCGGTTCGCCCGCGGGGAAGCGGTCTTTGGCGATCCGGAGGAGGCGATCGAGTTTGTCGAGCGGCTCCGCGACACAAAAGAGCGGGACGGGTTCGCGGTTCATGCTTGGTGCCTGATGTCAAATCACTTCCATCTGGTCATCAGAACAACATCGGTTCCGCTGTCGAGGACGATGCACTTCCTGCAGAACGGTTTCAGTCGAGATTTCAATCGCAGATGGCGCCGGACTGGACCGCTTTGGCAGACTCGCTACAAAGCCAAGCTGATTGACGTCGAAGTGTATTTGGCGCAAGCGATCATTTACGTCCATCTGAACCCGGTCAGGGCGGGCCTGGTGGAGAATCCACTCAATTACACACTGTCGGGGCACCGAGAGCTGATGGGCCGGATACGAAGGCCGTTGTGCGATGTCGATGCAAGCCTGATGAGCTTTGGAACGACCGAAAGGTCAGCGAGGAAGGCCTACACACGGTCGTTGAAGACCGCGATGAAAGAAGAGGGCTTCGGCGAGGACGTGGGTGGACTCCCGTGGTGGAAGCCGGAACGAGAGCTGAAATTCAATAACGAGCGATCGGAGGTCGATCATCTTGGACGGAGCACAGGGCTTGAACGCGAACACCTCGAAGCAGACCAGTTCGTCGGTCTGGCATGCGAGCTGATTCGGTTCGAGAAATCAAGGTTGAGAAGTCGAAGGCAGGACAGCGAAACCGCACGGATCCGGAGACTGATCGCTGCATGCGGAATCGAGAGGTGGGGGCAGCGAGCGGGCGAGCTCGGTGCTGCGCTCAGCAAGCATCCGGTTGTGGTCAGTCGATGGGTCCGGGAAGCGAGTGAGATCAGGCGAAACGACAGTGAGTTCGCCGCCGAAATCGACAAACTCGACCACGCCTTGTCAAAGACAGTAAAGGAGAAGCTCTTTGAAATCCGACAATCAGGATAGAGAGTTTAAAACGTTTCTCCTGGCACTGTTTGGGCACTGTTTGAGCTGCTTCGTGACGACCTCGTGGAGCGTTACGAGAAGCGTTACCCCACTGCCGTCCGCTGCTTCCTGGACGACTTCGATGCATGCATCGCTCACCTGAAGTGCCCGCCAAGCCACCGCCGTGTCATCCGCACCACGAACCTGCTCGAACGTCTCTTCGAGGAGGAACGACGCCGCACCAAGGCCGTGTCCACCTTCTTCGGCGAAAGACCGGTCCTCAAGCTTGCCTTTGCTGCCCTCATCCGAGGGGCAGAGCGGTGGCGAGGCCTTCGTGTCACCGACTTCGAACGCGTCCACTTGCAGCGACTTCGATAGGAGATCGAGAAGAAACACCGAGAGGCGAACGCTCCGGCCGTCAAACCTAGCTCAACCCCAAACCGTGTTTACAGCAACTCTCGGACTTGACCATCTGAGGCCAGTTGGTTGGCCTTGGTACATGGATGTTGGTTTAAAATGGGGCGGTGGGTGTCACATATAATTGCCAGGAGAAAATATGCGCTTTCAGTCTGTGATCAGGTTTGCTGTTCTGCTGCTCCTAACCGCTAGCTTTGGGCAGGCTTCAGAACCGGTCCCGGCCGCCCACAAATTTGTCAGGGCCTCGGGCGATCAACTCGTGGTTGGTGAGGCAGGCGAGAGCGTGTGGCTGCGTGGCGTCGCTCTCAAACCGGGTAACTCTGCGCAGGAAAACGAAAAACGATTCCGGGAGCTGGCCGAGCTCGGTGTCAACACCATCCGGCTACCATTCTCGTATCGCCATTTTTACGACCCGGAAACGCCCGATATCATCAAAGCCGGCGCCTGGAACACCATCGACGAGTACCTTGCCCTCGCCAGACAGCACGGGATGTGGGTGATTTTGCAGAATCTCTCGATCGAAGGCTGGCAACCCGTACCTGTCATTGGTGTGCCATTTGACTATTCGATTTGGTCTGACGCCGGACTGCAGGAGCGTTATGTCGGCCTGTGGCGGAAGATTGCAGAGCGTTACAGACATGAACCCCGAATCGCTGGCTACAGCTTGTTCTTTGAACCCATCACGGCAGCCGGGAGCGAGCAGTGGGGGAAGCTTGCCCAACGCACCGTTGACGCGATCAGGGAGGTTGATACGAACCACGCCCTGTTCATCGAGCGAATCTACGGCATCAACGCCGAGCGGCGGGAGATCTCGGGTATCGACCTCGCGCCCGACGATGCCTTCATCACCGTCGAGGACGACAACCTGGTCTACGAGTTCTACTATTTTGAGCGGGATGAATACACTCACCAGTTCGCTTCCTGGCGGGCTGATACCCAGCTCGAGCGGGTGTACCCCGATCCGGACTGGATCATCGACTACCAGGAATCGTCCGGGTTTGAAATCTCGCTTCCATTTGACAGGAACTACCTCGAGTTCTACCTAGCACGACAGCTGGAGTTTGGCGAATCGCACAACGTGCCGATGTCGATATGGGGCTTCGGAGCGATGCACACGTGCTTTATCGAGGACCGTGGAGGCCTGCGCTGGCTCACCGATTCCCTCGACCTCATCAGCCAATCAAAGGTCCACTGGACCCTGTGGGGCTATTACGACGAAAGATTTTTTGCGGGAAAACATGATGATGTCCGCCCACTGCTGCGTGCGGCACTGGCCGCCGGGCACACAAAGAACTAATATTTGACGGATAGGAAGTTCCTTTCCTCCACCTCGAAGGTACCACGCCCATTTGCCCCTCAAACCTCCGCTCCGCGCCTGAGGAACCTCCTCGATTGAGGTGTTCCGAGGACCGATTCCGCCCAACACAGGGCTCGTGACCTCGGAGCGCCGCTCCACCAGGTCGTTCGACATCGGATTCGCGCGATTCGCACACACCTTTTCCACGCACGCATCGGGACGAACCCGACCCGCTCCGAGATCTCCGGTCCCGTGTCAGTTGGGCGGCGCGCGTGCCTCTGCCTCCTCCGCCTGCCTGCGCTCGAGATGCCTGAGGATAGAGTCGATCGCATCGTGCTCGGTGATGAAGGCGATGACCTTCATCTCTGAGCCGCACGACGGGCACACCAGCGGGTCGACCTCGTAGACCCGCTTGATGAGCTGGGCCCAGCTTCGCCTGAGGGCGCGGGCGTCGCGGCTCTCGGCACGCGCCGCTCGGGAGTCCGGACCGGTGTCCGCAACCCCAACCTCCCCGCTCTCGGTTTCGGCCTTCCGCCGCTTGCCCCGCGACACATTTGAGTACCACCCGTAGTAACGGATAGGAATTTCCTTTTCTCACCTTCGAAC
>JARFRM010000055.1 GCA_029287235.1 Thermoanaerobaculales bacterium
TTGAAGACCTCGTAGTGCGCCCGCTTGATCTCGAGGTTCTCGGGCACCGCCTCGAGGAGGAAGCGGGGGTCGAGCGCGGCGAGCTGCGACGGCAAATTTCGGCCGTCGTAGGAGAGACGGATCACGTTGCCCATGATCGCCGCCGCGCGCTCGGCGCCGAACGCGCCGACCAGACCCGGGTACTTGCCGCCGATGCCGTCGGGCACCCCCGGGAAATCGAGCGCCACGACGGGCACGCCGAACGGCTCGAGCCGGGAGCCGAGCTGCATGGTCTTGCCGGCGCCGACGATCCCGTTGGCGCCGGAAACAACGAACGAACCGCGGTTGGGGGAAGGGCCGAAGACCCTGTCGACAAGGTCCTCCGTGTGTGCCGGGAGACCCGTCTTGACGAGATCGACGACCGATCCCAGACCGAGGGTTTCGAGGGTGGAAGGTCGCATTCCGGTGGTCATGATGCACGACCCCCTTTCTGATCCGACACCTCGAAGATGGCGGCAATGCCGACGTCTCCGGCGGCGCACCCGAAGAGCAGCACGTGACCGCCCCCCAGCGAGACCGCCTCCTCCAGACCTTCGATGAGCGATCTGGTCAGGGTCGGTCCCTGCGGGTGTCCCCACACCAGCGAGCAGCCGGTGGTGTTCATCCCGTGCCAGTCATAGTCGAGTACCTTGGCAAAAATCGCATCGTTGACGGCGAAGGGGTTGTGGTTCTTGACCACCGCCATGTCATCCATCTCCAGACCGGTTCGCTCGAGGAGCTTGGCGACGGCGAGGGCGGGCGACTCCGGCATCAGGCTGGGCGAGGTCCGGATCTCGGCCTTCGCGACCAGTGAGATGTCGATCTCGGGCCGGACGCTGAGCTCGCGGGCCTTTTCCGGGGTGGTCACCAGCAGACACGCGATTCCGTCCGACGCGTGCGTCTGAGAGCCCGCGGTGACGCAGGTGTCGAGCTCGCGCATTGCGCGCAGGCCGCCCGCCGAAATCCTGCGGACACCGAGATCGTCGTCGATCACCCCCATCGATCTTCCCTGCAGGTTGAGCACCTCGAGCGGCACCAGTACGCGGTCGAGAAAGCCAGAGTCCTTGGTGTTGAAGTACTGCTCGTAGCGGCAGAGCGTGATCTCGTCGACCTCCCGCCGGTCGATCTTGTACTTCCGTGCGGCGAGCCCGGCGCTGGCGATCATGGCTCTGCCGGTGGCGGGGTCAAAGCCGAAGTTGTCCCACACATCTCCCAGAGCCTGTGTTCTTTCGTACGATCGACGTTCGGGAAACACACCCACCGGCGAATCGCTGGTGCGGTCAAACGTCAGGACGCCGACCACATCGTTGGCGCCCATCTCGACCTCGGCGGCTGCGACGACCACCGCCTGCAACCCGGTGGCGCAGGCCTGCTCGACATGGAAACCGGGGATCCTCGTGCCCATGCAGCTCGCCACCAGCGGGGCGGTCCAGAACTTCCAGTGCCAGGGGATCGTGGAGCCGATGACCAGGTACTCGAGGCGGCTTTGGGGCACCCCTCGAAGACCGAGGATGCGCCCCATGGCCTCGCCCGCGAACTGACCGATGTTGACCTCGGCCAGCGGCGAGGTCTGCCACGCCGGGAAGTAGCTGCTGCCCCACGTGCCGTACGGGATTCGAGCCCGCGTCGCCCGGGTGTGCGTCGAGGTTTCCGCGGCCATGAGCAGCCCCCTTCCGTTCAAGGTTATGAATTACAGATTATGGATTGTGAATTTCCATCCCAAGGCTCAAATCGTCAGCTCTCGACTCTGCATTGTCGACTCACGCCGCCATGAACCACGATCGGCGCTTCGTTCCCCAATTCAAAATTCACAATTCACAATGAATCGTCCAGTCATCAGACCTCGAGCAGGAAGTCCGACGAGGTGATCGCGAACTCCGAGAAGTCGCGACCCTTCACCGCCTTGAAACCGTCCCACTCGTAAAACCCCTTGCCCGTCTTGACCCCGAACTCACCGCGCTTGAACATCCGGGCAAGGATCGCCGGTGGGTAGAGACGCGGGTCCTGCGTCTGGAGGTACATGGCCATCGACACCCGATACATCGTGTCCGCACCGATGAAGTCGGAGAGCTTGAACACCCCCTGCGGGTGTCCGAGGCTGCCTTTGAGCCCGATGTCCCCATCCTCGACGGTGATCTCGCCGCGCTCCAGTGCGCGCATGGCCTCGAGCATGAATGGAACCAGATGCTTGTTGACCCAGAAACCCGAGACATCGGACGCGACGAACGGGCTCTTGCCCATTCCCACCAGGAGCTCGAGGGTCTGGGTCAGGGTCTCTTCGGCGAGATCCCGGTGTCGCACGACCTCGACGGCCGGCATCTGGTACACGGGGTTCATCCCGTGGGTGCCAACGAAACGATCCGGGCGACCCGACGCCACCCCCATGGTATGGACGCTCAACGACGAGGTGTTTGTCCACACCATGCCGTCGGCGGGGAGATGGGGTGCAACTCGCGCCAGCACCTCGCACTTGAGGTCCAGGTCCTCGAGAATGACCTCGAGCAGAATCTGACAGGATCCGAGCGCCTGGGCGAACTCGTCTTCCGAATCAACGATGCGAAACCGCGCCGTCGCTTTCTCGGCGAAGTCGGCCTCGTCCGGATGGCGTTTCTTGGCAATCCAACCGAGGCCCTTTGCCAGCGCCCCGGGCGCCCGCTCGCGCGCAGCGGAGAAGTTGTCGAAACCCACGACCTCGTGTCCGCCCTCCAGCAGATTCGCAACCCAATCCACACCCATCTTCCCGAGCCCCATCACCGCGAAACGCTTCATGTCGGTCCCCCTTTTCAAATCTCCGCCGGTTGCGGAACTTCGATCTCGCTCGTCCGTCTCGGAGTCGGTAACACAGTCGAGAAACAGCGCGCGCCGTGGCTGAGAATCACGAATATCGAGTTAGGGCTGACGGACGAGAATCAGGTTACAACGATGCCGCCGGACCCGCAAGCGCAGCCCCTCGGGAGGCACTCGGTGGTAGAATTTTCGCCAAGAGGACATCATGACCAAAGAGCTCGACTCGATCGCTACCGTCCTGAGGAAGGCCTTCCAGGTCGAGGTGGACGGCTTCACCTTCTACTCCATGGTCGCGGAGCGCGCCGACAAACCGGCCGTGCAGCAGCTCTTCGAGAGGCTCGCCCGAGACGAGACCGAGCACCAGGC
>JARFRM010000312.1 GCA_029287235.1 Thermoanaerobaculales bacterium
CGCTGTGCACAGCTGGGATTTCTCATCTTCGGGCGCGGAGGCGTACTCTGCAGTACGTTGAGCACCCGGAGATGAGAAATCACAGCTGGGTGCTGTGCATCGTCGGCCGCAGTAGGAAATTGGTGAGAAGGTCGGGCTAGAGTGGAGGTGTGGAGATAAGACTGATGCTTCGGACCGGTGTGCTCGGTGCTTGCATGCTGATTGCCGCCGCGATCTCGGCTGACGCCGGGGCGGTCGGGAGCGACGTCGACCACCGGTATCCGCCCTGCGTCCAAGCCTTGATTCCCAATGTACTGTTGCCCGATCTCGACCCGGCGGCGGTGGTCATTCACGACTATGGCGCCATGTCGCTCGTGCGGGTGGTGGCCGGGCTTTCGCCCGGGATCGGCGCCGGCGCACATCTGTTTCAGCCGGCGGATTCCGTCGGTTTCAGAGGTTGGAGCGAAACGCTTCCCCTGTCGGGCGATCTGACCGACGCGGGTGGGCCGGTGTTCATTCTCGATCTGGTCGGTCCGCTGGACGAGAGGTGGCGGATGACGTTCGAAGCCCTGGGAGTGGAGATCCTGGCGCCGGCGGCCCCCCACGCCCTGGTGGTGATGGCCGACCGCGGGGTCCTTGCGGGTGCGTTGCAGCTCACCACATCCGAAGGATTTCCCGTCATTCGGGATGTCGGGCCGCTCCCCTTGGAGGCGCGGGTGCACCGGTCGCTCGCGTCGTTGCTCGGAGGCGACATCCCGACGGGCGACCTCGGACTGAGGATTTCGGGCTATTGCGCGCGCCCGCTTTCGAGCGAGACCAAGGCCGTCGTGGGTGATGGACAAATGGGTGAAATGACCGGCCGCGAACTGGAGCATCTGCTGCGCAGCCACCCCGAGATCGGCTACGTCGAGCCGGTCTTCGGCGTTGAACCGCACAACAACCTGGCTCCGCGGACGAGCCTGGTCGCCGTCGAGCCGGTGTGGGATCTCGGCTACAACGGATTGGGCGTCACCGTCTCGCACAACGACTCCGGGGTCGATCTGACCCACCCCGATCTGGCGGACACCGTGACCGCCGTATCCGGCCGTATGGCCTATGCCGACACCGCCCACGGGACCCACACCGCAGGATCGATTGTCGGACGGGGGTTTTTCCCGGCACCGACCAACACCTCCGGATGCGGTGATCTCACCCAGGGTCTGCCGAGGGTGCGCGGTATGGCATGGGGCGCCGAGATCGTCACAAACAACATCTTCGAAGGGGGCTACGGGACCGTCGCCGAGATGATGGCATGGGGCGCCCGAAACGGCGCCCACATCAGCAGCAACTCGTGGGGTCAGGTCGGGTTGACCGGCCCTGTGGTCGGCTACACCAGCGGAGCGGTGGAGGCCGATGCGGCCGTGCGCGATGCCGATTCCGATCAGACGGGTTCACAACCCCTGGCGACGTTTTTTTCAGCCGGAAATGTGGGTCCCGAGTCGGGCACGGTGACCTCGCCGGCCACCGCCAAGAACGTCATCACCATCGGCGCGGTTCAGAACGACCGCTGCGGCGCCTGGGTGCCCGGCCACCAGCTCGGGCCCGACCCTGACTCCCTGGTGACGACTTCGGGCCGCGGGCCCACCCAGGGTCGTTTGAAGCCCGATCTCGTGGCCCCCGGGTCCGATGTGCTGTCCGTCGAATCGAGGGACAGCTACGCCGTTCAGCCGTGGGACGAGGCATGGACCGGGCAGAGCTATGCGATCAACACCGGAACATCGCAGGCATGCGCGGTGGCGGCGGGCGCCGGAACGGTGCTCCACGAGGCTCTGTGGCGCGAGCGAGGTCGTCGCCCGAGCCCGGCGCTGGTCAAGGCCGCACTCATCGTCGCTGCCGACGACGGGGGAGGAGGTCCCGACTATGGACGTGGTTGGGGACGCGTCGACCTCGCGGCGAGCGTGCGCGGGCCGGAGCCCGGGTCGGTGACCTTCTTCGATCAGGATGAGACCTCCGAGCTCTCGACCGGGTTGAGGTGGAGCGCGCCGGTGGTGGTGCACTCGTCGTCGACCGCGCTGAAACTCGCCCTGGTATGGACGGATGTGCCCGGCGAGGAGGATGCCGACCACCCGCTCGTCAACGATCTCGACCTGGTGCTGACGGCGCCTGACGGTACCGTCTATCGCGGCAATGTCTTTGCCGGGGCCTGGTCGATCCCCGATCCCGGAACCGACCGGGACACTGACAACAACGTCGAGGTCATCCGCATCGAAATCCCCGATTCGGGAACCTGGATTGCCGATGTCGTGGGTGTCGACATCTCGGTGGCGCCGATCGGGCTGACGGGTCAGGACTTCGCTTTGGCGATCTCCGGCGATGCCGGACCGTGTGCCGAGGCGCCTTCAGCGCCGGCGGAGGTGGAGGCGACGAGCCTCGGCGACAACCGGATTCGGGTAGGGTGGTCGGCGGTTTCGGGCGCGATCCGTTACGAAATCTCGCGTTCCGACGATCCCGGAGGCCGACCCTACGTCCCCATCGCCACGGTCGCGGCCGGGGTGGAATCGTTCCTCGACACGGCTGTCTCCGGCGGGAGCGAGTACCACTACGTCGTCCGTACCTACCGTTCATGCTGGTCGGAGTACTCGGACGAGGCCTCGGCCACTGCGGCAGGCGTCTGTTTGCTGCCGCCGGTCTTTGCCGGCCTCGCGTCGGTCGATGACCCGGCCCGGTCGAGCTGCTCGCTCGAATTGAGCTGGGCGCCGGCGGAACCCGTGTGCCCGGGGGTCGTGATGTACACCGTCTATCGGGGCGACCACCCGGGTTTCGAGCTCAGCGCCGACAATCGGCTCGTGGACTCGACGGCGGGGACGTATTGGCGGGACCGGCCCCTGGAGTCCGGGCGGGAATACTACTACCTGGTCCGGGCCTGGCACGACGGCCAGACGGATGACGACGGAAACACGGTCGAGATCGGTGGACGACCGTCCGGGCCCGACGTCGTCTATCTCGAGGAGGATGTCGAGGGAGAGATTGACGGTTGGATCCGGGAACCCGGCTCACCCTCCGACACCGGAACCGAACCCTGGGGGGTCACCGACGACGACGCATGGGCCGGGGAATCCGCATTCTTCGTCGCCGACGAGGACCGGGTGAAGGACCAGGTGCTCCGGACGGCCGAGCCCATCGCCCTGCCGGCGGGCTCGGAACCGCTCTTGGAGTTCGATCATCGCTTCCGGTTGCGCAATGCGCGTGACGGTGGTCGGTTGGAATATTCGACCAACGGCGGGTCCGACTGGTACGACATTCTCGAGGGCGACGGCCAGACCATTCCCGATGATCCGCAAAGGTGGCGGACCGGAGGCTACAACGACACCATCGGGGCACCCACAAATCCACTCTTCCGGGCCGAAGGCTGGACCGGTGATTCGAGAGGCTGGGTGCACTCGAGGGTGGATCTCTCGGACTTCGCCGGCCGAAAGCTGCTGCTGCGTTGGCGGATGGGGTGCGACGAGACCCCGGGGGAGGGTTGGGGTTGGTGGTTGGACGAAATCCGACTTCTCGTTGAGAACGATTGTCTCCCATGTCTCGGCGGCGACCCGCCCGCCGACCCGGCGGCGCGAGCGACCGATGACGGGGTTGTCGTCGAGTGGGACGATTTCGTGGGCGCCACGGCCTACCGCGTCTCTCGATCGATGAAGGTCGATGGCCCGTTCGAGACCCTCGCGCTGATCTCGGCGCCGGAGACGAGTTACGACGATACGACCGCCTCGGGCGGTACGGAATACACCTACGTCTACTCGGTCGGTTACGGCGAGTGCTGGTCGGACAACTCGCCGGGGGTGACCGTGACCGCGGGCGGGCCGTGCAGGCATGCGCCGCTGTTCTGGGGCCTCGATGAGGTCATCGACCGCCGTGAGGCCGGATGTGCCCTCGATCTCGAGTGGAGGGCGGCGGAACCGGGGTGCGTCGGGGCGGGTGTGGAATATCTCGTCTACCGGTCGATCGTGCCGTCCTTCGAGCCCGATCCCGCCAGCTTGATCGCCGACGGGGTCAAGGACACGAGGTTCCGCGACACGACCGTGGTGGACGGCGAGTTCTACCACTATCGGGTGCGTGCGGCGGATGAGCTGAGTCTCGCGGAGGATGACAACCCGGTCGTGCAGTCAGGCTGGACCACGGGCCCCGAGGACATGCACTTCAGCGACTCGGTCGAGGGCGCCCTCGACGGGTGGTCGACGGGGGTCGGATCGAGCCAGGACAGCGGCACCGATCCGTGGGGTGTGGTCGACGACGTGGCCCACAGCGGAGAACGATCGTGGTTCTGCCGCAACGAGCCGCGGGTGAAGGACCAGGTTGTCGCCCTCGTGAACGGTTTCGAGATCCTCGACGACCGAACCGTCCTGAGCTTCCACCACCTCTACGACCTGGAGCCCTTCTGGGACGGCGGCCGTCTCGAGTACAGCACCGACGGCGGATCGAGCTGGCACGACATTCTCCACGGGAATGGGGCGACCGTGGGCGACGACCCCGGCCGATTTCTTCGTGGGGGCTACTCCGGTTTCGTCAGCGTCGGCACCGGTCACCCCTTCGGCGGCGAAAGAGCCTGGACCGGTTTCGATGACGGCTGGACGGACACTGTGGTGGATCTCACGGATTTTGTCGGTCTGACGGTACGATTCCGTTGGCGGTTGGGCTGCGATCGCGCCGATGCCCGGACCGGTTGGTGGTTGGACGACGTGGAACTCCGCACCACCACGAGGTGCGAAACCGTCGCGCTTCCACAGCCCCGCCGGGGTCAGAGCCGGCGACCGTAGAGATCCTTCGGGCTAGGAGCTTGCACCGCATAGAATCGGCGGCGCCTTTCGGGCGGCATTTGGACCGTTTTTCGCCTGTTTCTTGGCCCATACCACCAGTATGAACCGGCGACACAGGCGAAAAACGGCCACAAATGACGCTCCGAAATCCATCCACCATCTATGCGGTGCAGACTCTTAGGAGCCTTCCCCCGCGCCCTTGACACTGCTGTTCCACATGTCCCGGTGCAGCTCCCAGTAGCCCTGGGCCGATCGCTTCCAGATCTGGATGTACTTGCCCTCGTCCACCGATGTTCCCGTGGTCGAATCGATGAGTTCGAAGCGCCCGGCCTTGTATCCGAGATCGCCCTCGACCACGGTTTCGATGTTGACCAGCTCGACCTTTGTGTTCGAGTCTGTCAAGAGATCTTTCCAGTAGGAGAAGATGGCGTCGCGGCCGATGATCGCCCGGCCGTTGGGCGGCAGGAGCGCACCATTCTCCGACGATAGACCGGCGATGGTGACCGCGTCGCCGGCGTTGAAAGCTCCCATCCAAACGGCGGTGGCGGTGGTCAGGACCCGCAGGTCTGCGGGTTGCTCGGAAACATCCTTGAGTTGGAAGGTGAGGACCGAGTCTTGCGACAGCTCGACCAGTTCACCGGTGAGGTGAACCGACGCCGGACCGGGACTCTCGACCCCGGGGGCGGTGTCGGCGGTGCCGAAGAGATCGGCGGCCGAGGTTGTGGTTCCGACCAGCTGGAGTTGGAGGTTGCCGGAGCTGGGTGCGTCCCAGGCATTCTCGGCGCCCACGCGGGCGCTGATCAGCGACCCCGCCGGGGCGAGGACCTCACCATCGGCGCCCAGAACATCGGCCTCGAGCCGTCCTGCGAGCTCCTGCCCGGCGACCAGATTCTCCCCGTCGAGGGGCTGCTCGAGCCGGACCTGAATGACGCTGGCATCCGAGACCTGGAGCTGGTTCGAGTCGATGGCGCGAGGTGTGTTGGACTGCGGCAGCTTCGAGGGGGCCCTCGAGGGAGTCGCCACGGTGGCCGGGGCCGCCTGTTCGGCATCGATGTACTGCTTCTCCATGTGACCGATCTGACCGGCGGCGGCGCCCGACCCACATTCGACCAGCGTCCAACCGCCGCGAATGTTCGTCCAGTTGCAGTAGGCCTCGCCTCCGCTGTTGAAGTTGTTGAGATACGAGAGGATGTTCTCGCAGTATTGGCCCTGCCGCGGCATCACCTGGCAGGTGCCGGCGAAGCGAAAATTGGTCATGCAGCACGGGTCTTTTGGAACCGGTGACAGAATCACATCCTGGGCGTAGCTGGGGGAGGGGATCAACACGACCCCTGTCGAGATGGCGAAAACGGCGACGAGCGCGGCACCGTGGAGCAATCGAGTGTTCATCGAACGACCTCCGACTCGGCCCTCCAGGGCCGGAGTACCTCTCAAGGATACGGATCAGTGTGGACCGGGGCAAGCGCGGTCACACACGGCTCGGAACACGTTACCCGGGTTTGACATTCCCCAACAGCGGGGTCGGCGGGTGGTGTTTGATCTCGCAACTCACTCATAGAACGGGTGATACAATTCGAATGATGGATTGTGAATCGTGGATTGTGCATTCCGAACGAGGTTGTACGGCGGTTCTGTGACGCGGACGGGAGGGATCATGAGACTCCAAACTGTGGTTCTGGTGGGTGTGATGTTGCTCGTGTGCCCCACGGGCCGGACCCAGACCAAGAGTCTGGGCGACGTTGCCGGCTCCATCAAACTGAACCCTGAAGCCATTGTCGAAAAGAACGGGGTCGTCGTCGATTCCGGGGCCGGCGATGAGACCGATGGTGAGCTGCTCGGCGGCGTTCTGGCCGGTTGTTCGGCCGTGGCCGACCAGCTGGGTGAGCTTGTGGAGCAGGCCCGAAACACGACCCTTCTGCGTGATGACCCCATCCTGGCCCGGATGGAAGAGTCGGCGCGCGAGCTCGAACGAGAGGTTCAGGAGATCTATCTTCTTCGCCTCGGTGATGGTTTTTCCGAGCCGTTAGGGGAAGCCCTGGAAGCCGCCGACATCTGTGGCGCAGCCGGCGCCACAGTGCGCGAGGACATCAACCTGAACAACTCGACATTCACCAAGTCGAACGCCGAGATCGTCCGATGTCGCCGGCAGATGGGCCAGGCGCGGGAGAGGCTTGCGACCGTGGTGAAGACCCCGGGGCGTATCACCTCCGGGTCGACGACGCAGAGTTCATCTGAGACACCCCCGACCGACGATGAGATCATCGCCGCCCGGTGCGGGTCGGAGCGATCGAAAGGTCCCGACGCCGTCGACGCGTGTCGGCAACGACAGTATTTGAGTCAGGCGGCAATGGCCTCACGCAACGCCGACAATGAGATGCTCGACCCTGGTGTCTTTGCCGATATTCGCCGAGTCTGTCTCGAGCTTTATCCACGGGACTTTGTCGGTCGGGACAACTGCGAGCAGAGCAGAATGACCGAAAGTCGTCTCGAGAACGAGTAAGGCTACCGACGCGGCCGCCGCTCTCGGTGGGTGACTCCGATGATCTCTGCGACGGTCTTGCGAAGATCATCTTCCATGATGAGATCCAAGAGAGTCGGATTCGTTCGGCACACCCGGGAGAGGTGAACGATGGCCTCTCCGCGCCGGTTGCGCAGGTCGAGGTCGAGACCCTGCTCACCGGATCGGCGGTCCTGGTTCGCCAGAGCGAGGCCGAGGCCGAACTCCGCCTCCTCGTGAGGCCACAGACCCATGGCGTTTCGGAATGCAATCTCGGCCCCGGTGTCGTCGCCGCGGGCGATCCTCGCCTGTCCGACCAAACGCCAGAGCCAGGGGCGAGCTCCAGCCAGTCCCGGCATCCGTGGCAGGATCTGCGACTCCACGGTGGCCGCAAGCCGTGAGCCGTCGGGTTCATCCAGGGCCGGAATCGTGGACAGGGCGTGAGTCAACCCACCACGCCACAGATTGAGCATCAGGCTGTGGAGCTGCCAATAGGTCCCCGTCAGAACGAGGATGACGAACGTGACCGCTGACAGACGCCTCATCCATTTCCCGGGTTCGAACACGATTTCTCGATCGGTAGCCATCAGATGGCCGAGGATCAGAGTCAACGGCACGAGGCTCACTGCCAGGTGAGTGGGGAAGTGGAACAGCGCGAAGGGCACAAAGGCCGCCATGGCAAGGGGGGGCAGTGGATCACCACGCGGTCGAGAGCGAAAGGCGACGACGACCAGGGCGATCATCCAGATGAGGCCCGGGACCCCGAGCTCCGCAACCATCTGCAGCGGATCGCAGTGAGCGAAACGAAAGTGGGTTGCGAGCTCGGTTCGGCGTCCGACGGATCCGGTGTTTTCGAGCCAGGCGAGCCGGCTCGGGTAGTAGGCGTAGGTGAAATTGGAGGCGCCGGTTCCCGCCATGGGGTGGCTCCGGACCATCTCGCCGGCGGCGGTCCAACCGTCGCTTCTCGCCGAGAGGACCGAATACCAGTCGCCGCGTTCGATCCGCTTGAGTTGCCATTTGACCCGCGTATCCAGACCGGTCGAGAATCCGACCGCGAGCACGACGATGGTTGCCGCCGCCGAGGCGATCCACAGCCGACGGGATCGCTGCTGGACGAGCCAGGTCGCCCAGACCAGGGCCAGGGCGACAAACGCAGTCAAGGTCTGTGAGATCACCGCGGCGGCGGTGAGCAGGACGGCGAGGGTCCACCGAAACCCGCGCCGGTCTTCGTTCCCGGGAGCGGTGAGGATCAGAGGCAGGAGGAGGACCGCCGCCATGGCAAGATCGGCCGGATTGCCCGTGAGGCCGGTGAGGTTCAACCGCCCGCCTGGTCCCGCGGGGCCGAGAGAGAAGGTTGCCAGCCCGGCCGCCTGAGCAATCAGGATCGCAGCCGAAATGGCGGCGCCGATGGCGGTCGCATCGATGAGCCGCAGACGATCTCTTGCGGAAGCCGAGGCGATCCACACGGCGCCGCCGACCCAGATCAAAGTGTGGAGGGCTGCGACCAGGGCGAGCTTCGGGTTCAAACTCCACAGCCCGGAGGCAATCTGGATCAGAGGCAGGCAGACCAAGACCGCCGCCACTGGAGTTCGGCGGATGGTGAGGCGGCCACGGGCGCATTGACCGGCGATGCTGATTCCTACGACAACCAGGATGACGATCAGCGCCAAGACGGTCTTGGGGGCGCGAAACGGGCTGGCTGCGCCGGGCAGGACGATGATCTGCACCAACAGGAAGCCGGCGGCAAGCAACCAGATCCGTTTTCGGATTGTCGGCGGTGCCGGGGCCCTTTCGGTGTTCCTCTTCTGCCTCACGTGGAAATCCTACAGGAATCTCCGCTCCTTCACGAGACCATGTCCGGATTTCATTTCTGCCGCCGGCTGAGGTAGGATGCCCCAGATTCGCACCCGGCGTCTTTTCGACACCAATCCTAAGGAGACACTATGGCGTTTGGACATCCCAAGGGACTCTTCCCACTGTTCTTCACCGAGATGTGGGAACGTCTCGCTTTCTACACGATGGTCGGCATCCTCCTGCTCTACACCATCGATGCCGAACGTGGGGGCCTGGGGCTGCCGCGTGCCCAGGGCAACGAGATCTACGGGCTCTACCTGGCCTTTGTCTACTTCACCCCCTTCCTCGGTGGGATGATCGCGGACCGGTACTTCGGTTATCGGCGGTCGGTTGCCATCGGTGGTCTTCTGATGGCGAGCGGTCTCTTCCTCATGGGCATGCCAGGCTTCAACTTCTTTGTGCTCGGTCTCATCGGCCTCATCGTCGGCAACGGGTTTTTCAAACCGAACATCTCGGTGATGGTGGGCAACCTCTATGAGCCGGGCGACCCCAAACGAGACTCCGGATTCAACATTTTTTACATGGGCATCAACATCGGCGCTCTGGCCGCGACCCTCATCGTCGCGCCCATCGTCCGCAACTACTGGGGCTGGCTCTGGACCTTCCGGGCGGCAGGTCTGGGTGTGCTCTTCGCGGTCGTGCTCCTGGCGTTTTTCTGGAAGTCTCTCGAGAAGGCTGATCGGAAACCGGCACGCAGCGAAGGCGACACCAGCATGGGCGAGATCTTCGGCAAGATCCTCGCTCCGGCATTCGTCGTCGGGATCATCGGCTACGTGATCGCCAAACAGTTCGATATGCAGATCGTACGCCCGTCGGACTTCGGCTTCTTGCTGGGGATGATCCCGGTGGTGATCTTCTTTGTTCGCCTCGGTCTCACCGCCAACGAGGAGGAGAAACCAGGGCTGCTGGCGTTGCTGCCCATCTTTGTCGCCGGCGGCGCGTTCTTCATGATCCTCCACCTCAACGGCAGCGCCATGACCCAGTGGGCGCGCGATTTCACCGATCGTCGACCCGGTGCCGCCCAGAGCGTGCCTTTCATCGACCAGATCCAGCAGGACGCGTTGCCGAGCTATTACCTCAACGCAGGCGAGGACGTGGCCCGGCCGCACCCGAACAGCCTGTTGGTGGTTTCATCTTCGGAGATAGCCAACCAGTTCGGTCAGAGCCGGATGCGCGAGAGCGCTGTGGCGACGCTGGACGCGTTTGAAGGAATCGAAGTGGAGCGTGTCGGGGTCGAGGGCGGGCACGAAGATATTGATCCCGCCTGGATGGCGCGTGCCGTCAAGGTCTACGACGACGACCAGATCGATGTCAGAACCGAGAAAGGCGCCCACGGAGAGGACATCATCACCGTGGGTCTCGAGGACCGTGCGATTCCCAAGGATCAGGTGGTTCTCCTGCGAGAGAGCCGAGATGGATCGCTGTCGCCGGTTTTTGTGGTCGATCAGGGGACCCATGACGCAATCTACGACGGGTATCGCGAGCGATTCGGGCACGAACCGGATCTGATGGAACCCGGGGTGTTCCTCCAGGTCATCAATGCCGAGGTCTATCAGAGCTGGAATCCCTTCTGGGTGATCGTCCTGACTCCGGTGGTGGTGTGGTTCTTCGGTTGGCGGCTCAAGATCGGCAAGGCCGTTCCGACGGCTCACAAGCTTCTCTACGGCATGTTGCTCACCACCGCCGCGCTGCTCATCATGGCGGTTGCGGGGTCCATGACCGATGGCGGCTCGGTCAAGGTGGCCGGGCTCTGGATGGCTCTTTTCTACTTGGTGATCACCTTTGGTGAGCTGTGCTTGTCGCCCATAGGCCTATCCCTCGTGACCAAGCTCGCGCCGGCTCGGCTGGCCGGTCTCGCCATGGGCGGGTGGTTCCTGGCGACATCCATCGGCAACAAGTTCTCGGGATTCCTCGGAACGGTGCAGAACCACATGGAGCCCATGTGGTTCTTCGTCTTCCTCGCGGGGCTCGCGGCCGCGGTTGCGTTGTTCATCTTCATGGTCCTGCCGAAGTTGGATGCCGCGATCAAGAAGTATGGAGCGTAGAAAGCTTTGAGCTCTCAGCAGTTAGCTGTCAGCTCCATCGCAAGGATGCCGCTCGCTCGAAGGCGTTCCTGCCGGTGATCTTAGCCCGACCTTCTCACCAATTTTCGTCACGAGGGCGTCGAGGCGCTGTGCACAGCTGGGATTTCTCATCTTCGGGCGCGGAGGCGTAC
>JARFRM010000313.1 GCA_029287235.1 Thermoanaerobaculales bacterium
CGCTGTGCACAGCTGGGATTTCTCATCTTCGGGCGCGGAGGCGTACTCTGCAGTACGTTGAGCACCCGGAGATGAGAAATCACAGCTGGGTGCTGTGCATCGTCGGCCGCAGTAGGAAATTGGTGAGAAGGTCGGGCTAGAACCCTGGCTCGTTCAACGCCAAGATTGAGTCGATCGCTCTCAACTCGGTAGAGGACGCGAAACTGTCGATTGAGGGGAGATGAAGGGGCCGCCGGGGTTGCCGGCGGCCACCAGAAGTCTCAGTAGCCGAATCGGAATCCCTGTTGGTACGACGCATCGTTAGTGGCGTTGTCCACCGTCGAGACATATGCGAGGACGGCGCCTTCGCCCGAAGTCACCCCCGCCCGGACGATCAGACCCGCGCGTTCGCCAGGCGGTAGTCGAGCCAGGAGATCATTGATCTGGGTCATACCGTAGGGCTGAATCTCCACCGCAAGGGAGGAATTTCCGGGAGCCGCCGCGCCGTCGGCGGTGAAGATCTCGACCTCGATGGTGGCCGAAACACCGGTCATGTTGGTCAGACCGAGATTGGTTCGGAACCCCGACCTCTGGTCGACGAGCATCCGTAGTGCTCCCGCCTGACCGGCGTCGGGGTAGGCCGCGTCGCTGACCGGCACACCGGCGATTGTCTGGCCGTAGGATCCGGCCGGGTCCGTCGAGGTCCAGGTGCGACTGGTGACAACCACCGGACCATCTGCGAGATAGTGAATGCTCCCGACTCCGTCGGCTGCAAATGTGGCGCCGACGACGTTGGTGAGGACCGTGACCGGATTCTCGAGCGTCAGCACGACGCTTTCAACCTCGTTGTTGTCGCCGTCGGAAGGGTTGAACCAGAGGTGAATGGTGCTCGCCCCCTGGTGGTAGATCCAGAGATCGGTGGTCCACACCGAGCCGAAGCGGCCATCGACATTGGCTGCGGTCGGGACATACCCCTCGAGGTGGCCGGGTCCGGATGCGGGGACCACCGTTGCCGCGAGCAACGAGATCACCACGATGAATGCGATGCGGGTCGTCATCGGGTCCTCCCGGCCTTCTGTCCACCATCGGTCAGGGGCACCGACCAACGGACGGCGCCGTCACCACCGATGGCGACCACCGAGGTGGACATCAGTTGGTGACCACCAGGGGCATCGCCCTGGTGCATGGGGCCTTGACCTATCACCCCGCCGGTTTCGTCGAGATCGCGAACGGTGACGTAGAACTGCGCGCCGTCCGGCGCAAACTGGGGCGCCGAAACCATGTCGCCATCCACTATCGTTCGCCAGAGTTCGTTGCCGGTGATGAGGTCGAGGCCGACCAGGGTCGAGGTATCCGCGTGGGGGCCACCACCACCACCGCCGCCACCACCGCCTCCGCCACCACCGCCGCCACCGTGGCCGCCGCCGTGGTTCCAGCCACCGTCGCCGCTGCCGCCGGCTCCGCTCCACCAGTCTTCGCGAAGCGTGAAGACCACAAGGTTGCCTTCGGTGGCGGCCATCATGGGCCAGCCTTCTTCAAAGGTCGCTCGCCACCGCTCATTGCCGTTGGCGTCGATGTTGATGAGAGCGCGGTCGTCATCGCCCATGCCACCGCCGGGGCCGCCGCCCATCATTGAGGACATCTCGGTCACCAATACACTTCCGTCGTCGGCGACGGTCAACATCCCGGCGCCGCCTGATCCCATTTGGCCGGCGCCGCCACCCATCCCACCACCGTGGGCGGCGGCCAGACCGGCAATACAACTAACTACAATCATCAGTACCAAACCTCTTCTCATTTCGATCTCCAATCTCCGGTCTCGAGGACCGGGGTGCGAACGGTTTTCGTTCGGGGTCCACGAAGTTCCCATTCGACCCCGCTCCCGCTTCCGATGCGACCGATTCGGGAACGTGATCGGGAACGAGGTCGAGTGAAATCGGTTCACCGCTGCACGACTTCGCCGCAGCGGAGCATGTACGGCGCGTAGGGGTTGCCGATGGGTTCGTCGGGTTGCAGCCAGGCCTTCTTGACCATGGAGCAGTAGGCGACGACGGGGCGTGATCCGTCGACGAGCTCGATCCAACGCACCAGGGGTTTGGTGAGCTCGGCCACCTCGTTCCGGATGGTCTCGAGATCGCTCGCCCGGGCGACCTCGGCCGCCCGTTGCTTGATTTCCGGGAGGAGCGCCTTGACGGTGCCGCCGCTCCCGGGCTTCACCCCGGCAGCCGCGTCGCTGTAGTTGGCCTCCAGCGCCCTCGCGGTCTTGGCGATGGCCTCGGCGTGGCTCGCGATCCCCTCGGTCGAGTCTTCAATCAACACCTGACGAATTGCTTCGTAGTGGGTTGAAATGGTCGAAAATGCTGTGATCTCCGCAGCGCCGATCGCGGAGACACAGACCGTTGTTACCAGAAGTGCCATCAGTATTTCGTGTCTCACGGTGCATATTCCTTTCGTCATGTCTTCTCCCCGTTTCCTCGGCCGGCGTGGAACTGAGGTCGTGGGTCGGTAGATATTTCAGGCGTTCCCGTTCCCGTTCCCGACCCCGAACCCGGGACTGGCGAATCGGGATCGGGATCGTTGAAGGTGGTTCCTTTCGTGATCGCGATGCTTCTCCAAATAAAGAACACAACCGGATAGACGATCAACTCACCGACAAACGATGTCAGGACTCCACCCACCATGGGTGCGGCGATGCGTCTCATGACATCGGCGCCGGTGCCGGTGGCCCAGAGGATGGGCAACAGCGCGCAGAAGGTGGTGACCACGGTCATGGCCTTGGGCCGGATCCGCTGCACCGCGCCGTGTTCAACCGCCTCGCGCAGGGCGGTGAGATCGATCAGCTTGCCGTCTCGACGCCACCTCTCATAGGCGAGGTCGAGGTAGAGCAACATTACGGCGCCGGTTTCGGCGTCGAGGCCCGCCAGGGCGATGAGCCCGACCCACACCGCGATGGACCAGTTGTAGCCGAGCAGGTAGACGAGCCAGATGGCGCCGACGGCGGAGAAGGGCACGGCCAGGAGGACGATTCCGGTCTTGATCAGCGAACCGGTGTTGAGGTAGAGGATGAAGACGATGAGAACCAACGTCGCCGGGATGATGACCGCCAGTCGTCTCGATGCCCGTTCCATGTACTCGAACTGGCCGGACCAGAAGACCGAGTACCCATCGGGGATCTCCACCTCACGGGCCACGGTCTCGCGGGCGATGGCCATCCAGGTGCCCACGTCCATGTCCCGCAGATCGACGTAGACCCATGCGTTGGGTCTCGCATTCTCTGTCTTGATGGCCGGCGGGCCCTGGTGGATCCGGAGGGTCGCAAGTTGGCCCAGCGGAATCTGCGCGCCCGACGGCGTCGGGACCAGGACTTCGGCGAGGGCGCCGAGGTTGTCTCTGAGTTCGCGCGGGTAGCGGATGTTGACCGGGTATCGTTCGAGACCCTCGACGGTGGAGGTTACGTTGAGCCCGCCGACGGCGGAGGCGATGATGTCCTGAACATCGCCGACGGTGAGACCGTAGCGCGCCGCCGATTCGCGGTCGACCTCGATGTCGAGGTAGGACCCGCCCATCACGCGCTCGGCGTAGGCTGAGAGGGTCCCTTCGAGGGGGGTGACCACCGCTTCGATCTGTTTGGCGATGGTTTCCAGTGTCTCCAGATCGGGGCCGGCGACCTTGATCCCTACTGGTGTCTTGATCCCGGTGGAGAGCATGTCGATCCGGGTTCGGATGGGCATGGTCCAGGAGTTGGTGAGACCGGGGAACTGGATGGCCCGGTCGAGGTCCCGGATGAGCTTGTCCCGGGTCATCCCCGGTCGCCACTCGGACGGGGGCTTCAAGACGATGGTGGTTTCGATCATGGACAGCGGCGCGGGGTCGGTGGCGGTCTCGGCGCGACCGACCTTGCCGAGGACCGACTCCACTTCCGGGAACCCGGCGATGATCCGGTCGGTCTGCTGGAGCAGCTCGCGCGCTTTGGTGATGGAGATCCCCGGGAAGGTCGTGGGCATGTAGAGCAGATCGCCCTCCCAAAGGGGCGGCATGAACTCCGACCCCATGTGGCCGAGGGGGATCCAGATCGAGGCAATGAGTCCGATCGCGATGACGAGGACCGGCCAGCGGCCGCGCAATGCGAGATCGAGGACCGGGGTGTAGGCCCTCTTGAGCAGGCGCGAGATCGGGTTGTCGTTCTCGCCGCGGATCCGCCCCCGGACCAACCAGAAGGTCAGGACCGGGATCAGGGTCACGGCCACCAGAGAAGCCATCGCGACGGCGTAGGTCTTGGTGAAGGCAAGCGGCCGGAAGAGACGGCCCTCCTGGGCCTCCAGGGTGAAAATCGGCAGAAACGAAACCGTGATCACCAGCAGGCTGAAAAAGAGGGTCGGGCCGACCTCCTTGGCGGAGGCGAGGATGGTGTCGAATCTCGAGGATCGTCCGTCGGCCTCTTCGAGGTGTTTGTGAGCGTTCTCCACCATCACCACGGACGCATCGACGAGAACGCCGATGGAAATGGCGATCCCGCCCAGGGACATGATGTTGGCGCCGAGACCCTGGGCCCGCATAACGATGAGCGAGAGAAGGATTGCGGCTGGGATCGAGATCACCGCTACAAAGGCCGATCGGAAATGGAAGAGGAAGATAGCGCACACCAGGGCGACGATGAGCGACTCTTCGATCAGAGTCCGTTTGAGAGTGTCCACCGCACGGTCGATGAGACCGGTCCGGTCGTAGGCAACCGAAATCTCGACATCGTCAGGAAGTCCGGCTCTGAGCTCGGCCAGGCGCTCCTTGATGCGGTGGATGGTCGACCGGGTGTCGGTCCCCGCGCGGACGACGACGACGCCGCCCACGGTCTCACCCTCACCGTTCCAGTCGGCGAGCCCCCGGCGGATCTCTGGACCGATGGTGATTCGGGCGACATCCCGGAGCAGAATCGGGGTCCCGCCGGGCCCGAGGCTGAGGGGAATGGCCTCGAGGTCGTGGATGTCGCGGAGATAGCCGAGACCACGGACCATGAGCTCGCGCTCACCGACCTCGAGGAGCCCGCCGCCGACCTCCTGGTTGGATCGCCGGATGGCGCTCTTGATCCGGCCGAGGGTGATGCGGTGGGCCCGGAGCTTGATGGGATCCACCTCGACCTGGTACTGGCGGACGAAGCCGCCGAGGGAGGCCACCTCGGAGACCCCCTCCACCGACATCAGACCGTAGCGGAGGTACCAGTCCTGCAGGGACCGCAGCTCGTCGAGGGGCCGGGTGGGGGAGTTGAGGACGTACATGAAGGCCCATCCGACTCCGGTGGCGTCGGGACCGAGTTGCGGCGTCACGCCTTCGGGGAGTGCACGGCCCAATCCGTTGAGATACTCCAGGACCCTTGACCGCGCCCAATACAGATCGGTGCCGTCTTCAAAGATGACGTAGACGAAGCTGAAACCGAAGTAGGAGTAGCCGCGAACGGTCTTTGCGTGCGGGACCGAGAGCATGGTCGTGGTGATCGGGTAGGTGACCTGGTCTTCGATGACCTGGGGCGCCTGCCCCGGGTGCTCGGTGTAAACGATCACCTGGACGTCCGAGAGGTCCGGGATCGCGTCCAGAGGGATGGAGAGCATGCCCCACGCCCCGGCAGCCGCGACGATGAGGGTGAGGACGACGACGAGGAAGCGGTTGCGGACGCACCACGCGATGATCCAGCGGGTCATGCTCGCTCACTCCTCTTC
>JARFRM010000317.1 GCA_029287235.1 Thermoanaerobaculales bacterium
TTACACATGGACCGGCGCCTATCTGTGGAACGACGGCTGGGTCTGGAGCGTCGCCTATCTCTGGAACGACGCCTATTTGTGGAACGACGCCTATTTGTGGAATGACGCCTATCTCTGGAACGACGGCTATCTCTGGAACGACGCCTACCTCTGGAATGACGGGCTCGCGGAGCCCATGTCGGTCAACGTCTGGGTCGATCAGGAATAGGGCGGGGGATGAGGATGAGTCAGCTGCTTCAACGCGTGGCAAGGGCAATCGGTCTCGCGAAGACCGACGAGGCCCCACAACCCGACGTACCGACGGGGCCGCGAGCCATCGAAGAGGCGCCCGCCCCGCCGGCAGCGTCGAAGCCGCAGGCTCGCCGGGTGGCGTTGCTCGCCTCGAACGAGGCGGCGGCGCTGAAGTGGGGTCCCAAGTGGCTCGCCCGGTTCGATTTCGATGTCGAACAGGTTGCCAGTTGCGATGAGATGATGACGTACCTCGACACCCGGCCGCTGAAGGTGGCGCTCATCGATATCAACTGGTGGTCGACCGCTGAGTCGTCGGCCGCGTTCGCCGGCGTCAACGATCGCCCCGCCCTGCCGGTCATCCTGCTCTGTTCCTCCGAACGCGAGGTCCGCGAAGGTCTCGATTCGGGCGCGACCGATGTGGTTCGGCGCCCCTACGACTGGCGCGTCCTGGGCCGTCGGGCCGATGTCTTCGCCCGCGCATACGAAACCGAGGTCGAGCTCGACTTGACCCGTACCAAGCTCGAAGAAGCCTGGAAAGAGGCCGAGCACAAGGCCGAGCTGCTGGAGCATCGCGCCAGCACCGACAGCCTCACCTCGCTGCCGCAGCGCCACACCTTCGAAAAGACCCTGACCCGCGCCCTCGACGCCCACCTTCGTGCGGGCAGCGGCATCGCACTGATCCACATGGACATCGACCGCTTCAAGTCGATCAACGACAGCTACGGCCGCAGCGGCGGCAACCAGGTCCTGGTCCAGGCGGCGCAGCGGCTCACCGAATGCGTTCGCTCTCCCGACTTCGTTGCGGGCCAGGGCAACGGACTGGTGGCCGCATCGCTCGGCAGTCTTGGTGGCGACGAGTTCGTCATGATGGTCGGCAACGTCCACCGGCCGGATGATGTGAATCCACTCGCGGAGATGGTCCTCGACACCATGTCGAAGCCCTTCTCGGTCGAGGGTAATGAAGTCTTCGCGTCGGCGAGCCTGGGGATCACGATCGCACCGGCGGATGGAACCAGCGCCGAACGGCTGCTCCAGAACGTCGAGCTCGCGACCATCGAGTCCAAACGCTCCGGCGGGTCGGTCTACCGTTTCTACAATCCGTCGTTCAACCAACTGACGAAGAAGAACCTCGAGCTCGACCGGCTTCTCCGAAAATCGCTCGAGTGTCACGAGTTCTCGCTCAGCTACCAGCCGCTCGTGAGAGTGACGGATGGACAGATCGTCGGCGCCGAGGCGCTGCTGCGATGGAACCACCCGGAGTTCGGCCGAGTCCCGCCCCTCGATTTCATCCCGGTGGCCGAAGAGACCGGTCTGATGGTGCCCATCGGCGCGTGGGTCCTTCGCACCGCCTGCGAAGAACTGCGGAGTTGGATCGATGCCGGGTATCCCCGGATGAGGATGTCCGTCAACGTGGCGCTGTGCCAGCTCCTCAGGGGAGGCCTGACGGAGATCGTCGAAGGCATTCTCAGCGATGTCGATGTGCCGCCGGAGCTCCTCGAGCTGGAGCTGAGCGAGCGGGGCGTGCTGCAGGATTCACCGGAAATCCTCCGCCAGCTGAGCAACCTCAGATCGCTCGGGGTTCGGCTCTCGGTGGACGATTTCGGAACCGGGAACTCGGCGGTTGCCTACCTCAAGGGATTCGACCTCGATGTGCTGAAGATTGATCGCTCTTACATCCGGGGCGTTCCTGAGAACAAGGATGACGCGGCAATCGCTTCGGCGATGGTCGCGATGGCGCACCAACTGAACATGACGGTGGTGGCGGAAGGTATCGAACGTGAGGAGCAGCTCGAAGCGCTCCGGTCCTGGAACTGCGACGAGTTCCAGGGGTTCATGGTCTCCCCCCCCGTTCCGTCCGAGGAATTTCGCGAGCTGATCAATGCCCGACTTTCCGGCCTTCCTGACGGGCCAGAAATAGAAGGTACGCGATGATAACCACAGCCCTTTTCCATCCATCACCCGGGGTTCGAGACAAGCGCACAGGCTACGCTCTTGCCGGCACCACGATCGCGGTCGCAAGCCTGCTGACGTGTCTGCTGATCGCCTCGGGCTCCGCCGCCTCGACCCTCCCGATTCGGTTCGAGCGAATCTCGGCCGACGACGGTCTGTCCCAGAACTCCGTGCTGAGCGTTCTGCAGAGCGCCGACGGCTTCATGTGGTTCGGCACCGAGGATGGTCTGAATCGCTTCGACGGCTATGACTTCAAGATCTACTCGCACGACTCGGCGGTTTCCCAATCGCTCGCCGATGATTACGTCGTTGCCGTCGCCGAGGACGAGGCGGGCAACCTTTGGATCGGAACCCACGCCGGCGGAGTCAGCAGGTGGCTCCGCAACGCCGATGGTTTCGAAACCTTCCAGCACGACCCTCAAGATCCGACCAGTCTGCCCAATGATCGAGTCCGCACCCTCATGGTCGACAGCGAGAACCGCCTGTGGGTCGGAACCCGGGACTCCGGTCTCGCCCTCTTTGATCCGACGACCAAGACCTTTGTCCGCTATCGACATGACGAGGCCGATCCCTCGAGCCTCAGCGACGACCACATCTACGCCATCGCCGAGGATCACTCGGGCGCGATCTGGGTGGGCACCGACGCGGGCCTCAACCTCTTCGATCCGGAACGGGAGACGTTTGTCAGGCATCTCCACAACGCCGATGATCCGACGAGCCTGAGTGACGACAAAGTCCGCGCCATCGAGATCGGCCGCGATGATCTGGTGTGGGTCGGCACCTTCGCCGGTGGCCTGAACCGCCTCGATCGGTCGACCGGCACTTTCGCCAGCTATCGCCACAACCCGGACAACAACTCGAGCCTCACCGGCGACCGTGTCCGGTCCATCCTGGAGGACGACGCCGGGCGGTTGTGGATCGGCACCGTGGGTGGTCTCAACCTGCTCCACCGGGACTCCGGCACGTTCTCGCGGTACGCCGCCGACGACACCAATCCCAACAGTCTCCCGAGCAATGACGTGATGACCCTGTACCAGGATCGCGGCGGCATGCTCTGGATAGGCACCCAGGCGGGCGGGCTCGCCAAGTGGAACCCGAGAAGCTGGTCGTTCGGCCATCACACCGTTGATCCCAACGATCCCGCCAGCCTCATCAACAAGACGGTCACATCCTTCACCGAGGATCGGAGCGGACGGCTCTGGATCGGCACCTTCGGTGGGGGCCTGAGCATCCTGGATCGGGCGACCGGAAGATTCTCGCATATCCAGAGCGATCCGAAATCCAGCCGTGGTCTGGCGTCCAATCGCGTGATGGCGCTGCTCCGCGACCGGACCGATTCAATCTGGGTTGGAACTCTCGACAAGGGGCTCAACCGGTTCGACCCCTCGACCAAGAGCTTTAGATCCTACACGCACGATCCGGACAACCAAGCCTCCCTGGGCGCCAACGGCGTCATGTCCCTCTTCGAGGACTTCCGCGGAAACCTCTGGGTGGGCACTTTCGGGGCCGGCCTCAATCTCTATCGGCGCGAGACCGACTCGTTCATCCGCCACCCGCACGATCCTGAAGGACTCACCGGACCGGTCAGCGCGAGAGTGACGTGCATCGCGGAGGCGACCGACGGCGCAATCTGGGCCGGCACCGATGGCGGTGGGCTCAGCCGCTTCGATCCGGTGTCGAACACGTGGATGCACTTCGGGAAAGACGCCAAGGATCCGTCAGGCCTCGGCGCCGACTCGGTGTTCAGCCTCCACGTCGATGCCTCCGGCCGGCTGTGGATCGGAACCGTCGGGGGTGGTCTGGTCACTTTGGACGGTCTGTCGACGACCACCGGCAAAGCGAAGTTCCGCAGGTACTCGGGTCAGGACGGACTCGCCAACGACGTCGTGTACGGCATCGAGTCCGATGGCGACGGAAAGCTCTGGCTGAGCACCAACCGGGGCCTGTCGCAGTTCGATCCGCGAACCGGCGCCTTCAAGAACTACACAAAGAGCCACGGGCTCCAGGGCGAGGAGTTCAACTTCGGCGCCCACTTCGCCAGCCCGAGCGGTGCGCTCGCCTTCGGCGGTGTCAACGGCTTCAATCTGTTCTTCCCTGCTCGGCTCCAGCGATCCACCCAACCGCCGCCGATTGTCTTGACAAATATCTTGAAGCTCAACCAGCCGGTCAACCTCCAAGGCCCGGTCGGTCTTCGTGCGCCTCTCAATCTCGGCTACCGTGACGACATGGTCACCTTCGAGTTCGCCGCTCTGGACTTCACGGCGCCCGAGGAGAACACCTATCAGTACAAGCTCGAGGGCTTTGACGAAGACTGGGTGGACATCGGTAATCACCACCGTGTGACATTCACCAATCTCGATGCCGGCGACTATGTCTTCCAGGTCAAGGCGACCAACAGCGACGGTCTGGAAAGCACATCGAGCTTCACGCTTCCGGTGAGTGTCGAGCCGGCCCCCTGGAAAACCTGGTGGGCCTATGTCTGCTACGCGCTGCTCGCCCTTGCGGTCGCCGCCGGGATCTGGCGATCTCAGCGGAAACGACTCGAGATGGAGGCCAACTACAGCAGCCACCTCAAGCGGGAGGTCGATGAACAAACCCGCGAGCTCGCACAACAGAACAGCCGGTTGGAGGACATGAACAACATGCTGCTCGAGGCGAGCCTCACCGATTCACTCACCGGTTTGCGGAATCGACGATTCCTCTTCGAACAGGTGACCAAGGACATCGCCATGGTTCGCCGGCGCTATCTCAACCTCCAGCAGGGCGTCGAGAGCATCAAGGTTTTCGATCTCGCCTTCCTGATGGTCGATCTGGACCACTTCAAAGCGATCAACGACAGTTGCGGCCACCAGGCCGGCGATCAAGTGCTGCTCGAGATCAGGGATGTCTTCCTCAAGGTCGCCCGCGAGTCGGACATCGTCATCCGCTGGGGTGGCGACGAGTTCCTGATCATCGCCCGCGACTCGGATCCCAACAAAGCCCAGGTCCTCGCCGAACGCATCCGAAGCGCCGTCGCCGAGACGGTCTTCGGTCTGCCGGACGGTCAGATCGTGCGGACGACCTGCACCATCGGTTTTGCGTGCTACCCGTTCGTTCGGACACACCCGGACCGGATCAACTGGGAGCAGATTCTCACGCTTGCGGACAGTGCGCTGTACCAAGCGAAGGAGACCGAGCGGAACAGCTGGCTCGGCTATCTGAGCACGCCGGCCTCGGTCGACGTCCCCGATCTCTACTCCGCCCTGAGAGACCACGCGGACGATCTCGTCGAGTCGGGCGCTCTTCAGGTTCGGTCCTCGTTCCAGGACCGTGCGCCGAAGGACGATACCGTGAGCGCGATCTCCTCGAGCACGACTCGGGTGTAGCGTTACGAATAGACGCAGATACATCGAACCATCGCAATCGCGAAGACGCGAAGGGGTCGCGAAGCCATCGCAATCGGAAGTGTGAGAGGCTTCATTCGAGGGTTGTTGGACTTCGTGGGAGCGCGCTTCCGACCGGAACGAATCTGAAGGGCAGGCAGGGATGCCTGCCCCCACAACCATCACAGCACTTGCGATCCTCATTGTAGGGGCGGGCTTCCAGCCTGCCACAACAACCATCTCAGTACTTCCGATCCTCATTGTGGGGCGGGCTTCCAGCCTGCATCCACAACCATCTCAGGACTTGCGATCCTGATTGTGGGGCGGGCTTCCAGCCTGCATCCACAACCATCACAGCACTTACGATCCTCATTGTGGGGCGGGCTTCCAGCCTGCCCTTCAGAGTTCAAGCGGTTGGGCACATCGTTTCGGTTGTCCGAAGGACTCCAAGTTAGGCGATCCTGATTGTGGGGGCGGGCTTCCGGTCTGCCCCCACAACCATCACTGCACCGTCGATCCTCATTGTGGGGCGGGCTTCCAGCCTGCCCTTCAGTGGCCTTCCGGAGCTTCGGGCCCGCCCCGCGAAGCCATCGCAATCGGAAGTGTGAGAGGCTTCATTTGAGGATTGTTGGAATTCGTGGGAGCGCGCTTCCGACCGGAACGAATCTGAAGGGCAGGCAGGGATGCCTGCCCCCACAAC
>JARFRM010000333.1 GCA_029287235.1 Thermoanaerobaculales bacterium
ATTGCGGTGTGCGAATCTGTTTTCGGAACAACTTTCCAAGATCCTAAAGCCTGGTACCCAATCGCACGATGGGAGGACTGAGGACGAATGCTGGTCAAGATCTGTGGATTGACGCGGCCCGGGGATGCCGAGGCGGCCATCGAGGTCGGCGCGGACCTCCTCGGCTTTGTCTTCGCCCCCCGTACACCGCGTTTCGTGGATCCTTCGAGAGCGATCTGGATCCGCGATCTGGTCGGTGTCCAGAAGGTCGGGGTCTTCCGCGACCAGGAACTCGACAGCATCATCGCCATCCGCGACCTGCTCGGCCTCGATCGTGTGCAGCTCCATGGCGAGGAGCCCGAATCGTGGCTCGACGCCCTCGGGTCCGACACGCTGCGTCGAGTCCAACCCCGCGGCGCCGACCCCTGGCAGCGGGCGGCCATGCTGTCGGGCCGCTGCCTTCCGCTCTTCGACCCCGGGGCGGGAGACGGCGAGCCCTTTGACTGGACGACGTTGCGGCAGCGTCCCACCGGTCTGTGGGTCGGAATCGCCGGAGGCCTGAATCCCGAGAATGTGACCGGGGCGGTTCACACGGTGAGGCCTGCGCTGGTCGATGTCTCTTCGGGCGTCGAGTCGGCGCCGGGGATCAAGGATCCGAATCTCGTCGGGGCCTTTATTGCAGCGGCTCGGGCCGCGGTAGAATCTGCGGAATTGGAAAAGTCATGAAGACCTTGCCCGACCAGCGCGGTTACTTTGGCGAGTGGGGCGGCCGTTTTGTCCCCGAGACCTTGATGGCGCCCCTCGAAGAGATCGATCGCGCCTACCACAAGGCCAAGCGCGATCGTGCCTTCGAATCGCGCCTCGACGAGCTCCTCACACACTATGTCGGACGCCCGACGCCCCTGTATCTGGCCCGTCGATTGTCGGCGCGCCTCGGCGGAGCGAGGGTGTGGCTCAAGCGGGAAGACCTGTGCCACACCGGGGCGCACAAGATCAACAACGCCCTCGGCCAGGCCCTGCTCGCGTGCGAGATGGGCAAACGCAGGGTGATCGCCGAGACCGGCGCCGGCCAACACGGCGTGGCGACGGCGACGGCGGCGGCGCTGCTCGGCCTCGAATGCCGCGTCTACATGGGCGCGGAAGACATGCGACGGCAGGCGCTCAACGTCTATCGGATGCAGCTCATGGGCGCCGAGATCGTATCGGTCGCCGGGGGGGCGCAGACCCTCAAGGACGCCATCAACGAGGCTCTGCGGGACTGGGTCACCAACGTCCGCTCGACCCACTACATTCTCGGTTCGGTCCTCGGCCCGCACCCCTACCCGATGATGGTTCGAGATTTCCAGTCGGTCATCGGTCGCGAGACCATGGCCCAGTTCCGGCAATCCGTCCGCGGGCTGCCGGACCTCGTTGTTGCCTGCGTCGGAGGTGGATCCAACGCCGCCGGGATCTTCACGGCTTACGTGCCCCACACCCGAGTGCGGCTCGTTGGCGTCGAAGCCGGCGGTCGCGGTCCGGGTGCCGGAAACCACGCGGCGCGTTTTGCCGGGGGTGGAGCACCCGGGATTCTCCACGGCACCCGGACCCAGATCATCCAGGATGAGAACGGTCAGGTCGAGCCGACCCACTCGGTGTCGGCCGGGCTCGACTACCCGGCGGTGGGCCCGGAGCACGTAAATTGGCGGGACACGGGTCGGGTGAGTTACACCACGGTGGACGACCATGAGGCCCTCGAGGCATTCCATCTGCTCGCCGAAACCGAGGGCATCGTGCCGGCCCTCGAGTCTGCCCACGCCATCGCCCACGCGGCCAAGCTCGCCCCCGGGATGGCCCTCGATGCCAACATCATCGTCAATCTCTCCGGCCGGGGGGACAAGGACCTCGATGAGGTGGCGAAGGTGGAAGGGGGAGAATCGTGAGCCGGATTGCCGACGCCTTTAAGACCGCCAGGCGGGAGGGGCGGGCTGCCTTCGTGCCCTACATCACAGCCGGTGACCCGTCCCTCGAGCGGACGGTGGAGATCGCCGCCGCCCTCGAACGGGCCGGAGCCGACGTCCTCGAGCTTGGGGTGCCGTTCTCGGATCCCATGGCCGACGGCCCGACCAACCAGCGGGCCGCGGAACGAGCGTTGGCGGTCGGGACGACCCTCAAGCGTGTGCTGGAGGCGGTGCGCGAGATTCGAGAGCGCTCGCAGTTGGCCATCGTGCTCTTCACCTACGCCAATCCGGTGGTGCGATTCGGCATCGAACGTTTCGCCGAGCACGCCGCCGCATCGGGAGTCGATGGAGTTCTCTTCACCGATGTTCCCGCCGAAGAGATGATTGGTTTTCGCCCGTCCCTGAAAGCGGCCGACCTCGATGCGATCATGCTGGTCACGCCGACTTCGGATCGGGCACGGATGAAGGCGACCGCCAGGTTCGGCGGTGGCTTTCTCTACCTGGTTTCGCGAACCGGCGTCACCGGGGCGCAGCGGGACCTCGACCGCGAGCTCGAGACTAACGTCCACACGGCCCGGAAGGCATCGAGACTCCCGGTGGCGGTGGGTTTCGGGATCTCCACGCCCGATCAGGTGGCCAGGGTCGCCGCGATCGCCGATGGAGTCGTCGTCGGCTCCACCATCGTCAATCAGATCGCTGAGGAGGGAGACACCGAAGAGCTGGCGGCAAGGGTCGAGGCGTTTGCATTGCCGCTGTCACAGGCGTGCTCCCGGAAGTCGTGAACACCGATCCTCAGCTTCGGCTCTCGGTGGTGGGATCTTCGGATTCTCCGCCCGAGAATTGAAAACGGGTGGAGTCGTGGGCCGATCCAAACGCCGCCGACTGGGCCAGAATTTTCTCGTCGACAAGGACGTCGCCCACAGGATCGTTGATCTCCTCCACCCTGAGCCTTCGCGGGTCATCGAAATCGGCCCCGGAAGAGGCGCGCTGACCGAACCGCTGCTGGCCAGGTTCGATCGTGTCCGGGCGATCGAACTCGACGAGAGTCTGATACAGCCCCTCGAAGAGCGCTTTGGCGGCAGGGGTTTCGAGGTCGTCCACGCAGATGCGCTCACCGCGCTCCTCGGAGAGATTGCCGGTGCCGGTGGGCCATGGCAGCTGGCGTCCAATCTTCCGTACTCGGTGGGCACCGCCATCCTTCGACGACTCATGCTTCGACATGACCTCTTCACCCGGCTTGTGGTGATGTTGCAGCGTGAAGTGGCGGTGCGCGTCGTGGCCGAGCCCGGTCAGGGAAACCATGGGCTCATGGCTCTGGAACGGGCCGCCTGGGCTGAGAGTTGGACCGCCTTTGATGTTCATCCTCGGGCCTTTCGCCCGATGCCGAAAGTGACCTCGGCGGTGGTGGTGCTCGACCTGCGACCTCCCGTGGCGGATCCAGCCGACATCAAACGGGCGCTCAAGATCGCCGCCCGGGCGCTGACCCTCCCGAGAAAGAAGCTGACCAACGCGCTGGGTGGCGCAATGACCCGCGAGGCCGTCGAAGCGGCAGGGCTCGATCCCGATGCCCGTCCGGGAACGATCCCCCTCGAAGGCTGGCTCCGTCTCGCCGCAGTTCCGCAAGGTCGCTGAAGCGCCCCCAGAGACAATCGTGGGCAACGCGGCACAACCCTCACCACTCTCGGGGATTTCCGGGGAAGGAGCGAAGCGAACTTCCACGGAAATCCCCGAGAATTACCTTCCGCCACCCTCACCCGGGCGCCCTCATCGAAGTGATAGAATTCACTGGAAATGCAAAGCTTGTCGAAGGTCTTTCAGGGGGGCGAGGGGACGGTTCCGCCGATTGCCCCGGGGTGTGATTCATGAGCCTTGGAATCGCCGTCCTGCTGGGGGTCATTCAGGGGCTGACCGAGTTTCTCCCCGTGTCCTCCTCGGGCCACCTCGCCCTGGCGCAGATGGTCATTCCCGGATTCTCCCAGCCCGGCGTGGTCTTCGACGCCATGCTCCACGTTGGAACGGCAGGCGCCGTTATCTGGTTTGAAAGACGGGAGATCCGCCGTTGGTTGACCTCCACCAGTGGCCGGCGACTGGTCGGACTCCTGATTCTGGGAACACTTGCCACGGCGGTTGTGGCCTTCCCGATCAAGAGTGTCGCCGAAGCCGCCTTCCTGCGCCCGGTCTGGGTGGGCTTCGCGCTGCTCGTGACCGGTCTGGTCGTGGCGGCGACGAAGTGGATGTCCGGTGGCCCCCGAGACGAGGCCGGAACCACCTGGCGGCAGGCGATGCTCATCGGCCTGGTCCAGGGCATGGCCGTCTTTCCGGGGCTGTCGCGGTCGGGCTTGACGATCTCGTCGGCCCTCGGCGCCGGTCTCGATCGCAGCTGGGCGGCTCGGTTTTCGTTTCTTCTCGGCGTCCCGGCCATTGCCGGCGTCGCCGTTCTCGAGGTCTTTGACGAACGCCACGCCTTGGCCGCCGCCGGATTCGGCTATTGGTCGGCCTGCCTCATCGGTGCGGTTGCCGCCGGACTCGCCGGCTATCTCGCACTCACCATCGTCATCAAGACCCTGTCGAGCCGGGTCTTCCACCGTTTTTCCTGGTACTGCGTGCCGCTCGGCCTCGTCGTGATCGTGCTGACCTGGGGACAACCATGAGTCGCGATCGGTTGATCTCAGAGATGGTCGCGGTCGGGCTGATCTTCGGTTCAATATTGATCGCCGCCTCGCTGCTGTCGCACTCGCCCATCGACCCGAGCCCCTTGCACGCCTCGACCTTGCGCGAAGCACCGGTGAATCTTGTCGGACCTTTGGGTGCGGCGCTCTCAGCGGTGCTCTACGGCCTCTTCGGTGTCGTGGTCCTCATCCTGCCGCTCCTCGGGCTCGTCCTCGGTTGGCGTCTGCTCCGCGGACAGGACCTGGAAAACCCGAAAGCCACCTTGATCGGTTGGGCCGTCATCGTTCTCGCCCTGCCCGGTGTCACCTCGCTGCTGTGTTCGGATCTGCCGTTCCGCGACGGTCGAATTTCCTGCGCTGGGCTCATCGGCAGCGCCGAGACCGATCTTCTCGGCGGCTTTGTCGGTCCGGTGGGGCGTCTGGTGGTGCTCTGTTTTCTCGTGGTCTTCGGGGTGGTGCTGGTCTCGGGTCTGTCGGTAGGTTCGGCTGCCGAAGGGGTGACCGAGGGCATGGAACGACGGTGGCTTCGGCGCCGTGATGCCCGCGCTCGCCGTCGCAAGGAAGCGGAAGACGCACGCGATCGCCGGCGGGTCCTCAAGCGCCAGGTCGAACGACTCGACAAGGAGGAGGGCTACCGGGGTTCCCTCACCGTCAAGGAGGTGGAGGGCAAGGGACGGTTCCGGATTCAGCGACGAGTCGCTGGTGCATCGGCCGCGGTTGACGAAAGATCCGAGGTTCTCGACGATGCGCCCGATTCCGGATCCGGAAAAGTGCGAAGAAAGGGGACGCGGAAGAAGCCCGCGGCGAAGAAGAAACCGGTTGTACAGGAGGAGTTCGAGTTCATCGAGGACCTCGACCAATACGATCTGCCCAAGATTGCATTTCTTGACCAGTCCGATTACGCACCGGAGCGGGACTCGGCGGCGCTCATCGAGATCTCCAAGCTCATCACCAGCAAGTGTCAGGAGTTTCGGGTCAGGGGTGAGGTCACCAATATTCGCACCGGTCCGGTGATCACGACCTACGAGTTCCGTCTCGACTCCGGAGTCAAGATCTCGGCGGTGCAGAATCTCGCCGAGGATCTGGCTCTCGCGCTGCGCACCGACTCGGTGCGCATCGAACGGGTTCCCGGTCGTGCCACGGTCGGCATCGAGGTGCCGGCCCCCGACCCCGAAGTGATCCGGCTGCGTCAGCTCATCGAAGCGCCCGAGTTCCAGCGCGCGAACTCGCTGCTCACCTTGAGCCTCGGCGTCGACATCCGCGGTAAGCCCTTCGTCGCGGATCTGGGGAGGATGCCGCACCTGCTCATCGGTGGTTTCACCGGTTCGGGCAAATCGGTCGGCATCAACGCCATGATCATGTCCATTCTCTACAAGGCCAAGCCCGAGGAGGTGAAGTTCATCCTGGTCGATCCCAAGATGGTCGAGCTCGGTGTCTACTCAGACATTCCTCATCTCCTGACGCCGATCATCTCCGACCCCAAGAAGGCGGCCAGCGCTCTGGGGTGGGCGGTGGCGGAGATGGACAATCGTTACCGTCGGCTCGCCGCCCTGGGCGTGCGCAACCTGGAGCAGCACAATCAGTTGGTCTCCGACCCGGTTCAGCTCAGGCGCGCCCAGCAGCAGCTCACCGGGGACGCTGACGATGAGCTCGCCGAGCTCGAGCCTCTGCCGTACATCATCATTGTCATCGACGAGCTCGCCGATCTGATGATGACTTCCTCGCGCGCGGTTGAAGAGTCCATCACCCGGTTGGCACAGAAGGCGCGGGCGGTGGGCGTCCACCTCATCTGTGCGACCCAGCGGCCGTCGGTGGATGTGCTCACCGGGATCATCAAGGCCAACTTCCCATGTCGGATCGCCTACAAGGTCCGGTCCAGGTTCGATTCGCGAACCATCCTCGATTCCATGGGCGCCGAACGCCTCATCGGCCGCGGCGACATGCTCTTCCTGCCACCGGGCACGTCCAACCTGCTGCGACTCCACGGGCCCCTGGTCACCGAGAAGGAGATCGCCACTGCGGCGCGCTATATCAAACGGTTCGGCAAGCCCGACTATCAGCGCCAGGTGCTGACCCACCAGCCCCTGGGCGGCAACGGTAGAGGGAGCCGCGCGGCCTCGGTCGATGAGATTGAAGATCTCACCGATCCGATGTACGACCAGGCGGCTCGGATGGTGGTCGAAACCCGAAAGGCATCGGCATCCTACATACAACGGCGGCTTCGTCTCGGCTACACCAGGTCGGCGCGGCTCTTGGATATGATGGAGAAAGAAGGTATCGTAGGACCATTGGCGGGTTCGAAGGGGCGTGATGTTTTGGTCCCCAAGGACCATTTTTCGGAGCTTGAAGAGTCGCACGCGCTCAACGACGACTCGCTGGATTGAATCGAGGGGGGAACATGGGCTCGCTCGACCTTGCTGCTGACGCCAGCTACACCCTCGTTGCCGTCGTTGGAATGGGTCTGCTCGGGTTGATCCTCATCGCGAGCTTCGTCTCGCGATCGCGGGTGTTTTGCCAGTATCTCAGACACATGACCGGGATCGAGCTCAAACCCAGCGCGGTCCGTCGGGTCTATCGCTCCAACGGAAAGGGAGGAGTCCGCGATCTCCTGATGGATCTGCTGATCCAGCAGGATCTCGCCGATGACTCGCGCAAGGTCACGCCCAACTCGAAACCGGACACCTCGGTCTTCGAAATCGGCAAGATGGCCAAGAAGTAGCGGTCCTGCGGCCCGCTACGACGCTGGTCAGCGTCTCTGCCGCGCGCATCCCATCGCCGCCCCAGATCACGCAGATTGACGCAGATGCCATCGCAGCAACCGCAGATAGCGCAGATGGACGCAGATTCCATCGCAGCGTCGCAACCACGAAGGCTCGAAGACACGAAGCAGTCACGAAGACATCGCAGGAAACCAATTGAGAGCGTGTGATTGCTTGCTTTGAGGGTGCCTGACTTCGTTGTGACGTCCGTGCTCCTTCAAGGACTCTGAAGGGCAGGCAGGATGCCTACCCCACAACCATCGCAATCTTCTCTTCTTCTTGGGCTGAGAAGACGGAACGTCGATCAAACCCTGAAACTCCTTTTTGGCATAAGATCGGTACATCGCAATCTTCCCGGTTTCGTTGAGGGCCGGACGTTGTGGGGCGGGCTTCCAGCCTGCCCTTCAGTCACGCTGCGGTCTGGAAAACGCCGTCACGAAGTCAAACAGCATCCAAGTCACGACCTCCCCACTCCAAACTGCAATGGCTTTGCGCATCTTTGCGATGGATGCTCTCGGCGGTCTTTGCGTTTCAACCCTGCGATGGTGCAGCGTCATCCGTGTAGATCTGTGTGATCTATGGGTGCAGCGTCCGTGCGATGGACCGCATCCGACATCCAGCATCGGTATAGTGTCCGGGTGACTCGCATCCGCATCCTCCCCGACAATCTCGTCAACCGGATCGCCGCCGGTGAGGTGGTGGAGCGGCCGTCGTCGGTCGTCAAGGAGCTGGTTGAGAACAGCCTCGATGCGGGTGCGACGCGGATCGAGATCGAGCTCGCCAACGGCGGGCGTTCGCTCATCAGGGTGACCGACAACGGCTGCGGCATGGATGAGGATGATGCGTTGATCGCCCTTGAGCGGCACGCAACCTCGAAGATCACTTCGTCCGACGATCTTGATCGCATCGCAACCCTCGGCTTTCGTGGCGAGGCGCTGCCCTCGATCGCCGCGGTCTCGCGTTTCGAGTTGCTCACCTCGGCTGACCCGGCGGCGGGTGGGGTGCGGATCACCGTCGAGGGGGGGCGGATTCTGAGCTCCAAAGCTGCGGTCCGGGCCCGGGGAACCACCATCGAGATCCGAGATCTTTTCTTCAATGTGCCTGCGAGGCGCAAATTTCTTCGCGCGCCGGAGACCGAGCTGCGCCACGCATCGGAGACGGTTTTTGGCGCGGCCCTTTCCCGCCCGGATGTCGCCTTCATCCTGCGCCACGGGAACCGGACCTCCATCGATGCGCCGCCCGCGGCCGACCTCGGCGAACGGCTGCGAGCAATCTGGCCAAAGGCCGCCAAGGTCACTCGTTTCTCGGCCGCAGGGGGCGGGGCCGAGATCGAAGGCCTCATCGCGCCGGGGACCGGGCGAGGTCGACCCTCCATGATTTTCCTGGTCAACGGGCGATCGGTCAGGGATCGTCTTCTGGTTGGGGCGGTTCTGCGGGTCATTCGAGCGGCCGGGGCCGGATTCGGCGGCGCCCGGGTAGTGGTCTCGCTGCGGTTGCCCTCCGAGTTGGTCGATGTCAACGTTCACCCGGCCAAGACCGAGGTTCGGTTTGCTCGCGGGGGCGCAGTCTTTGCCCTGGTCGAACGGGCGCTCCGTGAGGGCGTTGCCGCATCGCAGGGACGGGTTCCGGTCCATCGCCTGGATGATGGCGATGCCATGGCGTCGGAACCGGGTGTGATCGGCTACGGCGAACTCTTGCGGTCGCGGCGGGAGGAGAGTGCGTCACCCCTCTTCGAGCATCCGGCATATGGGGAAACAACGACGCCGGCTGCCGGCCCGATCTTCGCCGATGTCCCCCAGCTGCCTCGGACCGGCGCCAAGGCGGGTGCGTCCGACACTCCTTTCGGCCGGCTGATGGGACAGTACCGATCGTCCTTTCTTCTGCTCGAGGACCACTACGGGTTGGTCATCGTCGATCAACACGTAGCTCACGAGAGGGTGCTCTACGACCAGATCCTCGCCCGGCTTGCCGGTGAGACCGCACCATCGCAACGGTTACTCGAGCCGGTGTTGGTGGAGGTGGGCGAAGCTTCCGCGTCGGCCCTGGGACGGGTTGCCGAGACGCTTCTCAGGGTTGGGATCGAAGCCGATGTTTTCGGGTCCGAGACTGTCCGATTGAGTTCGTTGCCGCCCGAAGTCGACATCGATGATGCGCGCGAAATGGTGATCGACCTCCTCGACCGCGCCACTTCCCTTGAGGGAGTTCCGGAGCGGGTGGCGGCGGAGGTGGAGGAGGAGCTGGCGGCGGGGCTTTCGTGTCGTGGAGCGATCAAGGTCAACCACCGGCTCACCGAAGCCGAACAGCGGGTGCTGCTCCACGACCTGGCTGAAACGTCGAATCCATATCGTTGCCCGCATGGGCGGCCCATCATTCTCAGGCTCAGCCAGGAGGAGATGGAGCGCCGCCTGGGGAGGCGTTGAATGCGCAGTGACTCGTGGCGTCTGACCGAGGGGCTCATCTTTGTCCACTTTGCGGTCTTCATTCTGAGCTGGGCGAATAGGGAAGGACTCGCGGGTCTGGTTCTCCTGCCCGGTCAAGTGGTGTCGCGCCCCTGGACGCTGGTGACCTATCAGTTCGTCCACGGGTCGTCGGTCTTCTGGTTCTTCATCTCCATGTTGGTCCTGTGGATCATGGCCAAACCCCTGGAGGAGAGTTGGGGTTCGCCCCGGTTCCTCGTGTTCTGGTTGGTGGCCACGTTCGGCGCCTCATTGACCGCCGCCGGGCTCAAGCTCCCACTCTTCGGCGACACCGGGGTCGGGACTTCGATCCTGCTGACCTTCGCTACCCTCTACCCGGAGGTCGAGTTCCGGCTCTTTTTCATCATTCCGGTGAAGGTCAAGTATCTGGCCGTGGTTGCGGTGGCGTGGCTCGCTTTTTCGAGCCTGCAGCTGGGTCTTCTGGCGGGCGTCGCGAACATCGTAGGGATGTGTTCGGGCTATCTCTTCTTCCTCGCCACCCGAAAGATGCCGACCCGGCGCAAGCTCGTCTTCGAGTACAAGAAACGCAAGGCCACGGTGGAGGTCAAAGCCGAGGCGGCGCAGGCCGAGCAGCGGAATCAGGGGTGGAACGCCAAGATTCGCGAGGCGGTGGCGCGGTCGGCCGAAAGGGGCGCCATCGCAGCCGGGGACGAGGCGCTGCTTGCGGAGCTTGATGCAGCCAACGACCCGTCGATCACGGTGTGTGCGCCGTCGGAGTTCGGTTTTGTCGAGGATGACACCTGCCGCACCTGCCCCGGTTTCGCCGAGTGCGGCGCCAGGGCGATCAGGATGGCGGCGGAGGGTGACGCTGACTGACTTCAAGTATCCACTGGAGCCACGGCTCGGCCTCCGAGCCGTGGCTCCAGTGGATTACAGCTCCATCACCGAACCCGGATCCCCGGGCACCAGCCACTCGACGCGCTCCTGTTTCTGCAGTTTGGCGAGCGCCTCCACCATGGTGTCGCGCAGATAACGACCCCAGACCTTGATGGGGAGACCGTCGATCTGCACGGTGGGCGAGATGGCGAGCTGGAGCATGTACTCCATGATGGACGAGGCGTTCTGAGCGATGCGGCCCGAGTAGGCGGCGCGATCGCGTTGCTCGATGATCCGAACCTCGTGGATGCATCGGCCGAACTCCGACTCGACCAGGTCGTCGAGGGTCGTCAGGATGAGCTCGACCCGGAATGTCGAACTTGCCGAGCTGAGGTAGTCGATCAAGCTCTCTTCGAGATGGTAGGCCGACAGCCCCCGGCCTTCGGCAAACGACCAGTCGATGCCTCTGAACCGGCCGATGATCTGTTGGAGCGGGGGAAGCTCGAGATCGACGAGGTAGTGGGTTCCGGCGTAACTGCCCTCGTGAACTTCACTCTCGCAGGCGAAGGTTCCATCTCGGGCGTCGAGGGCGGTTTCAATGAGGGCGAGCTCGGACGGGGTGCCGATGATCTTGACTCCGATGACGTCGTCGACTCTCACCTGATCGGGATCGAGGGTGAGGTGACCGGTGCGGATCCGATCGGCGACGATACGCTCGGCGGCGGCGAACTCGTCCATCATCTGCTTTCGGCTCGAGACCATTCTGTCGAGCGGGACACCGACGCTTCCGGCGCGCGCCGCGGCGAGAGATTTTGCCGCGGCCTCGATCTCACCGGCGAGCTGGTCGGCGACTCGACGTGAGACCTTGTCTGCGATTCGCCGGATTCTCTTCCTTCGGACCATCCCCACCAACGACCCGTCGCCATCGCTGATGAGGCTCATGTGGACCGGGGTCCTCGGAAAGAACTCCTCCGGGAACTCCCGGTAGTGGGCAAGGAGCTGCTCGACTCTGGGGGCGGGATGGTGGACCGCTTCCACGATGGCCTTCCGTACCGCGTCTTTTCCGTTGACTCGGGTGAGTCGTAGGTCGCGCGGGCGGATCGTTCGAGCGAGGTCGGCGACCAGTGCCCGGACCAGGGGGGATGTGATGGCCCGCTCGAAGGCGAAGATCTCGGTGAGGATCCGGCCGTCGTCGTTGTCGACGTGATCCGCCAACCAACGGCTGGCGACGTCGAAGAGGCGATCACGGTGAATGAGTCCGGAGAGGTACATGTGCAGTGATCTCCATCATACCCCCCGCAACCGATGCTCGTCGTGCGGGGAAACGAGTGACGAGCGATGAGTATCGAGTATCAAAAAACCTCGAGACGCCGACGAACAGATGAGTCTCGACGATCGTGTCCGTTGATCGGTCCGCCAATATGCAAATGTGTCTCACTCTAAGACTTGTAAAAGTGAAAATTTTCACATTCCTTGCATGATGATGGTGTCCGGAGTATCTTTGGAGCCCGGATTCGGTGGTGACTATTGATCGGAGGGATGAGGTGTTTGATTCGCGGGTGACGGTTCTCGTCGGCCACTTCGGCAGTGGAAAAACCGAGATCGCACTCAACGCGGCGATGGACCTCGCATCCCAGGGCGTTCCGGTCACCATGGCCGATCTCGACGTGGTCAAACCGTACTTCAGAACCAGATCGGCGCGGGCGCTGCTCACCGAGTCGGGGATCGACCTCCTCGCTCCGGATGGCCCCAACATCCACGCCGACCTGCCTATCGTCGTGCCGCAGATCCGGTCCCACCTCCGATCTTCGAACCACCGCCTCGTCGTCGACGTCGGCGGTGATGACATCGGGGCTCGGGTGCTCGGGTCGCTCTCCGACGTGGTCCCGCGGGCAGAGACCGAGTGCCTGTTGGTGCTCAATTTCAGGCGACCTTCGACCCCGGATCCGGATCGCGCGGTGGACATGGTCCGAGAGATCGAGGCTGTCGGGCGGTTGCCGGTGACCGGTCTGATTTCCAACACTCATCTGATGGACGAAACCACTCTCGAGGTCGTCCTCGACGGCCTCGGACTCAGTCGCGAGACCGGCGAGCGCCTGGGTCTTCCGGTGGTGGCCGCCGCCGTCTGCGAAGAGCTCGCCGACGAGCTCGGCACAATGAACGTGTGTCCGGTGATGGCGTTGCGCCGCATTGTCATGCCGCCGTTCGAGATGCCAAAACAACGAGCCACCGGACCTCTCTTCGCGGTCAACTGAAAGGAGGCTTCCGTGTCGCAGATCAACATCAGCCCGGATCGCTGTAAGGGCTGCGAGCTCTGTGTCCAAGCCTGCCCTCAGCAGATCCTGGGCATGAGCCGGAAGATCAACAACAAGGGCTATTTCTATGCCGAAGTGGTGGAGCAGGCACGGTGCATCGGTTGTCGCCTGTGCTGCATCACCTGTCCCGACGTGGCCATCGACATGAGGGTCCACGGGACCATGTACCACTATTTTGCGTACTGAGGGCTGAGAAAGACTGATGCGCGTTTCAAACCCTCTCCCACTCCCACTCCCTCACCCTCTCCCTGCGTGTGCGCCATCGCATGGGGAGAGGGAGAAGGAGAGGGAGAAGGAGGGGGATCGGAGAACGGAATGACAAAAAAACTCATGAAAGGCTCGGAAGCGATCGGTGAGGCGGCGGTGCAGGCCGGGTGCCACCTCTTCTTCGGTTATCCGATCACGCCGCAGAACGAGATCCCCGAGTACATGTCCATGCGCCTGCCACAGGTGGGCGGGACATTTGTCCAGGCCGAGTCCGAGGTCGCGGCGTCGAACATGCTCTACGGTGCGGCCGGCAGCGGAGAACGGGTCATGACCTCGTCATCGTCGCCCGGTGTGTCGTTGATGGCGGAAGCGATTTCCTATCTCGCCGGCGCCGAGTTGCCGGTGGTCATCGTCAACATCATGCGTGCCGGACCGGGTCTGGGCGGGATTCTTCCCTCGCAGAACGACTACCTCCAATCCACCAAGGGAATGGCCCACGGAGATTTTCGGCTCCTGGTGCTGGCTCCCTGGTCGGTTCAGGAGGCCGCCGATCTGGTCCAAGACGCCTTTGATCTGGCGGATTACTATCGCAACCCGGTCTTGATCCTGGGCGATGGACTCATCGGGCAGATGATGGAACCGGTGGAGTTCGCCGAAGGGCGGGAGCCCATCAAAGAGCTGCCGCCAAAGGACTGGGCCGCCACTGGAAACGACGGCAGCAAACCTCGTTCGGTGATCAACTCGCTCTTCCTCGACCCCGAGGAGCTCGAGCGCCACAACTACCACCTCAAGGAGAAGTACGATCGGATGGAACGGGACGAGGTCCGGTTCGAAACCAGCGGTCTCGACGCGGACTACGATCTACTCGTCGTCGCATACGGCACGGTGGCGCGGGTCTGCTCCACCGCCATCGAGGAGCTGGCGGACCGTGGAGTCAAGGTCGGGATGGTCCGACCCGTCTCACTCTTCCCATATCCCTACCGGGCGGTCCGCGAGGCGGCTCGGAAAGCCAAGGCGGTGTTGGTCGTCGAGCTCTCCATGGGCCAGATGATCGAAGATGTCCGGCTCGCCATCGAAGGGTCGAAACCCCTTCATTTCCTCAACCGGACCGGCGGCATGTTGGTCTCACCCGATGAGGTTGTGGACAAGATCCAAGCGATTTCCGAAGGCTCGTCACAGGAGGTGGTCCATGCCTGAGACCGTGTTTTCCAAGCCCCAGGCGCTCAGGGACGTCACGACCCACTACTGTCCAGGTTGTACCCATGGGACGATCCACCGGCTCATCGCCGAGGTGCTCGATGAACTCGGAGTCAGGGAGCGAACGGTCGGGGTGGCTCCTGTGGGCTGTTCGGTGCTCGCCTACAACTATTTCGAAACCGATTTTCACGAAGCCTCCCACGGCCGCGCGCCGGCGGTGGCGACGGGGATCAAACGGGCGCGGCCGGATCTCGTTGTCTTTGCGTACCAGGGTGATGGTGACCTCGCCTCCATCGGGACGGCCGAGATCGTCCACTGCGCCAACCGGGGGGAAAAGGTGACGGTCGTCTTCGTCAACAACGCCATCTACGGGATGACCGGCGGTCAGATGGCGCCCACCACGATGCCGGGTCAGGTGGCCACGACCTGCCCTCTCGGTCGTGACGTCGATCTCTCCGGTCACCCCATCCGAGTCTCAGAGATGCTGTCCACATTGCGGACGCCGGCGTTCGTGGCGCGGACCTCGGTACACACCCCGCTGTTGTCGGTCAACACCAAGGAGATGCTGCGCCAAGCGTTCACCTACCAGGTTGAAGGACGTTGTTTCTCGTTGGTGGAGATCCTCTCCACCTGCCCGACCAACTGGGGCATTCCGCCCGCAGAAGCCACCGAGTGGCTCGAGAAGAACATGCTTCCCTACTACCCCCTCGGTGTCTTCAAGACACCCGAGAGCGGCAGCCGCGAATCGATGCCGCTGGAAAGGTAGGACCGGCATGCAGAACGACGTCATCATGGCCGGATTCGGAGGGCAGGGAATTCTGCTCATCGGCAAGATCCTCGCCTATGCGGGGATGCACGAGGGCAAAGAAGTTTCCTGGCTGCCCTCCTACGGCCCCGAGATGCGGGGAGGGACCGCCAACTGTACGGTGGTGATCTCGGACCGGCCGGTGGGTTCGCCGGTGATCCGATCGCCGCGGGCCGTGGTCGCCATGAATCTGCCGTCGCTGGACAAGTTCGAACCCGATGTCCGACCCGGTGGACTGCTGCTCATCAACAGCTCGCTGATCAATCGCAAGGCGGCGAGAGATGATCTGACGGTCATCGAGTTCCCCGCCAACCAGATCGCCAACGAGCTCGGCAACCGCAGGGGTGCGAACATGGTGGCTCTCGGGGTCTATCTCGGTGCCACCGAGGCGGTCTCCCTCGAAGAGGTTGTCGAGGTGGTGCGCGAGACCTTTGCCGCCAAACCGGGCGTGATCGAAATCAACATCACAGCGCTCCATCGCGGCCACGAAATCGGCGCGGCGTGCGCGGTCGGAGTTTAAAGGGGGGCGCATGGCCGAACAACCGTGTGTCGATCTTTCAAAGACCGAGGAGATCCTCGCCAGCTATCCGCACGAGGAGCCCTCGTTGATCCAGGTGCTCCAGGACGTCCACCGGGCATACAACTACCTTCCGTGTGACGTGCTGGTGCGGGTGGCGATGGTGCTCGACGTGCCCTTGGCCAAGGTCTTCTCGGTGTCGACCTTCTACAAGGCCTTTTCCCTCGAGCCCCAAGGCGAAACCATCATCAAGGTCTGCATGGGCACCGCCTGCCACATTCGCGGTGCGGGCCAACTCGTGGAGGAGCTCGAGCGCAAGCTCGGGATCGGCGCGGAGGAGACAACCGAGGACCTTCAATTCACCGTCAAGACCGTCAACTGCGTCGGCGCCTGCGCCATGGCGCCGGTGATGATCGTCGGTGAGAAGTACTGGGGAAGCGCCAAACCGGCGCGGATGGAGAAATACCTGGCGGGAGGGGGCGAAGATGAGGATTGAGTCCTTCGACCAGTTCAAGACCCTCCAGGCCGAGGCCGGCAAGCGCGACGAGGCCCAACCGAAGAAGATCCTCGTCTGCTGCGGAACCGGGTGTCTGGCCACCGGCGCCAAAGAAGTGGCGGAGGCTTTTGTCCACGAGATCACCGAACGCGGTCTCGATGTCGAGGTCGGCTATGGGGTCAAGTCCACCGGGTGCCACGGCTTCTGTGAGCGCGGCCCGTTGGTGGCGTTTCTCCCCGAGGGTCTGCTCTATACCAAGGTCAAGGCCAAGAGGGTGCCGGAGATCGTCGAGAAGACCATCATCGGCGAGACCATCATTCCGGGTCTTCTCTACAAGAACCCGGTGGACAAGAAACGGATCCCCGCGTATGAGGAGATCCCGTTTTACAAGAACCAGGTCCGGGTGGCCATGCGCAACATCGGCCGCATCGATCCCACGGATCTCATGGACGCCATCGCCCACGACGCCTACGCGGGTCTCGCCAAGGCCCTCTTCGAAATGACCCCGGACGAGGTCCTCGACGAAGTGGAGCTCTCGGGGCAGCGTGGCCGTGGCGGCGCGGGGTTCAACACTGCGCGCAAGTGGCGCTCGTGCAAGGCGGCGCCGGGAGATCGGCGCTTTGTCCTGTGCAACGGCGATGAGGGTGATCCCGGCGCATTCAAGGACCGCTCCATCATGGAGGGCGATCCCCACTCGGTTCTCGAAGGGATGATCATCGGCGCTTATGCCCTGGGGTCCCACGAGGGCTGGATCTATGTTCGCGACGAGTACCCGCTGGCGGTGGTCCACCTCCAGTTGGCCATCACCGAGGCCCGCAAGCACGGGCTGCTCGGCGAGAACATCATGGGGTCGGGTTTTGACTTCGAAATCCAGATCTCCCGCGGCGGCGGCGCCTTTGTCTGCGGCGAGTCCTCGGCGCTCATGCGCTCCCTCGCCGGTCAGACCGGAGAGCCGCGAGCCAAGTATGTTCACTCCACCGAAAAGGGCCTCTTCGACCTGCCGACGGTGCTCAACAACGTCGAGACCTGGGCCGGGATCGGCGCCATCATCGCCAACGGAGGCGCCTGGTTCGCCTCCATGGGCACCGAGAAGTCCAAGGGCACCAAGGCCTTCTCGTTGGTGGGTAAGGTCAAGAACACGGGTCTCATCGAGCTGCCCATGGGCACCACCCTGCGGCACATCATCTACGACATCGGTGGTGGTGTCCTCAAGGACCGGCCCTTCAAGGCGGTTCAGACCGGTGGGCCCTCGGGGGGCTGTATCCCCGAGGAACTGCTCGACCTCCCGGTGGACTACGAAAAGCTCACCGAGGCCGGCTCCATGATGGGCTCCGGCGGGATGATCGTCATGGACGACCGCACCTGCATGGTCGACGTGGCGCGGTACTTCCTGGCGTTTCTCACCGAGGAGAGCTGCGGCAAGTGCGTTCCCTGCCGCGAGGGCCTCAAGCAGATGCTCGCCATCTACGACGCCCTCATCGAGGGTCGGGGCAACGTTGGCGACATCGAGCGGATCGAGACCCTGGCTGCGGGGATGCAGCTCGGCAGTCTCTGCGAGCTCGGCAAGTCGGCGCCGAATCCGGTGCTCTCGACGCTCAAGTACTTCCGTTCCGAGTATGAGGCTCACATCGTCGACCATGCCTGTCCTGCGGGGATCTGCCGCGATCTGACCGCATTTGAAATCATGCCCGATTGCGACGGCTGTCACGCCTGCACCAAGGTCTGTCCCACCGACTGCATCGCGGGAGAGAAGAAGGAGCTCCATGTCATCGATCACGAGGCCTGCATCTCATGCGGCGCCTGTCTCGATGTCTGTCCCACCGATTCGATCCGTACCTTCCCCAAGGTGGAGCTGGCCGCGAAGGAGGTGGTGTGATGCCGACGCTCAAGGTCAATGGCCGCAAGGTCACCGTGGCGGAGGATGTGTACCTCCTCGAGGCCTGTCGTGCGGCGGAAGTCGAAGTACCCACCCTGTGCAACTTCGACGGGCTCGAACCATGGGGCGGATGCCGGCTCTGCGTGGTCGACATGTCGCTGGCCAGGTGGGACGACGACTGGTTCAAGATGGTCACGGCGTGCAACCACCCGGTGGAGGAGGGGATGACCGTCATCACCGATTCCGAGCGGGTCCTGGCCACACGGAGAGTTGTGCTCGATCTCCTGCTGGCCCGTTGCCCCGAAACCCCGCTGATCCAGCAGCTTGCCCGTGAGCATGGCATCGAGGAGACCAGCTATGAGCTCAACCCCGAGCCCACCGACTGCATTCTCTGCGGGCTGTGCACCCGGGTCTGCGATCATATCGGGGTCTCGGCCATCGCCAGCACAGCCCGTGGGTGGGGGCGTGAGATCGCACCGCCGTTCAACGAGCCGCCGCCGGACTGCATCGGATGTCTCGCCTGCGCCGAGATCTGTCCGACCGATCACATCAAATTCACCAATTCCAACATCCGGCGAACCATCTGGGGCAAGGAGTTCGAGATGCTCCGGGACCCGAAGACCGGTGAGGCGGTGATCACCAGGGCTCAGGCCGAACACTTCGCCGCCCGGAGTGGGGTTCCCAAGAGCTATTTCGAGACCTCTGACAGAAGCAAGCGGTTGGAGATCGCGAAGACGTTCGAGAAGTTGCAGGTGGTGAAATGACCGGATCACTTCCTCTCCCTCTCCTTCTCCCCCTCCCTCTCCCTGAAGGGATCGGGAGGGTGATGCAAGGGAGAGGGAGAGGGAGAGGGTGAGGGAGTGGGACGAAGCATGAAGATGATCTACAAAGTTTCGGTGGAGCGCTGCATCGCCTGCGGCAAGTGCGAGCTGGCCTGCGCCTTTGCCCACGGCAGCGAGGGCCGGCCGTCCAAGACCAGGATCAACATCCACCGCCGGGGCCCCGAGCTCGGGACCCCCGTGGTCTGTTTCCAGTGCGACGACGCGGCCTGCGTCACGGTGTGCCCGACGCGTGCCCTGGCGCGCAATGAGAACACCGGAGCTATCGGGATGATCAGGTCGCGTTGTATTTCTTGTCGGATGTGCGTCGCGGCGTGTCCCTTCGGCGACATGTTGTGGGACGAGGTCTACAACTGCGTGCAGAAGTGCGATCTCTGCGGCGGTGAGCCGCGCTGCGTGCCGTTCTGTCCCACCGGCGCCATCGCGTGGGTGCCGATCGAGGAAGCGGTTCTGCGACCCGAACCACTTGACCGCGAAACCCTCGAGGTCTCGCCGTAACCGGAGTCGAAGGAGTTGTGTCATTGCGATCGACTGAACCACAGAAAGAGAGGGAGAGGGTGCCAGGTCAAACAAAGTTAACAAACTCGCCGCGGATTCTGCCTGAAACGGCCGACCCGCAAGCCGGCGAGATTGTTAACTTTGTTTGACCTGGCACCCCCGGACCCGGACCCCGGACCCGGAGGCATCCATGCACGACGATATTCGTGAAGTTCTCAAAAAGGCCTATCAGATCGAGGTGGACGGCTACACCTTCTACTCCATGGCGGCCGATCGGGCGGACAAGCCCGCCGTCC
>JARFRM010000044.1 GCA_029287235.1 Thermoanaerobaculales bacterium
CCGATCCGGTGAAGTTGAAGCGGCCCACATAGGCCCGCGAATTCACCTCGACGCGACCCAACCACACCGATTCCGAGCCGTCGGAGATGACCTCCCAGACGGTTTTCTCGGGGTCCAGGGTCGAGCGGCTCTGGTCGACATAGCCAAGCTTGACGGTTTCGCCCAGGCGGAGGGCGCCCGAGTCGGGTTGCTGGTCGCCGGTGATGAGCTCGAAGAGGGTGGTCTTTCCGGCGCCGTTGCCGCCGATGATCCCGACGATGGCGCCAGGTGGGATCGAGAAGCCGAGGTCATCGAAGAGCAGCCGGTCGCCATGGCCCTTGCTGAGCCCATCGGCCTCGATGACGACATCACCGAGCCGCGGGCCGTGGGGGATGAAGATCTCGAGATCCCGCGCCAGCGTCTCGGGCTCCTGCGACAGCAACTCCTGGTAGGCGTTGACCCTCGCCTTGCCCTTGGCGTGGCGAGCACGGGGCGCCATCCGGATCCACTCGAGCTCGTGCTTGAGGGTTTTCTGCCGCTTTCCTTCACTGCGTTCCTGCTGCCGAAGCCGCTCCTCTTTCTGCTCGAGCCAGGATGAGTAGTTGCCCTTCCAGGGGATCCCGTGGCCGCGGTCGAGCTCGAGGATCCAACCGGCCACGTTGTCGAGGAAGTAGCGATCGTGGGTCACCGCGATGACGGTTCCCTGATAGTCCTTGAGGTGACGTTCGAGCCACCCCACCGAGAGCGCGTCGAGGTGGTTGGTGGGCTCGTCGAGGAGCAGAATATCGGGCTGTTGGATGAGGAGGCGACAGAGCGCGACCCGCCGGCGCTCACCACCGGAAAGCACATCGACCACCGTTTCCGGCGGAGGGCAGCGCAATGCATCCATGGCGAGCTCGAGCCGTGAGTCGAGCTCCCACGCACCCATGGCCTCGATCTTGTCCTGGACCTCGGCCTGGCGGTCGAGCACCTTCTGCATCTCTTCGTCATCCATCGGTTCGGAGAAGCGGTCGGCAAGCTCGTCGTACTCGGCGAGCAGAGCCGTTGCCTCGCGAGCGCCCTCCTCGACGATCTGCAGCACCGTTTTCCCGGCCTCGAGCTCGGGCTCCTGCTCGAGCATCCCGACGGTGTAGCCGGGTGCCCGCACCACCTCGCCGTTCGAGGATTCCTCGGTCCCGGCCATGATCCTGAGCAGGGTGGACTTTCCCGCTCCGTTGAGCCCTAGGACACCGATCTTGGCGCCGTAGAAAAAACCCAACGAGATGTCGCGCAGCACCTGCTTCTGTCCGTGGGTCTTCGAGACCCGCACCATCGAGAAGATCACCTTCTGTTCTTCGGTTGCCATTGCTTACCCTCTCTTCGCTCTCGCTCTCGCTCCCGCTCATCGTAAGTCCTGAGACGCGAGCATCGCTTTCCGACCGTCGCTCGATCATCGAGACCCGCATTGTACCGCCGGACCGGAAGAGCAGGCTGGAAGCCTGCTCCACAACGCGTCCGTCGCTCCGTTGTGGAGCAGGCTTCCGGCCTGCGTTCCGCCTCTCGTGGTGGTGTGCAACCCGGATGTCGCGACACCAGGCGGGCAGGATGGCTGCTCCACAAAACATCTCTCGCTCCTTTGTGGAGCAGGCTTCCGGCCTGCGTTCCGCCTCTCGTGGTGGTGTGCAACCCGGATGTCGCGACACCAGGCGGGCGGGATGGCTGCTCCACAGCATGTCCCGCGCTCCTTTGTGGAGCAGGCTTCCAGCCAGCTTCTGCCGACCCGTGCTACCATCCCACCCGCATGAAGATTTCGACCGCTGTGTCTGCCGCCTGAGGGGCGATTCGATGCGGGTTCCAACGCCTGCCGGACCACCCCGACAGTTCAATCCCACGAAACCCACGTGGACGAGGGCGTGCTGTCGCATGCCCGGAACAACAGGAGACAGACTGTGAAGCTCAGTGATTTCGGTTGGAATGACCGGTTCGATTCTCTCTTCAATCAGTATCGAAACGACAATCACATCCCCGCACGAGTCGTTCGTGTCGATCGCGGCTCGGCGACCGTTCAGAACGCCACGGAGACCGTCACGGCGGTTGCGGCGGGTGTTCTCGACTCCGGCGGGGAGCCGGGTCCGCCGGCGGTGGGCGATTGGGTCGTTCTTGATCGCGAAACGGACACAGCGGTCGTCCGCGCCATTCTGCCCCGGGTCGGGGTGCTGTCGCGACGGCGACCCGGCTCGGCCGATCATGAGCAGGCCGTGGCCGCCAATGTTGATGTGGTCTTCATCGTGGAGTCCGTCGAGCGCGGGCCCAATCCGCGAAGGATCGAGCGCGCCGTCGCCCTCGCCTGGGATGCCGGCGCGACGCCGGTGGTCGTGGTGACGAAGACCGATCTCTGTGACGATCCGGAATCGGCGGCCGAAAGGGCCCGGGAAGGCGCGCCGTACTCGGAGATCGTGGCCCTTTCGGCGGTCGATGGGAGCGGGGTGAATGAGCTGCTCGAGCACCTGCCGCCCGGCGCGACCGCCGTCCTTCTCGGGCCCTCGGGAGTGGGCAAATCCACTCTCGCAAACCGTTTGCTCGGCGAGGAGCGTCTGGCGATCTCCCACGTCCGCGAAGGAGACGCCAAGGGCCGTCACACGACAACCCACCGTGAGCTGGTGGTCTTGCCGTCGGGTGGATGTCTGATCGACACGCCGGGGATCCGCGAGCTCGGGCTCTGGCTGGGCGCCGAGGCCGTCGATTCGGCCTTTCCCGAGATCGAGGCGAGAGCCGATTGCTGCCGTTTTTCGGATTGCCGGCACGAGGCCGAGCCCGGTTGTGCGGTGATCGAAGCGGTAGACGAGGGCGAAATCGATCGCCGACGGCTCGACAGCTACCACCGTTTACAACGCGAGGCCGAGCACCTCGAGGAGCGGCTCGATCCGTCGAGGAAGCACGAGATCCGGGCACGGGAACGCGGCTTCGGCAAGATGATCCGCCAGGCGCTGAAGATCAAGAACCGGAGATAGTTGATGCCCACTGGGAAGTGGGCGCTACGAGAATGCGTCCGGTCTTGGAAGCGCCCGCGGGCCGCGCCAGGGCGAAGCTTCGAACGAAGCCCGGACGTGGGCGGTACAATTGGCGACCACAGACTGCGAGGTTCGGACCGATGGGCGGAAATCGGTTGGGTCCACTTCGGACGCTGGTCATCAAGATCGGAGTCGGTATCGTCACCGCCGTTCTCGGGACTGCGGCGGTGGTGGTCGGTCTCGTGTCGCAGCGTGCGGCCGCCCGGGTGACGCATCTGTGGGGTCGATTGTGTCTGCGGATTGCCGGGGTGCCGGTCGAGGTCGAGGGGCTTGATCACCTGGCTGCCGAACAGCGCTACGTGATGATGGCCAACCACGAATCGAGTCTGGACATCGTGGTGCTGCTGACCGCACTGCCACCTTCAGTGGAGCTTCGGTTTCTCGCCAAGAAGAGTCTTTTCAGGGTCCCGTTTCTCGGCTGGGCCATGACCAGCGCCGGGTTCATCCCGGTGGATCGCGAGGACCGCAGCACTGCGGCAGCCACCCTTGCCGAGACCCTCGAAGAGGTGGCCCGCGGCGGGTCGCCGCTCGTCTTCCCCGAGGAGACCTGGACCACCGATGGCCGGTTGCTGCCCTTCGCTCGGGGAGGGTTTCTCGTGGCTCTCAAGGCCGGGCTGCCCATCCTTCCCGTCGGTCTGGAGGGGCCGCGGATGGTACTGCCTCCCGGTGAGGGGGTCGTCCGCCCGCAACCGGTCACCGTCCGCATCGGCAGGCCGATCCCCACCGACGGCCTCGGAGTCTCGAGCCGGGTGGACCTCATGGCCCGGACCCGAACCGAGATCGACCGCCTGCGTGGACCCTCGGGCCACCTTCGTGACGAGCTTCAGAACTGACCGGTCGTGAGCAGCACGATGGTGCACGCCTGGAGGGTCTCGATCCCCGCGGCGTGCAAGGCCGCCTCGAGCTCCGGGTTCTCGGCACCGGGGTTGAAGATCACCCTTCCGGGTGAGATCTCGAGGATCGCGTCGGTCAGTGTCGATGAGATCTCGGGGGAGACGTAGACGGTGAGAGTGTCCACCCGCCCGTCGACCGAGCGCAGGTCCGGCGCCACCTCGAGACCCTCGAGCCGATCCAACGTTGGATGAACCGGGATCACCTCGTGGCGGTTCTCCAACAGCCGTTTGACGGCCAGGTTCGAGGTGCGTTCCGGGTTGCTGCTGGCCCCGAGGACCACGACGCGCTGTCTGTCATCCGGCATGGGCCGTCCTCCTCGACACGAGGATAGCGCGGGTCGGACTCCAGTTGTTCACGGGATCGAGGCACTCCAGGCGGAGACGTCCCCCGACTCGAAGCCGTCGGCAAAGAGGGGAGTACCGTACTCGACCGCGCCGATGTCCGGCGCGGCGCCCTCGAAGGCGTCGTTGATGCCCGCGATGACGAGGCCGCGGTCGATCAGCGGGCTCCCGGCGCCGGGGGTGAAATTGCCGCCCGAGGGGTTCTCCAGGAGGGGCGGAGCGGCGAGGCCGTGGGGCTCCTGTCCGGTGGCTGCGTTCAGTGCCGCGAGGTCGTCGTAGTTGGTGCCCTCCCACTTGACGAAGCGGGCGGGGTCGGTGGTGTGATAGTCGTTCCAGTCCAGGTCGAGCGCGACGGGGTTGACTTTGTAGAGCGCGTACTGGGTGCCGGCGAAGACGTTGTTACGGCCGAGGATGTAGGTGCTTTCGCCGGGGTTGAGGAGGGCGAGGGCATCGGTTCCCGGCGCCTCGGTGAGAAAGGTGTTGTGGTAGAGCATCAGCGGACCGATCGGGGTTGGGTAGCCGCTGTTGATCTTCAGCGCGCTGGCGGTGTAGCCGTCGGTCTGGCTGGTTCTCGTGTTGCCAAAATTGTAGGCCACGTTTCGGACGAGCCACGTCGGTCCCGGGGCCGCGGGCGCCACGGCGAAGGCCATGTGGCTGTCCTCGATGTGGTTGCCCCAGATGCGAACGTTCGAGCAGTAGCCCTCGGGCTCGATGGCATCGTCGGTGTGCTCCGAGAAGACGTTGTCGTAGATGTCGGTTTCGGTGGTGAATCCGGTGGGCGGCGGCGAAGAACCGCATGGGCCCATCCCGTTGAAAAACCCCAGGATGGTGTTGCGCCGGATGACGTTGCCGCGGCCGGGGTTGTCGGTAAGGGCGACGGCGTTGTTCTCGGCGCTCGAGCCCTTGGTGAAGGGCCACGGCCAGTCGAAGATCGAGGTGTCCCAAAACTCGTTGCCCTCCACCGTGTTGCGCTCGCCGCCCTTGATCCAGACCCCGGCCGAGCCGATCTCGTGGATCCTCGACGATCTGACCGCGCAGTCCGACGAAAATCGCAGGTAGACCCCCTTGCCGTAGGAGCCCGAGCCGAAGTGCCGGATCTCGAGGTTCTCGATGCGGACGTGGCTGCGGCCGTTGAGATAAAAGCCGTCCTCGTGCCGGGCGACGTACATCTCCCGTGCGGCGGGGGTGCTTCCGTCGGCCATCTTGACCGCAAGGGTCGTGCCGTCGAAGTGGAAGCCGCCCGGGGCGCCCGCGCCGAGAATCTGAAGATCGGCCAGGGTGTCGTAGCGATAGAGCCTCCCCTGGTCGGTCACCACGTGGCCGGTGGAGAAACCGAGGACCCTCGTGTGGACGCCGCTGCCGGCGGCGGTCCAGCTCACACCGGCGAGGACCGCCGGATCGGCGCCGTCGAGGACGACCCCGGTACCCGAGCCGCGGAAGACGATGGGCTGGGCCGCGGTGCCCGAGGTGGAGACGTCCACCGACTCGTGGTAGACCCCGGGTTCGATGGAGATCAGATCGCCCGGCTGAGAGAGATCGGCGGCGCGTTGGATGGTGCGCAGCGGGGCGAGGGGATCGGTTCCGGGTCCGAGGTCGCTCCCTGTGGTGGAGACGTAAAGCGTGCGCAACGACGGCTCGGGAAAGGTGTCGGGACGGGTGGTGACAATGAGCACCTCCTGGGAGGTGCCGGTGACGCCGTCGGGGTCCGTGAGCGTCACCCGTGCATCGTAGGCCGAGCTTGGCTCGAGCCCGAAGAGGCTTCCCACGAAGTGGGTGGCGTCGATGCGGACCAGGGGGTGAGCGGGGGTGAAGACCGGTGACCCCGGCGAACTCAGCTCAAGGCTCGCCGAGGCGTCGAGATCGCCATCGCCGGTGACGGTGAGCACGACCCCGGCGGCGTGGAAGTTGCCGTAGGCCTCGACATCGTCCCACGTGACGGTGTTCTGGGCCGCACACGGGAACCCGGCGGCGATGAGAAACATCGACAGGATGGAAGATTTCTGCATTGATGACCCTCGTTTCATCGTGTGCGACACCGTGCCGTCGAGCGGTGACCGGAATCACGAATGCTTGTCTTCAGCACCGGCCGTCTGATTGCCGGACGGTTTTCCCGTGCCCTTCGGCAGACGGCCCTCGCTCATCAACGCCCGGCGGAGGAGGAACTCCACCTGGGCGTTGACGCTGCGCAGGTCGTCCCGGGCCCAGCGCCGGATGGCGTCGAGGACCTCGGGATCGACCCGCATGAGAAAGGCCTCGCGTTTACTCAAGCTCGGTACCCATCTCAGGTGTAGAGAGAACCGGTGTTCACCACCGGCTGGGTGTGACGGTCGCTGCACAACACCACCAGGAGATTGGACACCATGGCGGCGCGTCGCTCGTCATCGAGCTCGACGATGTGCTGCTCGGCGAGCTGGTCGAGGGCCATCTCCACCATCCCGACGGCGCCCTCGACGATCTTGGTCCGTGCGGCGACGACGGCCTGGGCCTGCTGGCGCTGGAGCATGGCGGCCGCGATCTCCGGTGCGTAGGCGAGGTGGCTGATCCGGGCCTCGATGACGTTGACGCCGGCTTTGTCCAGCCGCTCCTGGATGTCGGTTTCGAGCTGGTCGCAGACATCGTCCGGATTGCCGCGCAGAGAGACCTCGTGGTCGTGGCTGTCGTAGGGGTGGCGGCTTGCCAGGTTGCGCAGTGCGGACTCGCTCTGGACCTGGACGAAGTCCTCGAAATCGTCCACCTCGAAGAGCGCCTCGGCGGTGTTGACCACCCGCCAGACCACCACCGCCGAGATTTCGATGGGGTTCCCATCGCGGTCGTTGACCTTCGAGGGCCGTCCCGAGGTGCGGGTGGCCTTCTGGACCACCTTACCCTCGGCACTCTTCTGCTCGGGGGTGTGGGTCGATCCGGTTTCGAAATTCCTGACTCTGAGCGAGATCCTTTTTTTCGAGAAGAACGGGTTGACCCAGAAGAAACCGGATTTGAGGACCGAGCCCTTGTACGCACCGAAGAGCAGGAGCGCCCGCGCCTGGTTGGGTGCGATGGCCATGAAACCGAAGAGCGAGATGAATGCCGTGGCAAAGAGGACGACCCCGAGAATCATCCTCAGCACGAATCCGGCGCCACCGGGGTACCCGAGCCCGATGGCCCCGCTGATGAAGAGAAGCGGTCCTGCAATGAAGAGAGCGATGGTCATGATGAGTGGGAACCAGCCTGAGATGGGGTTGTAGGTTTTTTCGGCGACCATTGGGAACCTCCTAGAATGATGTCACTATGATATCACGTTGAAATCATGAAAAGGTTTCAGATCTGGGTTGGGCAGGCGAATGGCGCGAGTCTGATTGGCAGGCTGAAAGCCCACCTCTGCCTCTGCCTCTGCCGCCCTGGTCACAGCGAAGCTCCGCGCGAAGCCGGGTGCCGCTGCCGCCTCAGGTCAAGCGTCGGGTTCGGTCAGTTCGTCGGGAAGCCTGAGGTACGGGTTCGTGTGGACGAGGTTCCGGCCCTCGTTCTTGGCAAAATAGAGGCTGGCATCGGCCCTCCGGATGAGATCTTCCGCAGAGCCGCCCTCTCCCGGCACCTCGGTGGCGACACCGATGCTGATGGTGATCCTTGCCGTTGGCGAGATGTTGTCGAACCGCAACTCCTCGATCTGTCGTCTCAGGTCCTCGGCCAGACGGTTGGCGCGCTTCTGGGAGGTATCGGGCAGGATGGCGCCGAACTCCTCTCCGCCATACCGCGCGACCAGATCCGCAGCGCGTGAGATGGTGTTCGACAGCGTTCCTGCAACCGCCCGCAGACACTCGTCGCCGGCGACGTGACCGTGAAGATCGTTGAAACGTTTGAAGTGATCGATGTCGATCATCAAGAGCGACAGCGGTTGGTCGCTCCGCCGGCATCGGCGCCACTCGATTTCGAGGCGTTCGTCGAACACACGCCGGTTGGCGACATTGGTGAGGCCGTCGGTGGACGCTGCCTTCTCGAGACGCACATTCGCGTCCTCGAGCTGCCGGGTCGTTTCCAGGAGGCTGTCATAGAGTCGGCACTTTTCGATGGCGAGCGAGAGCTGGCCGGAGATCCTCGCGAGCAGGCGGGCGTGTTTTTTGGTGTAGACGTGGGGAGTTTGGCTGGAAAAAAAGAGAAATCCGATCTTGTGTCCCATGGCTTCGAGGGGCACCGTCATGCTTGACCGCATTCCCTCTTCGACCACATCTCGAGTCGATTCCGACTGCGGGTTTTCTTCGAGGTAGAGTTCAAGATCGTCGATGATCCTCGGCTTGCCCGTTTCGAGGATTCTCCCGAGGCTGGTCGCACCGATGGGCACCGAGTAGCCCTTACCGATCTTGATCTGCGGTGCATCACTCCGGGCCCAGACTGCACGAACGACGTTGTTATCGGCGAGAACCTCGGCAAAGCCGATGCGGTTGTAGGGCACGACCATGCGAAAGGAGTCCCAGACGTACTCGAGGACCTCTTCGAGCCGGACGGCGGTGTTGATTTTCTCGGTCAGGCTACCGAGGCTTCGGAGCTCTCGGGTTCGAAGCTCGACAAGGGTCTTGAGCTCGCGCTCGCGCCGCTGGGCCGCCGCCAATCGAAGCCTGAGCGCGCTCCAGATGAGCAGGGCCGAACCGGCGACCACCAGGACAATGAACCACCACGACGCGAATATCATCCGAACAATGATACGCGGTCTTGATCATCGGTTGGAGGTTGGAGAATCCCGGCCATCCGGCGCGCGCGGGTGGTGTCGAGTTTCGGAGCTCGAGGTTCCTCAGGGCAGGGTCTACGACCACTCACCGGTGGTGCCGCTCTCGAAACCGTCGAAGAAGATGCCTTCCCGCCATCGCAGGGGCGCCCGGCCCGATCGTTCCGGTCCGCCGCGTGCGGTCGGCCACATGACGCAGTTGGGCGCCGATCCGGGGATCGTGAAGACATCGAGCCCGTGATCGAAGGTCTGGACAAAGACCTCGAGTTGACCGTCGCCGTCGAGGTCGCCCACCGCCGGTGCGGCCGGCGCCCCGTTGCCGTTGCCGTTGTGGCCGGGGTTGGGCAGTGGAATGTCATGGAGGATCGCTCCGTTGGCTGCCGAGAGAATCATGAGATATCCCGACGAGTGGACATCCGGATCGCCGAAGGTGGCGAGCAGGATCTCCGGTGAGCCGTCCTGGTTGAGATCGGCCACCGTTGCCTCCGAGTTGAACGAGATGGCGAGGCCGTGGCGGGTGTATCTCCGCCAAATCCGCTGACCGGTGGCGTTGAAGACGTAGACATAGCCGTCGTTGAGCGAAACCACGATCTCGGGGCGGGCGTCGCCCATGATGTTGACGATGGTGGTCGCCGGCACCCCGGAGGGTGGGTACCAGCCGTCGACATCGATTGGTGCGCTCCCCCGGGGAAGGTTCTCCCATCCCGTTTTGCGTCGGGCCGATCGTCTGCCGTCTCCATACGATCCCTCGAGCACCATCACCGCGTAGGCCTGGGTCACGTACGGAATGTACTTTTCCACGTTGGGTACGCCGATGACCTCGTTGCGGCCGTCGAGGTCGAGATCGGCCACTGCAGGCGGTGATGCCGTCCACTGGAGCCATTCGGTCCAGCTCGGGTTCGGCCATGTTCCGGTGTGGAGGTGGTAGTGGTCGTGCTCCACCGCGGGAGCGGCCCACCGGATGAACTGACCCCAGGTCAATCGATTGCCGACCCACGGAGAGCTGCGGTTGGTGTAGTAGTCCGAGGAGTCGATGGCGACCCCGTCGTGGTCGAAGGCCTGGATGTGGTGATTGTCGTAGGTGGCGATGACCTCGAGCTCGGCGTCGTCATCGATGTTGCCCACAGCGACGTTGAGTCCGAAGCAGCCGAAACCGCTGTGGCCCATTCCGTTGCGGTCGGCGTCGTTTCCGGGGCCGGAGAGGTTGTTGTAGCGCGGCCAGGCCGGGCTGTGACCGCCCACGGGTTGGAAGTGATTTCCGTCGGCGTCGAAGACAAAGATCTGGGCCCCGCCGACGGATGTATCGGCGGTCTGGGTCGTGGAGACCACGATCTCGATCGTTCCGTCACCGTCGAGGTCGCCGCTCGCCATGCCGCGGATCTCGGGCGAGTTGCCGGCGGTGGTGGTGTCGGCCGGCCAGCCGCTCTTGACGACCAGCGCCGTGCCGTTCCACTCCCAGGCCCAGACCTGGTGGCCGCGGCCGGCCACGACTTCGGTGGTGCCGTCACCATCGAGATCGGCGACCACATGCGGCGCGTACACCCGGCCGTCACCGTTCTGGGCGCGGTGGAGAAGCGATCCGTCGCTGCCGAAGACATAGACGTCGTAGTAGGCCGACACCAGCTCGTTGGCGCCGTCACCATCCAGATCATGGACGACCGGCGATGCGAACCAGCTCGTCTGACCGGAGAGGTTGGTGACGAAGACCGGCGCTCGGACCGGGCCGGTGGACGATCCGGCCGGGCAGATCTGCTGGGCGCCGGACCAATGCGCTGATGTCGCGATCACCGCAAGCGCCATCCAGCACGCGGCCCAGGGAGTTCGACGGGTCATCACCTTCTCATTGTCTCCCGCCGATGCCCGGATTCAGGTGATCCGCGCCACTCTTCAGTCTGTGTTTCCCCGGTCTGGAAGGTTCCCCTGTCTGGAGATCACCGATATGCGGTCGGGAAGAGTGCTGCGGATGGCGCTCGACCGATTCCGAGTTCCGGAATCGCCACACAGAAAGGTGGTGCGGTTCAATCGGGTCTTGACAAATGGCCATGTCGGTACGACCATCAGAGCAATTGAGTTGTCGAACATCGGTCTTCGAACCCGCCGCATGAGCGCGGTAGGGATTCTTACTCAGAGAGGGGGTTCCTGGGGTTGCCAGGCCTGTGCCCCAAATGGGTGGTGTCGGCTTGCGAGCCGCCCAGAAGGGGTCGTACGTTGAACAAAGGGAATGGGAGGAACAAAGCATGAGAGTCAGAATTGTCAGAGTCGCTGTTTTGATCGCTGTCGTCTCGTTGCTCGTCGCACCCGTGGGGGCGACGAAATGGAGGGCCGAGCTCGGAGTCGACTCATCGAGCTTCGGGGAGGGGGACGCCTGCGAAGTTTCCGGCCGTTCCGCCTGGCCCGGACCTGACGGGGGCCTGATGTTGGGCTCGCTGTGCACCTACGCCTGGGTCGACATCACCGCCACCGGAACGCCGACCGACCCCCTGGGCGACGACGTCGTCGTCGGACCATATCCGATCGGTTTCAGTTTTGATTTCTACGGCGCGACGTACACCGATTTCTACGTGTCGAGCAACGGTTACATCGAGTTCGGGGCCAACGTCAGCTCGCTGAGCAATCAGTGCCCGCTCCCCAACAGCTCGGCGCCGAACAACGTCATCGCCATCATGTGGGACGACCTCGACCCGGGTGACACCAACGATCCGGTCTACTACCAGACCTTCGCGGCCGGCACCTGCCCGTGGGGGGGATACCCCGGAGCCTGCATGGTCGTGCTCTACGACGATTTCTGCCACTACCCGGGCGGAGCGACCTGCGCCATCGCCGGCACCTGGCAGGCGATCATCTTCGATGACGGTTCGATCGTCACGCAGTACCTTGACCCGGGTGTCGAACAAGGTCTGAGCGCCACCCTCGGCATCGAGGGCGACAACGCGGCGTTGGACTACGGTCTGACCTACACCTGCAACACGGTTGATCCGACCCTGGTCCAAGCCTGCCACGCGTACACGCCGTTGCCGGCATCGCCCGTCTTGGCGGGCTCGACCAAGAGCGCGAGCCCCGGCGCCGCGGTGCCGGGCGAGATCGTGAGCTACACGATCGAAATCGTCAACACCGGCACCGCAGACGCGACGGCGGCAACCTTGGTGGATCCGATCCCGGCGGGCACCGTCTTTGCGGGCGGCCTGTTCTGCTCCAGCGGCTCCTGCGGCTATGACGGTGGGGCGGCCGAGATCACCTGGGGCGGTTACGTGGCGATGGGCACCTCCGAGTTCGTGACCTTTGACGTCATGCTCGAACCCGGGGTCGCGCCCTGCGGCGCCCCGTTGTTGAACGTCGGAGTCATCGACGACCCGGACCTGATCAGCGGCCCGGTGTTGGTCGAGGCGTCGTTCTTCGTGTATGACGCGGTCCCGTTCTTCACCGACCTCGAAGCCGATGACGCCGGATTGGTTCCCGTCCAGGGCGAGTGGGAGTGGGGTGTTCCGACATACCCGCCGGATCTGGTCGCCCAGGGCGCCCACAGCGGCGTCAACGTCTGGGGTACCAACCTCGACGACGATGCCGATGACACCATCGGCAACCACATCCTGAGCTTCACTGTCGACGTGCCCTTCACCCTGCCCGGCTACGCCGTGTCGCTGCAGTGGTGGGACTGGTACGGCGACGAGGCCGCCGACTACCGTCAGATCTGGATCAACGGCAATCTGGAGTTCGAGTTCCCGACGGGCCAGCAGCGGTTCTGGGCCTTCCAGGAGTTCGATCTGTCACCGTGGGCCGGTCAGACCATCACCATCGACTTCAACCTCGAGGTGTGCTGCGCCGATCCGGGTCCGGACGGCTGGTACATCGACGACATCGGAATCGCGGCCTGCCTGCCGCCCCCCGGCTTGTACATGTCGCCGGACGTGGAGGTCGCCCTGGGCTGCAACGGCGTTCCGCAGATTCACACCTTCGCGATCGCCAACGCCACCGGCTCGGCCGGCACCTTCACTCTGACCTACGACAACCCGACCATGAACGCCTTCGTCGACGGCCCGCCGGATGTGACCATCCCCGATCTCGAGACCGCCGTCTTCGACGTCATACTGACGCCGGATGCGTGTCTCGGTGGAGGTGATCCCGTGCTCGTGGAGATCACCGCCGACGGCAACGGATTCATGGACGTTTCGATCATCGACAAGACCATCGGTTCCAGCGGCGGATGGGAGGCCATCGCGGTCGAGCCCAACAACGGCCGGATGGACAACGTCGTCGGTGAGTACAACGGCCTGATCTGGTCGGTCACCGGCTACGGGGACAACGCCGACGTGCGCACCTACGACGTGGGCACCGACAGCTGGACCGTGGTTGGAACCCCGGCGCCCTTCGGCGTCAACTACGGCCGTTCGGGCTGCTTCGCCGGCAACATGGCCTATGTCTACGCCGACAGCACAACCCCCGGTTTCGACGTCACGGGCCTTTGGTCGTACAACATGGACTCGGGTGTGTGGACCAACGAAGCGCCGACGGGAACACCACCGGCGACGGGCGGCATCTGGGCCCCCGCTTGGGTCTATAACCCCGCCGACGGTTACTGCTACATGACAGGTGGTGCGACGATTCCCGGAGGCGGCGATCTGGCGACGGTCAACGTCTACGATCCGATCGCCAACGCCTGGATGGCGCCGCTGCCCGACTTCACGGGTCCGCGTGCTTTCCATGCCGCCTTCGCCTTCAATCGCCCGTCCGACGGCCACGATCTTCTCTGTGTGGCCGGAGGAGTCGACGCCGCCAGCGTCGCCTATGCCGACACCCAGTGCTACGACTTCACGCTCGGCGCCTGGAACCCAACGAACGCCGACATGGGCGCCCTGCCCGGTGGGCTCGACTGGTGGGCGATGGGCTATGCAAACCTCAACGGCGACCAGATGTGGATGATCTCCGGCATCATCGCCGGCGGCGCGGTGAGCGACCAGGCGTGGTACTTCGACACCGGAGCCGGGGGGTGGGTCGATGGTGGTCCGATCGCCACCGGCGGCTACTACCGGACTGCTGCGTCGACCTTGCTCGGTGAGGTCTACAAGATCTCCGGCTCGGTGGGCAGCTTCACCTACTCCGGGATTTCCGACCGCAACGTCACCACGACCTGCGCCCTGTGCGCGGATCTCGCCATCACCAAGGACAACGGCGTCGTCGAGGTCAGCCCCGGTGATCCCGTTACCTACACCATCACGGTCGACAACATCGGCCCCAACGATGTCGTTGGCGCGATGGTCGAGGACTTCTTCCCGCCGGAATTCACCGGCGTGACCTGGACCTGCACCGGCACGGGCGGCGGCGTCTGCTCCGCCAGCGGCGCCGGTGACATTGTCGACATGGTCGACCTTCCGGTCATGGGCCAGGTGGTCTACATGGCGTCCGGCTTTGTCGGCGCCGGAACGACTCTCACCAACACCGCGACGGTGATCCTGCCGCCGGAAAACATCGAGATCGACCCGGCGAACAACACCGCAACCGACAGCGACCCGATCGTCACCTCGGGTGACCTGTGGGTCGTCAAGACGAGCGGCAGTTGCTTCTACCTGCCGGGAGACACCGTCACCTACACCATCAAGGTGGGCAATGCCGGTCCGACGGACATCCCGAGTGCGACCGTGGAAGATCTCTTCCCGGTTGACCTCACGGGTGTGACCTGGACCTGCGCCGCCACCGGCGCCGCGAGCTGCACGGCAAGCGGAATGGGTGACATCATGGATCCGGTGGTCCTGCCGATGGGTGACATGGTGGAGTACACGGTCACGGGCGTCATCGACGCCGGAGCGACCGCACCCTACCTCGTCAACACCGCGTCGGTGTCGTCGACCTTCTTCGACCCCGACCTGACCAATAACACCTGGACGGACTTCGTTCCGCTCGAGATGCCGGTCTTCTGCGACGGTTTCGAGAGCGGTGACACGATGATGTGGAGTTCCACCATTCCGTAGTCACGTTCCAGTAGATCATTTGATCTGTCAGGGCCCCCGCTTCGGCGGGGGCCCATTTTTTTGCTTGAACGGTTGCGTGTTACGATTGAGAGTATGCCGCCCCGGCTCTTTCTCGTCCTCCCGCAGGAGGTTCGAGGGTGGGGATTTCCCCGCCTCGGGGGTTCTCCATGAGCGCCCGACAACGACTCAGGCGGCGGCTCTTCGAGGGAATGGCCGCGGAGAACCTCGAGCTGATCCACAACCAGCCGCGGGGCACGATTCGTCGCCAACGCCAAGATCGTTTGAAGCGGGTTCAGAGGCGGCGGCGCGCGCTGCTGGCCGGTGGGTCGCTGGTCGTGGTCGCCGGTGTCGTCCTCACCTTGGGTCTGGGGCTTGATGCCAGGGCGGACAGAAGTGGCGTCATGGTCGCGGCGCCCGTGTTCGAACCGGTGGTGAAGCCGCCGCCGGTGACGGAGTCCGGGGATCGGTTCGACGGCCTCACAGACGTCATCAACGGAAACCAGGCGCAGCCCATCGAGCGCGGTGTGATTCCCCTCGCGGTCCGGACCATCGTGGTCGATCCCGGGCACGGCGGCAAGGACAGTGGAACGCTGCTGCCCCAGTACGGGATCCTGGAGAAGGAGATCACCTGGGACATCGCCGAGCGCCTACGGGCTCTGCTCGAGGACGACTTCACCGTCGTGATGACCCGAAACGGAGATGAGACCGTCGCCCTCAAGGAGCGTACCGAGATCGCCAACGAGAACAATGCCGATCTCTTTGTCTCCATCCACGTCAACTGGCTGCCCAACCGTGAGGCGAGGGGGTTCGAGACCTACTTCGCCGGATCGACGGTGGATCCGTTTCTCAAGCAGTTGGCGGCGGCCGAGAACCGAGACTCGGGTTTTTCGGTGGCCGACACCCGAAGGCTGCTCGATGGGATCTACTCGGGGGTCCGGCTCGAGGAGAGCCGGCGAATGGCTGATTGGGTGAGTCAATCACTGTTCGACACCCTCAAGATGCGGAATCCCGACGTGATCGATCGCGGTGTGATGCGGGCGCCGTTCGTGGTTCTCGTGGCCACCGAGATGCCGGCGGTACTGGCCGAGGTGGCGTGCATTTCCAACGATCGGGAGGCCCGAATGTTGGGCTTCCCGTGGTACCGACAAAGCATTGCCGAGGCGCTGTACTCCGGGATCAAGGGGTACGCGCGTGAGCTCAGCGAAACAGACAAGGGAGAATCTGCATGACCGAAAAAGCCCAGCACCTGCTCGTCGGAATCGACCTCGGAACCTCGCAGAGCGCCATCGCGACCTCGGCGGGTGTGCGCGAGGTCGTCGACAGCTATGTGGGGTGGCCGGTGGACGCCGTCGCCCGCAAGATCCTGAAGAAGGACGTGCTCTTCGGCCAGGATGCCGTCGACAATCGAACCATGCTCGAGGTCCATCGCCCTCTCGAGCGGGGTCTGCTCAAGGAGGGTTCGGATAAGGACCAGCAGGCGATCCGAGAGCTCCTGTCGCATCTGCTCGATCTCGCCGGGGTCCCCGAGTTCCGCAAGAACGGCGGCAAGGTCCGGGCGGTGCTCGGGGTTCCGGCCGAGGCGCTTCGGGTCAACAAGCAACACGTTCGCGAGGCCATGAAAGGACTCGTCGATGGTCTCATCATCGTCTCCGAGCCGTTTGCCGTGGCCTACGGACTCGATGCGCTGCTTCACGCCATGGTGGTCGATGTCGGCGCCGGAACCACCGATTTCTGCGTCATGAAGGGCCGGTATCCAACCGAGGAGGATCAGCGCACCCTCACCAACGCCGGCGACTGGGTCGACGAACAGCTCTACACCCTTCTCGGCGAGCGCCACCCGGGAATGAGCGTGTCGATCCACACCATCCGCGATTGGAAAGAGAAGTACAGCTTCATCAGCCACGAGGCGGGGCCGGTGACGGTCTCCGTCCCCATCGGCGGCAAGCCGTCCGAAATCGACATCACCGAGGAGATGAAGCAGGCCTGCGAGAGCCTCGGACCGCCGGTCGCCGAAGCCATGCTGGATCTCATCGCCGGTGTCGAGTCCGAGTACCAGGAGCAGGTCAGAAAAAACATCATTCTGGCCGGTCGATGCTCGAAGATGCCCGGCTTCGGTCAGTACCTCGAAAAGGCCATGGAACAGTTCGGCGGCGGCAAGGTCAAGGTCGTCAAGGACCCGGTCTTCGTCGGCGCCAACGGCGGTCTGGTTCTGGCCCAGGATGCCCCGAAATCCGACTGGGAGAAGCTGCCGAGCTGATGACGACGGGAGACCCGCCTCGTCACCCGTCGGTGTGATTGCTCGGATTTTCCCGGATCAGCCGTCACCCGTGGTTTCCTACTCGCCCCGAACGAAGTGGCAGGTGTAACCGCCCGGGTTCTTCTCGAGGTAGTCCTGGTGGTGCTCCGCCGCGACCCTGAACTTACCGGCGTCGTTGATCTCGGTGACCACGGGCTTCTTCCAGAACCCGGAGGCGTCGACTTCGTTGCGCACCTTCTCGGCAAGGCGGAGCTGATCTTTGTTGAGGACGAAGATCGCCGACCGGTACTCGGCGCCGCGGTCGTTGCCCTGGCGGTTCCTGGTCGTCGGGTCGTGCATTTTGAAGTAGAAACGGAGGATCTCCTCATAGCTGATCTGCTCGGGGTCGAAGACGATTCGGATTGCCTCCGCGGGTTCGGTCTTCTTGTTGTTCTTGTCGGCGGCATAGCCGACCTCGGTGTCGACAACCCCGTCGAGATCTCGCAGGAGGCCTTCCATGCCCCAGAAGCAACCGCCGGCGAGAATGGCGGTTTCGGTGTTGACGGTTTCTTCGTCTCCCGACCACGAAAAGACGCCTCCGGCCGCGGTGATGAGCACTATCCCCACGACTGCGGCCGTGAACGCGCGAGCCGGACCGAAGCCCGGCCGTCCTGCGGATCCTCGAGCCTGGGTGAGTTCGGACATCTGATCGTTCCTCCCGTGAGTAGTGTGCCGCAGCCGGGTTTGTGGTTGCACGGGAATTCCCGGAGCTTCAGCCCGACAATCGCCGGGCGCCTGCCGATTCCGGCGGTGAGCCCGAAGGAAAGGGGCGCCGCCACGCCGATGAAAAAACTCCGGCCGACTGGCGTCGGCCGGAGGTGGTTTTCGAAAGAGCGGAGATACCCGCCGTCGAATCGGTCAGGACGGTGGATTCTCCGGCGAAGAGATCAAGGTCAGTCCCAACCGCTCGTGGTGCCGGATTCGAAGCCGTCGCAGAAGAATCCCCGTACGTCGGACAGATCGAAGTAGAGGAGTTGGCCGTCGCCACTTCCGTCGGTTAGGTAAGCCAACCCGTAGCTCTTCACGCACAAGCTCCCGATATACTGGATGAAGTTTGCCCCTGCGGTATAGGCGTTTTGGTTGGCGAAGTCAAATGGGTCTGTCCACGATCCGGGCGCAAAGCCGCTTCGCTCCAAATGGTAGGCGTTGTCAAGTGTTCCTTCTTCCCTATTGTAAATAGCCATGGAGCGCTGGCCGGAGCGAGCGGAAATATCGGGCTGATATGCCAGCGGTTCGCCGGAGCCAGGTGCGTAGAGATCCCCATAGTTCCAGGAAACGCCGTCGTTGTAGCTGATCCTGTACCTGACACCCTGACCGTTGGTCATGTCGTGGGTGTAGACGACGAAGACCGTGTTGTCATGGGCAGAGACGCGGGTGCGACCGGAGACGTGGCCGGTGTAGGTAGCCTCGACGACCGAGTCGTACCAAATTCCGCCACTCCCCCGACCCAGCGCATGAACCGCCCCGTCGGTGCCGAGATATGAGAAATAGAGGAACTTGTCAATGTCATTCCAGTTCCAATGCATGTCGAGGCCCCTCGACGCACTCACAGCCGGTGAAGCTTCGGTGAAGGTCTGACCGTCCGAAGCAACGTCCCAGAAGTACCTGAGGTTGTTGCTTGAGTCGATCGTCGCCATGTAGATGCGATTGTCCGCCGAATCGGCGTTGCCGCCGATCGAAATGTCGGTCACCGTCGCCGGGCTGACATCGACTACGTCGTGAAAGTTATAGACCGTGTCAGACGTACCGGTCGTGGCGAAGTTCCTCCGAGTCCGGCCTTTGTTTGCTTCCAACGGGCTGACATAACTCACATACACAAAGCCGTCGACGACAGCCATGTCGATGAGTGGGCTGTCGGTGCCGGCCGTCCAGGCGTAGGTCTCCGCCCAACTGGCGCCTCCATTGGTCGATCTGTTGAGGGTCCAATTGCCTGGACTCGCGTTGTCCGGCCCCCAGGACACCGCAATGAAGATGTTTCCGGTTGTGCGGTCGTAGTCGATGGCGGCATCCTGTGCATCAGTGTTCGCGCCACCGACGCGGACGTCCTGATAGATTTCGGGCTCCGCACTCACGATGGGCTCGCGCCACGAGATTCCCACTGCGAATCGGGCCCCGGAGGCCTCGATCTGTTCGATCTTGGCGAGGGCGAGGTCGAAGTCGCCCTTGTTCCACAGCGTCACCGCTTCGGCGGCAAAGGCGCCGAACGCTTCCGCTGTGCTGTTGATGGGCTCGAGCTCGATCATCGCGTTCATCCGCGAGGCGAGATCCAGTCGGGCCAGGATCATCGAGGCCGTGGTCGGTGTTCCGGCCTTCACATCCTCGGTTGCCTGGTTCGCCATATCGGTCATTTCGGGTGTGATCGGGGGGAGAACGGCAGCCGCCCACGGGGATGGGGTGCCGCCGATGTCATTATATTCGCCCACGATTTCAGGCTCCAGCGTCCGATCGATGTCCAAGGGCGCGCGCACCGGCCCTCCGCTCTCTGTGCCCGGATCCACGGCGACGTCCGCGGCGCCCACTGTCCAAGCGCTCAACAAAACCAACAACACAACAGCGATCCAAGTTCTCCTCATCAAAGCCTCCCATCCGTTCCAGAACATTCGTTCGATTTGTTCTCGCCTGATTGAAACGGCAACCGGTTCACCGGTTTCTGACATCAGGCTTGGCCCCTTTGCGTATCGAGGTCACAATTTATGCCGCTGATCGATTAAATTGAATGGACGAACACGACAATAGCATGTCGGAACGCGACAGAAAAGCCATTTGAGCAATTCATACCTATCCCTTTCGCTCAGGTTGGTCAGTTCTCGCTCCGGCGATGGTTTGGTCGCAGGCCCTGGAGGACCTGCCTACAGAGTCCTAAGCAATACTCTATAAACAACATAACTGTAGGCGCGCCCTTTAGGGTGCGCGACCAAATCGTGCTGATAGCCCTTCACCGTCGACCAACCTGATTCATGGGGATCGGTATGGAGCAATTCACTGGAAAGAAAGAACGTCGTGAACCGCGACGTATCGAAACGCGACAGGACTCTGTGCATCGCCGGACGCAGTCGCCGGTTGGTAAGCGGGCTATAATCGGTCTCATGATGAGCGTTGCGGTGGAGCTCAGCGATCGATCCATTGAGCGCGGCGGGCAGCCGCTGTCGTTCCCCGATTTCACACTGGGAGGATGGGGGCGTCAGGGGTTTCTCCAAGTCATCAAGCCGGCCCGGGTCGTCGGGTCGTCATCGGGATCCCGGCGAGCCGAGATTGAAGGGGACAGGTGAGCATTATTCGGTCGGTCCGCCCCCATCTGCCGGTGATGTCGAGCATCGCCGCGTTGATCTTCTGCGGCCCTTTCCTCGCCGCGCAGACACCCGTGTGCTCCTACGAGATTGTCAATTCATATCCCCACGATCCGGAGGCCTTCACCCAGGGGTTGCTCTACTCCGAGGGCGAAATTCTGGAGAGCACCGGTCTCTACGGGGAGTCGTCGCTGCGTCGTGTCGAGTTGGAAACCGGCGACGTCCTCCATGCGATCTCGCTCACCGCAGAGTACTTCGGTGAGGGTCTCGCACTGTGGGAGGACCGGCTGATCCAGCTGACCTGGAGGGAGAACCTCGCCTTCATCTGGGATGCCGAAACCTTTGCCTCGCAGGGGAGTTTTTCCTACGGCGGTGTCGGGTGGGGTCTGACCCATGACGGGCGGCGTCTGATCATGAGCGATGGGTCGTCGAGCCTCACGTTCAGGGATCCCGCGACCTTCCTCGAGCTCGGGTCGGTCGCGGTCGTCGACGACGGCTCCCCGGTGACGGCGCTCAACGAGCTCGAGTGGATCCGGGGCGAGGTCTTCGCCAACCGGTATCTCACCGATCTGATCGCCCGCATCGATCCCGACACCGGCAAGGTCATCGCCTGGATTGATCTGACCGGTCTGCTCGATCCGATGCCGCCCGGGGCGAACGTGCTCAACGGCATCGCCTGGGATGACGAAGGAGAACGGCTCTTCGTCACCGGTAAGTGGTGGCCGACTCTCTTTGAGATCGAGCTCCTGGGCTGCCCCGAGCTGCATCTCTTCTTCGATGGCTTCGAGTCGGGGGGCGTGGAGGATTGGTCGGCGACCCGGCCGTGATCTCCGCCGGAATGTTGCAGACAGATTAAGATGGCCGCGGAGGACCGCATGCCATTTCGCCGTGATCACGTTCCGACTGCCTCGATGCGGGGATTGAACCGTCGCGAAGTCGTCAAGTTGGGCGCCATCGGAGCGGGGGGGCTGGTGCTCAGCGGGCTGGTCGGCTCATGACCTCGCTCCCAATGACGAATCGACCCTGAAAGAGAATGGCAAGCTGGAAGCTTGCCGCTACAAAGGCGATCGATCCGTTGTAGGGGCGAGCTTCCAGCTTGCCCTTCAGATACCTCGATGCCTGCGTCATTCCGTGTGTAGGCGCCGAACTGCGCCGCAACCCCACCCTACGCCTGCCTCACGACTCACGACTCCCGCATCACGATCGAAAATAGGGGCGGGATGACCCCGCCCCTTCGATTCTCCGTTTGAATTCAGTCGCGATCAGAGACCGAGGAGCAGTCCCCACGTCGCCTTGGACGCCATGGCGGCCGACCCGTCCGACCCCTCCTGACGCTCCTGCCACGCGTCTCGAGTCAGAAGGACGAGGGGTTGGAGATCGCGTTTCGCCAGGGTGCGGTTCAGGCCGTCGATCTTTGCGGCATCGGTGTCGAAGTCGGTCTGTTTTGCCGCGAGTTCGGCGCCGAGCCCCGCCAACCGCTCGATCTGTGAGTCCGACGGCCGCCCGTCGTAGCTGACGATCTCGCCGAAAAGGTTGCCGAGGCGCTCGCGGAGCTCCTCCCTACCCGACATGAGACCGCCCTCGCCCGCGACCACGAGCGTGCCGTGGAGCTCGTCGAGATCATCGGCGAAGGCTTCGAGGCTCGCCTGGTCTCTCTTCGCGAGCTGTGCGGCCCGGTCGCGCGCCTGGTCGCGGAGATCGGTGATGCCGTCGGCGAGGAAAGTGAGGTCGCTGAGAAGGTCATAGGCCTCGAGGGCGGTCGTCTGCTGCAGCAGACGGTCTTCCTTGGGGTGCGGATTCCTCGGATCGGCAACGAGCTCGACCTTGCCCTCGAGCACCTCCTTGCCCTTGATGAGCTTGAAGGTGTACTCACCCTCGGGAACCCTGGGACCCTGGAACGCCATCACCAGTGCGTTGGCCGGCGGCATGGTCGGCGCCTTGAGGCGCATCGGCCAGCCGACCCGGTTCATGCCACGTCGTTTCTTGCCCGGAAGAGTGGCGATGAGCTCGCCGCCGGCGTCGAAGACCTCGATCTTGAGGTCGCCGAAGAGGTGACGGCGCTGGAGCCAGTAGTTGATGGAGGCCGATGCATCGGGATTGCGGCCGACGAACTCGTCGTCGGATCCGAACCAGGCCATCCCGCCCGAGAGCACCTGCGGCGCCGGCCGGGAGGGGAGGAGGGCGACCTTGGAGTCACGGATCTCGGCGGTGAGCCCGCGAAGAGCGGTGAGGTCGTCGATGATGTAGATTCCGCGACCATGGGTGCCGAGGATGAGGTCGTGCTCGGTCGGGTGAATGGCGATGTCGTGGACGGCGACCCTGGGCAGGTTCTCGGTGAAGCGGGCCCAACCGGCGCCACCATCGAGAGAGATGAAGAGACCGAACTCGGTGCCGGCATAGAGCAGCTCCGGGTTGACCGGATCCTGTTTGATCGTCCAGGCGTAGCCCTCGACGCCCTCTCCTGTGATGGAGGTCCAGGTCGCACCGAAGTCGTTGGTGCGGAAGATATAGGGCGTCATGTCGCCGTTCCGGTGGCCGTCGAAGGTCACAAACGCCGTACCCTCGTCGTAGGGGCCGGCAAAGACCGAGGAGACCCAGGTGCCTTCGGGGACAACGGGCACCGCGTCGGAGACCTTGGTCCAGTTGGCACCGGCGTCGCGCGAAACGTGGATCAGACCGTCGTCGCTGCCGACCCAGATCAGATCCGGGTTCAGGGGCGACTCGGCGATGGCGTAGATGGTGGCGTTGTTCTCGGCGGTTGTGTTGTCGACGGTGATCCCGCCTGAGGTCTTCTGCCGCTGGCGCTCCGGATCATCGGTGGTGAGATCGGGGGAAATGGTCCGCCAGGAATCACCACGATCGGTGGAGTAGTGGAGATACTGTGATCCGTAGTAGAGCGTGTTCGCCCTGGTCGGGCTCAGGTGGATGGGCGTGTTCCAGTTGAAGCGAAGCTCCTCTTCGCCCTCGCGGGCGAACGGTTTGATGCTCTTGTATTCACCGGTGGCGACGTTGGCTCGGGACAGCTGGCCGCCCTGGTACTCGACGTACAGGGTGTTGACATCGTTGGGATCGGCGAAGGCCCAGAAACCGTCGCCCTGACCCACCACCGACCAGTCGCCGCCGGTGATGCCACCGGAGCTGCGCGAGGGCCCCTTCCACGAACCGTTGTCCTGGAGACCGCCATAGACGTTGTAGGGCCACTCGAGATCGTGGCTCACGTGGTAGAACTGCGACACCGGCAGCGAGCGCACGTGACGCCAGCTCTTGGCGCGGTCTTCGGAGATGTAGGCCCCTCCATCGGTGCCGAGGAAGAGCTGGTGCGGGTTCGTCGGGTTGATCCAAAGCGCGTGGTGATCCGAGTGGACCGAGCCGAGGTTGAAACCGGCGCCGAAGAGACCGCTGAAACTCTCGCCGCCATCAGTGCTGACGGTGAGGGTGAAGCCGGGTTTGTAGAGCCGGTTGTGATCGGTGGGATCGACGACGAGCTCGGAGAAGTACCACGGCCGCATCTGGACGTTGGTGGAGGTATCGGTCTGGGTCCAGCTGTTGCCGAGATCGTCCGAGCGGTAGAGTGCGGTGTCCTCGGATTCAACCGTGGCGTAGAGCACCGCCGGTCGCGACGGGGCGATGGCGAGCGCGATGCGGCCCTTCTCTCCTTCGGGAAGACCCTCGGTCAGTTCGGTCCAGGTCTCACCGCCGTCGGTCGTGCGATAGAGCGCGCTCCCGGGTCCGCCCGAGGTGAAGAAGTCGGGATAGCGCCGGAACTGCCACATGGCTGCGTAGAGGATCCGCGGTTCCTGCGGATCCATGTCGAGATCCGCGCATCCGGTGTCCTCGTCGACCGAGAGGACGAGCTCCCACGTCGCTCCGCCATCGGTGGTCTTGTAGACTCCGCGTTCGGGATTGGCGCTCCAGAGCCGACCGGTGGCGCAGACATAGACCGTGTCGCCCTCTTCGGGGTGGACGGCGATCTTGGCGATGCGCTCGGTGGCCTCGAGACCGAGGTGCTCCCAGGTTTCGCCGCCGTCGGTGGTGCGGTAGACGCCGTCGCCGACGGAGACGCTGTTGCGGACCCAGGTCTCACCGGTGCCGACCCAGACGGTGTCGGGGTTCGAGGGGTCGATCCGGATGGCGCCGATGCTCTGGGTGTGGTCGTCGAAGACCGGCTCGAAGCTGACGCCCGCGTTCTCCGACCTCCAGACGCCGCCACTGGCGGCGCCGACCCAGATGGTTGCGGGAGCAGTGGCGTTGCCGTCCATGGCCGAGATCCGGCCGCTCATGACCGCCGGCCCGATGGCGCGGGCCTTGAGTCCGCCGAATGTGGCGGAATCGATTTTCGTCTCCGCGGCGTCGGCGCTGAGGCCGCCAACCATGAGCATTGTCAGCATCACAAGCGCTGTTCGAATCTTCATAGTTCCCCCTGTCGGCGAGAGGCAGCGTCATTACCGACTCTCGCCTCCCTTGTTTGCTCGTAGGCGATCGTTGAACCACAGAGGCACAGAGACACAGAGGGTGGTGTTGCGCTCCGGAGTGTTTGAGGCACCGTTGTGGCCCTTCCTGCGGGTAAGAGCGTTGATATGAGAGCCATCGCATGATCCTGGGATGGCCAATAAAACACTCTGTGTATCTCTGTGCCCTCTGTGTCTCTGTGGTGAAACCGCCGGATTCGTTGATGAGCACCGAATCTCCTCTGAAATCCGAAAGCCTTTGTCAACGGATCGAAACGCGCCGATCGTCGATTACTCAGCAGCCGGCGCCTCGGCCTCGGCCTTCTCGGGCATGGCGAAACGCTCGTCCGGCAGATCGACGCCGAGCTCGATTGTCTCGATGGTGATCACCTGCTGGGCATCGCCGCCGCCGAAGGACATCTCCATGGAGTGGGCGAAGAGCAGGCCGTCGACCTCCTTGTAGTCACCGAGAACGGTCGCGATGGTCATTTCACTTCCCTGGACCTCTCGCTGGGCTTCCATCTTGAACTCAACGAAGTACTCCTCATCGAGGTAGAGGTAGTCCACATCGCCATCGGCCCTGGTCACCTTGAGTTTGTAGGCAGGAGTGCCGTCGACCTCTTCCTGGCCCACGAGCTCCACGGTGTGGCCCTTTTCCTCGTAGTTGACCAGCACGCCTTCAAAATCGGCCTGGTTCTTGAGCTGCTTGACCTGATCCTCGGCCATTTCCTCGGGCTCGGTCTTGCCCAGGAAGGGGAGGATCGCCCAACCGGTCTCACCGTCGAAGGCCTGGATCGCGGTCATGCCCTGCATGGTGAACTCGAGGCGGATCTTGTGGGGTTTTTTGAACTCGACTGTGAAGGGCATCTCCATGGCGCCCGCGGCGCCGCCGCCCATCCGCATGGTGCCGCTCATCCGCCCGGTTGTGAGGGCCATCCACGCCTCTTCGCCACCCTTGGCTTCGAGGTTGCTGGCGACCAGTTCCTCGACGGTCTGGGCCGCGGCGAGACCGGGAATGACCGCCAGGGCCAAGATCGAGCACAGTATGAATCTCGTTTTCATCAGTTGTCGTCTCCTTGTGTCGGTTCTGATTGTTCGTTGGCGACTGTCGCCATCTCAATACCTACGGAAGGTGGGACCTCGGAGTTTCTCCGGGCATCCCTGGATCCGGCTGTCACTCCTTTCCGACAAGCTCGAGAACCGCGATGGCCGGGTCGTCATCCGCCGCCACCATCGGAACGCACAGCACGGGGATCATCGCAGCCGGAAACCCGTTTTTCGTGTTTCCCCCTCCATTGCCCGGCGGGCCGCACCGATGATAGCCGGATCAACGGGTGAATTGGTGGGAATTTTCCGGGTGCCTCAACGAGATGCGCTAGTCTGAGATTGGGAGGATTCAATGCCCAGAATCATCGGCGACCTCGTGATCTTCGTGTTGATCATCGTGCCGGGCGCACTCGCGTCGGCGGGAACTCTGGTCGTTGCCAACAAGTCGGAGGCGACGGTCTCCCTGGTGGACACCGAGACATCAGAAATCCTGGCAACCCTCCCCACCGGAAACGCTCCTCACGAGGTCGATGTCTCTCCGGACGGAAGCCTCGCTCTGGTCGGCAACTATGGAACACGGGAGGAGCCCGGGTCGAGTCTGACCGTCATCGATGTGCAGGCCGCGGAGGTGGTGAAGACCATCGAGCTGGAGGGCTTTTCGAGACCGCACGGCATCGTCTGGCTCGACAACGACACGGCGCTGGTCACCGCGGAGGAGAACCGGGCGCTGCTCCGGGTCGGCATCGAGACGGGCAAGGTGGATCAGGAGATCGACACCGATTCCGAGATCTCGCACATGGTGGCAGTGGCCAAGGACCACGGTCTTGCGTTCGTGGCCAACATCGGCTCGGGTACGGTGACGATCATCGATCTGGCCCTGGGCATCCGCCTGGCCAATGTGCCCACCGGCAAGGGGGCGGAGGGTATTGCCGTGACCCCCAACGGACGACAGGTCTGGGTGACCAACCGCGCCGAGAACACCATCAGCGTGCTCAATGCGACCGGTCGCAAAGTGGTCGCCCGGATCGAGGCCGGCGAGTTTCCCATCCGGGCCGAGGCCACCGGGGATGGCCGCTTTGTCCTGGTCACCAACGCCAAGGGCGACGATCTTGCGGTCTATGCCACAAGGGAGATGAAGGAAGTGGGCCGAATCAGCTTCACGGCGGTGAGCAAGGGCGACAAGGGTCGTCTGTTCAGCGACAGGTTCGGGGACAGCTCGGTGCCCATCGGCATCGAGATCGTCGACAGCGAGAAGCGGGCCTACATCGCCCACGCCAACGCCGACGACATCTCCATCGTCGATCTCTCCCAGTGGAAGGTCGTCGGAACCCTGTCGGCCGGGAAAGAACCCGACGGGATGGGCTGGTCGCCGCTGTCGCCGAGGGACGAAGCCGCGTCGGTTGAAGACTAAACCATTAATTTATAGTGATTTAAAGTAGAGACGCAGAGACGTATAGCCATCGCAATTCACCTGTTGGGCGGAGAGACATCGCGACAATGGGTTCGTGGCACATTTCGTTGAGAGAATCGGACCGGCGTGGATGTGCAGTTCTTTCCGGGGCGTCTCGCGCGAGCAGGCTGGAAGCCTGCTCCACAAAGCCGCATCCAACACCTCGATCCGTGGCGGAGTGCCGGCGCGATCTCGGCCGAGCGTGGATTGTGGGGTAGGCTTCCAGCCTGCTCCACAACACCGCATCAAACGCCCTGTTCCGGGGCCGAGCGTGGATTGTGGGGTAGGCTTCCAGCCTGCTCCACAACACCGCATCAAACGCCCTGTTCC
>JARFRM010000136.1 GCA_029287235.1 Thermoanaerobaculales bacterium
CCTGGGTGGAGATGTGCTGCCAGTAGCCGTCGGCGAGCACCCAGACGTCGGACAACGGTTGGGCGTCGAGCTCCGGCGGGTAGCCGCCATGAAGCAGGAAGGCGATCTCTTCGGTGCGCTCCCCGTCGTCGTCGAACACGGGAACAAAAGCGCCGGCGGCCTCGTGCAGCTCACCGGCGCTGCCGGTGGTGTCGAGTTGGTCGAAGCTGTCGGCGAATACGCCGATCGCTACCGGGATCAAGGTGAGGAGTGCTGCGATCTGGATTGTAGACCGAACGTTCATTGTGACCTCCTTCGGTCGGGGTTGCGTTCTGTTGCTCTCGATCCAGGACACGGAATCAGGGAGAAAACCCGCAACAGGTGCGTGTGCAAACGGCCTTCCGATTGGTGTTCTGAGTTATGGTTGGTGGGCGGAACTCAGCGATGGAGAATGAAGACCAGGTCAGCGAAATCGCGCCCCGGTTGAGAATGACCGAGGCCGAGGACCGAGGTGGGGCCGACGAAATGGTGCAACGCCTCTACGGTGAGCTCCGTCGGCTCGCCCAGTGGCAGATGAACCGTGGAACGCCGGGTGTCACCCTCCAACCCACGGCCCTGGTGCATGAGGCGTACATCCGGCTCGCGGATCGGTCGCAGGGAGACTGGCGAAGTCGCACCCACTTCATCGCCGTGGCGTCGAAGGTGATGCGCAACCTGCTGATCGATCACGCTCGCGCCAAGGCTGCTGAGAAGCGTGGCGGTGGTTGGAAGCCGGTGACGCTGATGGACGAGGCGGTCGGCGGTCATGAGCTGGATGTAGATCGGATGCTCGCACTCGACCAGGCGCTGCGACGTTTGGCCGAGCACGACTCGCGGCAGGCCCGAGTGGTGGAGCTCCGTTTCTTCGGCGGATTGAAGGTCGCCGAGGTGGCCGAGTTGATGGAGGTGTCGCAAAGGACGGCGGAGGGGCTGTGGACCCACGCACGAGCCTGGTTGCTTCGCGAGCTGTCGCGTGAGGGTGACCGGTGAGCAGCGATCGATTCGAACGCGCACGAGAGCTCTTCATCGCGGCCTGCGAGGTGGAACCTGATCAGCGGACGACATTTCTCGACGAGGCGTGCGGTGGCGACGAGGAGCTCAGAAGCGAGATTGAGGACCTGCTGCGGTTTCACATGGACATTTCCACCGACGACGCCGACGGGACACCCGTCATCGCGTCGGCGCCGCCGCCGGAGATGACCGATGCCTTCGCTCGCTATCGCCTGCTGCGGAAGCTGGGTGAAGGCGGGATGGGCGAGGTCCATGAGGCCGAACAGCAGCAACCGATTCGACGTCGGGTGGCGATCAAGGTCATCAAATGGGGAATGGACACCTCTCAGGTAGTGGCGCGGTTCGAATCGGAACGCCAGGCGCTGGCGTTGATGGACCACCCGAACATCGCCCGGGTGTACGACGCCGGGGCGACCGAGCAGGGACGTCCCTTCTTCGCCATGGAGTTCGTCCGCGGCATTCCGATCACAGACTACTGCGACGGCAATCGGCTGAGCCCCCGGGAGCGGCTGGCGCTGATGGTCCAGGTGTGCAGTGGCGTCCAGCACGCCCACCAGAAAGGGATCATCCATCGCGATCTCAAGCCCTCGAACATCCTGGTAACCGTCGGCGACGATGGGCCGGTGCCGAAGATCATCGACTTCGGCATCGCCAAGGCGACCTCACAGCGGCTGACCGAGCGGACGGTGTTCACCGAGCTCGGTCAGTGGATCGGTACGCCCGAGTACATGAGCCCGGAGCAGGCGGATCTGAGCGCCCTCGACATCGACACCCGAACCGATGTCTATTCGCTCGGTGTGCTGCTTTATGAACTGCTGGTCGGGGCCCAGCCGTTCGACCGAGATGAGCTGCGCAGCTCGGGCTTCGACAAGATGCGGCGCACGATCCGCGAGCAGGACCCGCAAAGGCCGAGCACCAGAGTGAGCAGCTTGGGGGAAGCCTCGACAAACGTCGCCAATCAACGAAGGACCGATCCGTCGAGCCTCGCGCGGACCCTACGCGGCGACCTCGATTGGATCACCATGAAGGCGCTCGAAAAGGACCGGACTCGGCGTTATGGCTCGCCCTCGGAGCTGGCGGCCGACATCGAACGCCATCTCGCCGACCAGCCGGTCTCCGCCGGACCACCGAGTACGGCGTACCGAATGGGGAAATTCGTTCGCCGGCACCGGCTCGGTGTAATCGCCGGGATGCTGATCTTCGGGGCGCTGGTGGCGGGGATCATCGGCACCACCTACGGGCTGGTCAAGGCGCGGCGCCAGACCGAGGCCGCTCGGCGGGTGGCCAACGTCATGGTCAGCATGTCGGAGGACCTCAATCCGGCAATCCAAAGGGGCGGCGTCACGTCGACCGAGGAAATGCTCGGCCGGGCGGTGGGTCGCGTCCGCAACGAGCTGCAGGATGAGCCGCTGATCCAGGCACGCATGCTGTTGACCCTCGGGGCCGCGTACAAGGAGTTGGAACGGTACGACCTCGCCCGTCCATTGTTCCAGGAGTCGATCGACATCAGGCGTCGCGAGCTCGGCGTGGACGATCCCGACTATGCCCTCAGCATCAGCTTTCTCGGAGACCTGCTCGAGCTGGAGGGGGAACTCGAGGGGGCCGGACGGCTCCACGAGAAGGCATTGGCGGCTCGCAGGAAGGCCCTCGGCGAGTTGCACCGGACCGTGGCGTGGAGCCTGAGGAGCCTGGGATCCATCGCCCACAAGGAAGGTCGGCTCGACGACGCCGAGTCGCTCTACCGCAGTTCACGCGAGATCACATCCGTGGCGGTTGGGGAGGACTCGGCGGACATCGCCATCACCATGTACCTGCAGGCGAAGCTCGCTTGGGATCGGGGGGATCTCGAGAGCGCGCAGCACCTCTTGGAGAAATCACTGGAGATCAGGGAGCACCAGCTCGGACCTGACCACAAAACGGTCGGGGAGACTCTGTTCTTGCTCGCGCGCCTCGATTTCGCCAACGGGGAGACGGAACTGGCCAGAAACCACACCGAGCGCGCGCTGGGTGTTTGCCGGCGTGTCATGGGCCCCGACCACCACGTGACGGCTCTGGTCATGGGACAGCTCGCGGTGATCGAGCACGCTCTCGGAAACAATGCCACGGCGCGCAGGCTCTGCGATCAGATCCTCAATATCGAACGCGTCACCGGAGAAAGGGTCCTCGACGAGCTCGAATCAAGACCCGAGTTCCGGGCGATGGTCGAGGATCTCGGCGGGCTCGAGTCGCGCTGATTCGGTGGCCCATGTCCGGGTGTCCGGGCTCCGCCGGGCACCCTCTTGACCATCCATTCGATTGGACGTTCGCGCCCTCCCACAAAACAATCTGCGGGTTTTCGTCCCGGATTCGTGATCTGGGGTGAGAGAAGCGACACCGGACGGGGAGGACACGATGTGCCGACGAGCGATGACCCAGGAAGAAATCAGCCCACAGCAGCCGTGGATGGAGACCTGCATTCTGTCGGCGGTTCTTCTGGCAGCGGCTGCATCTTGTTTTGGTGTGGATCTCGGGTCGAGGGTGGACGCCTGCGTTCAGACGGCCATGGCGCAGTACGACGTTCCCGGGCTTGCGGTGGCCGTGGTGGTCGACGGCGAGATCGTCTACGAGCGCGGCTACGGCGTCAAGCACCGGCACCAGGGCGGCGCGGTGAACGCGCACACGCTTTTTCGGCACGGATCGGTTGGCAAGATGATGACCGGGGCGGCGGTGATGCGCCTGGTCGATCAGGGCGTCGTCGATCTCGACGACCCGGCGACCGAGTACGTGCCGGAGCTTCACTTCGCGCCGGGACCGTGGACCGCCGATCAGATGACGGTCCGCCACCTGATCACCAACTCGGCCGCGATTCCAAGCTTCCGATCCTCACCCGAAGGCACGTTGTCGGAGTGGGCCGAGACCCTCGATGAGGTGACGCTGCTCGCCAAGCCGGGCGCGTTCTACAACTACTCGAACTCCAACTTCGCTCTCGCAGACCTGGTGGTGGAGCGGGCGAGCGGGATGGCGTTCAACGACTATGTCGAAGCGGAGCTATTCCACCCTGCCGGAATGAACGACTCGACCCGCGACCCGTCGAAGGCGGTCGCTTCGGGGAACTACAGCTTCGGCCACGCCGACGACGGGACGATCTATGCCCCGGATGACTACATCGAGATGGTCGAGGGCTTCACCTCGGCGCACGATCTCGCGCTCTTTGGCCGGATGATGTTGTCGGGCGGCGGAGAGCTGTTGAGCGAGGCGTCATGTGAGGCGGCGCAGGACCGCCAGGTACCCATGTACCACTCTCCCGGACGGCCCACCAGCATCGACGGCGGCTATTACGGGTTTGGGATCTTCGTAGACGACTACCCCTCGGGCACCGTGCGCCGGCATGGTGGCGGCATCCCCGGCTGGGTGGCCCAGATCGCATGGGTGCGGGAGCAGGGTTTCGTGGTGGCGATCTTGGCCAACTCATGGCCCGCTGCGTTCACCGGTGTCGATGAAGCGGCGCAGTGCATTCTTGCGGCTGAGACCGGGGTGACCATGCCCGACATGAGCGTGCCGAGCGATCCCGAAACCTGGGGCCGGTTGTCCGGGGTGTACGACGCGGTGTACGACGACGGATATCGGTTCGAAGTCGTGGTCGAGCGCAGCGGTGACGATCTGCTCATGACCGCTCCAAACCCCCACGACCCGGCTCAGAACATTACCAGGATCCTGGAGAATCTCCATCACGGGACCTTCAGGTTTTGGGCCAGCTCAGGGAGCTGGTGGGACATCACATTCATCTCTCACCCTGGAAATCCGCCGCCGGTCAGGTGGCTCCGCAACCAGAGGTTTGTCGGTCTGCGGCGCGACGTTCGCCCACCGGCCGGAAGACGGGTGGTCCCCTGATGG
>JARFRM010000144.1 GCA_029287235.1 Thermoanaerobaculales bacterium
GGGATGGCGAGCCCGACCAGAGCGGCGAGCAGGAGCAGCTCGTTGCGCCACCCCATGAGGTCGATGAGGATCGGGTGGAGCGAGTAGACGGTGATCATGCTCGCCGGATAGGTCGCCATGAAGACCCCCATGGCCAGGGCCAGTTCGCGACCCGAGAAGGCCGCCGTCAGGAGACGGGCCAGCATCAGGTTGACCACCAGGCCGCCGAAACCGAAGAGGAGTCGGCCCGCGAAGAGGAGCCCGAAGGTCGGAGCGGTCGCGAAGGTCACCGCGCCGACCAACATGAGCCCGAGCGAAAAGACTCCGACCCTCCGAGGCTCCCAACGATCAACCGCGAGACCGACGGCGATGGCGAGAAACACGGCCGGCACGCTGATGGCGCCCATGAGGAGTCCGACCTTGAAGTGGGACAGACCGAAGCGCGATACGAGTTCGGGAACCAGAGGCGGGACCACGAAGAAGGTCGAGCCGATGGCGAAGAAGCTGAAGACCGAAGAAAGCAGAATCAACCAGCGGCGCTCGGCGAGGGATGACGTCGTTGTCATCGGAGCATGATAGCGTGCGGCGGCGGTGCCTGGCTCTCATTTTCGTCCGACGAAAATGGTGCCTGGCATCCGCACGGGTTCACCGACGAATAAACCACCAACGGAGTGGCGCATTGTTTCGCGCGCTGTTGCGATGTTGTGGGGCAGGCATCCTGCCTGCCTTCAGAGACCTGCCGGTCGGCTCCGGTGTGTATCGTAGCCTCGTCGCTTCATGAGCAGGATGGAAGCCTGCTCCACAATACATCGCCCTCCACCAAGAGTGTTCTGATTCCTTGCACCTGCGATGGCTTCGTGATCCCTTTGCGTCTTCGTGTCTTGGTGGTTGCGACGAGCGATGAAATCTGTGTCTATCTGTGTGATCTGTGGGCAGCGATGCCTTCCGACCTGCATCCAGCATCTCTTGACAGATTGAAACAATTGTTTAATATTTACGTTTGAAACGTATGTTGGGAGCGACTATGGAAACACAAATCTCCACCTGCGACGCCACCTCCGAAGCCCGTGAAACCCACGAGCGGATCCTGGAAGCGGCGCAGAAACTCTTCGCAGAAAAGGGGTTGGATGCTACCTCGGTGCGCGACATCACCGCGGCGGCCGACTGCAATGTCGCCGCAGTGAACTACCATTTCGGCGGCAAGGAGAACCTCTATCTCGAGTCCTTCAAAGCCATGCTGGGTCCGCTCCGGGATCAACGGCTGGCCATGATCGCCGAGCTCATGGAGCGGGAGCCGGTGCCGACCCTCGAAGAGTTCCTCGCCACCTTTGCCGAGGGCTTTCTGGATCCCCTGGTGGATCACAGCCGCGGACGGATGTTCATGGTCTTTGTCAGCAGGGAGCTCCTCGATCCGCGGCTGCCGCTCTCGGTCTTTCTCGAGGAGTTCATCCTGCCGATGGTCCAGCGAGCGGCCGCGGCGCTCGAACGGGTCGGCCCTCCCATGACGCCCAACAACCGAATCATGTGCATCTTCAGTCTGATCGGCCAGTTGCTCCACGCGGTGAAGGCCCACCATCTCTCCGCCCATGTCGAGATTCAAGATGCCGTGCCCTTCGATCTTGCAGGTTTCGTCGATCACTTCGTCAGGTTCTCTTCTGCCGGCCTGCGCGCCTATTCCCTGGATGAAACCGCGTCCTCGACACCGTTCACCGGTGGGGAGAAAGACCAATGAACCGCACCGTGAAGATCGTATCCCTGTCCATGGCGGCCACCGTTGGTCTCGCCGGGTGCACAATGGGTCCGGAGCCAGAGCGTCCGACCACTGCCGCCGATGTCGGTGAACGCTTCGTCCACGCCTCCGAGGAAGTGACGGTCGCCGATCTTCCCGAGGTCTCACCCTGGTGGCGGACCTTCGGCGACGAGACCACGGTCGAGTTGGTTGAACTTGCGCTCGCGAACAACACCGATCTCAGAGCCGCCGCCGCTCGTGTCCTCGAGGCCGAGGCGAGCCTCAAGAAGGCGGGCGGCGCCCGGTTGCCGCAGGTCGGCTACGGTCTGAACGCGACTGAGCAGCGAAACTCCTTCGTCCTGCCCGAGATCGGTCGCCGGGACATCGAGTCCACCACCTACTCCTACAACTTCAACGTCTCCTGGCAGGCCGATCTCTTCGGCCGCCTCAAGCGGACCCAACAGTCCCAGTGGGCTTCACTCCTGGCCGAAGAGGCGGCTCGGGAGGCGGTGGTCCACGCGGTGGTGGCCTCGGTCGTTCGCGCGCGCGTGCTCGTCGCCACCGCGGCGTGGGCGTTGGACATCAATCGGGAGATCACCCGGAGCTGGGAGGCGACGACCCGTACCGTTGACCGGCGCTATCGTGCCGGGGTCGCCGGAGCGGTCGAGCTTCACCTGGCGAGAGAGAACCTGGCCTCGGCCCGTGCTTCTGAGGCGGTGATCGAGGGGGCGCTCGAGCAGGCCCGCCTCGCCCTCGATGTGCTCGTGGGTCGCCGGCCGGGCAGCGCCGAAATGTTGCCGGACACATTGCCGCAGCTGCCGGACCTCGATCCTGTTCCGTTGGGTCTGCCGGCGGCGCTGCTCGATCGCCGTCCGGATCTGCGGCGGGCGGAGATGCAACTCGAGGCGGCCACCTTCGGGGTCGGCGCAGCCATCGCCAACCTCTACCCCGACCTCAGCCTCACGGGTTCGATCGGCGAGAACGGCGACACGATCAACGATCTCGACATCAGCAACTTTGTCTACAACATCGTGGCCAATCTCACCGGCCCTCTCTTCACCGGCGGCCAGCGGCGGGCGGATGTCGCCGCTGCTCGGGCTCGAGCCGAGCAGGCGGCGGCAGTCTATGCAGGGGAAGTTCTCGAGGCCCTGCGCGAGGTCGAGGAGGCGTTGGTGCTCAGCGACACCTCGTTCGAGAGTTTCGAACTGACGACCGAGCGGGTGGCCGAGGCACGCGCCGCTGACCGGCTGGCAAAAGAGCGCTACCAACGCGGTGTTGAAGGACTCCTCACCGTCCTCGAAACCGAGCGACGACTCCGCCTCGCCGAGCAGGCCATCATCAGCAACACGAGCGATGTGTGGAACACGAGGATCGACCTCTTCCTCGCCCTGGGAGGCGACTGGGGCACCGATCCCGACCCGGAACAGCCAGAACCGATGACGTCTTCAGAGCCCCTTCCCGAAGACAAGATCAGCTCCACGCGAGTGGAATCCGAAACTGTTAACTGTCAACTGTCGACTGTCGACTACGAAAAGGCTTCCTGATGTCAAACACAACCCTCAAAGGCCTGATCCCCCTGATCGTTCTCGTCCTCGGTATCGCTGCCGCCGCGTGGCTGGTGTCCGCGCGCCAGGCCCCGGAAAGGACCGAACGTCCACCGCTCGGCCCCCTTGTCGAAGTCATGCCGGCGCAGATCGCCGACGTGCCGGTGGTGGTTGCCGGCCACGGTGAGGTGGTCGCCAGGGTCGCGGTCGATGTAGTTCCGCAGGTGGCCGGCCGGGTCGTCAAAGTCCATCGGTCACTTGTAGCCGGTGGTTTCTTCCGCGCCAACGAAGCCCTGGTGGTCATCGATCCCCGCGATTACGAGCTCGCCCTCGAACGGGCTCAGGCTTCCGTGGCCCGCGCCCAGGTCTCGATCCAGCGCGAACGGGCCGAGGCGGTGGTCGCCCGCGAGGAGTGGGATGAGCTTCACCCGGGTGAGGAGGCCCCGGGCCTGGTGGTCCGCGAGCCGCAGATCCGCCAGGCCGAGGCCGAACTCGCCGCGGCCAACGCCGATCTCGCCTCCGCGCAACTCAACCTCGAACGAACGCATGTGAGCTTGCCCTTCGATGGTGTCGTGGTTTCCGAGAGTGTCGATGTCGGCCAGTTCGTCGGCAGTACCAACCGATTGGCTCGGGTCTATGGGACCGAGGTCGTGGATGTCCGAGTGCCCCTCGACAGTCGGGAGCTGGCGTGGTTCGATGTCCCGTCACGCAACGGCGGTGAGGGTCCTCGCGCCGATGTCAGCGTCACCTTCGGTGGATCCCGCAGCACCTGGGAGGGCAGGGTGACACGGATGGAAGCGCAGGTCGATCAGACCTCGCGTATGGTCCATGTGGTGGTCGAGGTCGAGGATCCCTACAACACCTCGGAGGGCCACCCCGCCCTGCTTCCGGGGACCTTTGTCGATGTCCGGATCCACGGCAAGACCCTCGAAAACGTCGTCCCGATTCCCCGATTTGCCGTCCGTGAGGGCGATCAGGTCTGGGTTTTCGAGGATGGGAAACTCGCGGTCCGCCGGGTTCAGATTCTCCGATCCGATCGTCACCAGACTCTGGTGGCCTCGGGAATCGATGCGGACGACCTCGTCATCGTCAGCTCTCTCGACGCCGTCACCGATGGGATGGTCGTCAGAAACACCGCCGTTCAGGAGGTCCTCGATATCACAGCGACCGGGAGTGACGCATGAACGACAGCAGAAAAGGACCGCTGGCCTGGTTCGCCGCCAACCACGTAGCGGCGAACATTCTGATGATCTTCATCCTGGTTTCAGGTGTCTTGTCTCTGTTCAATGTGGTCATCGAGGTCTTCCCCGAGCTCGAGACCGATATGGTCACCGTCCGCGTTCCCTACCGAGGCGCTTCTCCTGCCGAGGCCGAGGAGGGTGTCTGCATCCGGGTCGAGGAGGCCATCGCCTCCGTCGAGGGCATCAAACGCATCCGCTCCATGGCGAGCGAAAACCTCGGAACCGTCACGATTGAACTCGAGGAGGACGCGGACAACCGCGAGGTCCTCGATGACATCAAGGCGGCGGTGGACCGCATCGAAACCTTCCCGGTGGAGACCGAAAAACCGGTTGTCTCCGAGGTCGATACCCGCCGCCGGGTGATCACGGTCGTCCTCCACGGCGACGCATCCGAGAAGACGCTCAAAGCCTTGGCAGAGAGAGTCCGGGACGAACTGACGGCCCTCGAGGGCATCTCCCAGGTCGAGATCGCCGGGGTCCGCAACTACGAGATCTCCATCGAGGTCTCCGAAGAGGCGCTCAGGCGATACGGTCTGAGCTTCGAGCACGTGGCCAACGCGGTTTCCATGTCCTCGTTGGATCTTCCGGGAGGCGCGGTCAAGACCCGCGGAGGTGAGATTCTCTTGCGCACCAAGGGCCAGCGCTACCGTGGCGCCGAGTTCGAGGACATCGTCGTCGTCACCCGATCCGATGGGACGTCGGTGACGCTCAGCGATGTGGCCACCGTCATCGACGGCTTCGAGGATACCGACACGGCAACCCGGTTCGACGGCAAACGGGCGGCCCTGATCCAGGTATTCCGGGTAGGCAGCGAGGGTGCGCTCGAGGTCGCGGAGACGGCCAAGGACTACCTCGACGATCTTCGGCCGAGTCTTCCCAGCGGTGTTTCGGCCGATACCTGGGATGATGACTCCATCATCCTCAAGCAGCGGATCGGTCTGTTGCTGCGCAACGCCCGTCTGGGTCTGCTCCTGGTCTTCATCTGCCTGGCCCTGTTCCTCAATACACGTCTGGCCTTCTGGACCACCATGGGGATCCCCATTTCCTTCCTCGGAGGGTTCTGGCTCGTCCCCGAGTTCGGGGTCAGCATCAATATGATTTCGCTCTTCGCCTTCATCGTCGTGCTCGGCATCGTGGTCGATGACGCCATCGTGGTTGGAGAGAACATCTTCAACTATCTCGAAGAGGGGATGAAACCACTCGATGCCGCCATCCGCGGGGTGCGCGAGATGGCCATGCCGGTGACCTTCGCGATCATCACGACGGTGGCCGCCTTCGCCCCGCTGCTCTTCGTCTCGGGCAACATGGGCAAGGTGATGCGGCAGATTCCCATCGTGGTGATCATGGTGCTGCTCATGTCGCTGGTCGAGGCGCTGCTCATCCTTCCGGCGCACCTTTCCGGGGCCGGTACCCTTTTCTACAAGATCATGGGACCGATCCTCGGGCCCATCGAACGGGTTCAGGCCAGGATCCAGAGCGGACTCCAGTGGTTCATTCGGGGGCCCTATCGAAAGAGCCTCGATTTTGCCCTCGAGTGGCGGTACCTCACGGTTGCCGTGGCCATGGTCTTTCTCTTTCTGAGTGTTTCTCTGGTTGCCGGAGGTTTCCTCAAGTTCAGTTTCATGCCCAAGGTGGATTCGGACAATATGACGGCGCTTTTGACCATGCCCCAGGGGACCCCGGCCGAGCAGACGACGGCCATCCTCGAGCGCATCGAGGCCGCCGCCGTTCGTTTGGCTGCCGACCACGACGAGGGCAACCCGGACGGTGCTCCATCGGTGATCCGTCACATCTCTTCAACCGTCGGTCAGCACCCGACCGGGGGTGGCCACGGACCCATGGCTACCCGACAGACGGGAGGCGACTCCTCTCACCTCGGTGAGGTCAACGTCGAGCTCCTAGGGGCCGAGGATCGTGATGTCGGGTCTGCCGAACTTCTCAAGCGATGGCGCGAGATCGTCGGCGAAGTGCCGGGTGCGGTATCGCTGACCTTCCAGGCCAATCTCTTTTCGGCCGGCGACCCGGTGAGCGTCCAGCTGGCTCACCGTGACTTCAACTTTCTGCTCCAGGCCGTCGACCGGCTCAAGGTCATCATTACCGAGTACCCGGGAACCAAGGATGTGGCCGACAGCTTTCTCCCGGGCAAGAAGGAGCTCAAGCTGACGCTCACCCCCGAGGGCCGGGCCGCCGGACTGACCCTTTCGGATCTCGCTCGCCAGGTCCGATCCGGTTTCTACGGCCGCGAGGTCCAGCGGATCCAGCGGGGCCGTGACGACATCAGGGTCATGGTCCGTTATCCCGAAGAGGAACGGCAGTCAAGGGGTGACATCGACGCCATGCGGATCCGACTGCCCGACGGATCAGAAGTGCCCTTCACCACGGTCGCCGCCGTCGAGGAGGGGCGCGGCTATGCGGTCATCAACCGCACCGATCGTCGGAGGGTCGTGACCGTGACCTCGGACGTGGAGGAGGGGGTGGCCAACGCCAATGAAATTTCGGTCGATCTGCGGAAGAACGTGCTGCCGAGGTTGGCGGTCGATTTTCCCGGGCTGACCTTTGATTTCGAGGGCGAACAGAGAGAGCAGCAGGAGTCGTTGGGGAGCATGAAGGTCAATTTTCTGGTCGCCCAGCTCGCCATTTTCGCCCTGCTGGCCATCCCCTTCAAGTCCTACACCCAGCCGTTGATCATCATGTCGGCCATCCCCTTCGGGCTGGTGGGTGCGGTCTTCGGCCACATGCTCATGGGCCTCAACATGACCATGCTCTCGCTCTTCGGGATGGTGGCTCTGACCGGGGTCGTGGTCAACGACTCCCTCATCCTCATCGATCTCATCAACCGCCGACGTGCGGAGGGAGCCACCGTGGATGTGGCGATCCGGGAGTCGGGCGAGCGCCGCTTCCGTCCCATCATGCTGACCACCGCCACGACCTTCCTAGGTCTGACGCCCATGATTTTCGAGACCAGCATGCAGGCCAAGTTCCTCATCCCCATGGCCGTGAGCCTGGGTTACGGCATCGTCTTCGCCACCGCCATCACGCTCATCCTGGTCCCGACGCTCTATCGGATCCTCGAGGACCTCAAGGCGCTCTTCGGCGTCGAGGAGGACGAGGTTCGGGTGTCGCGGCAGGTCAAGGAGGAGCTGGTGGAGGAGGGTGCCTGAAGCCATCGCAACCACGAAGACGCGAAGGCACGAAGGACTCACAAAGTCATCGCACCATCGCACGGAGAAACCCCAGATCACGCAGATAGACGCAGATTTCATCGCGGCATCGCAACCACGAAGACGCGAAGACACGAAGGATTCACAAAGTCATCGCACCCACGCAATTCAACTCAGAGCCGTCGCACCGTCGCAGACTGCCCACCGATCACCGAGTGCTGATCGAAATCGATGACCTCAATCCCTCAACCCCTCAGGACCTCAAGACCTCAAGCCCTCCGCATCGCGGACGTGGGAGGTACAATGGCCCGCATGGGTCATCTAGCCGGTAAGAAGGCATATCTCGATCTCCAGCAACGTCTCGACAAGATGCCGGTGGGGGCGCCGGCCCATCGGGCCTTCTTCGAGCTCCTCGAGGAGCTCTTCACCGAAGAGGAGTGCCGGGTCGCCGCCGGGATCCCCCTGCGTCTCGCCTCGCTGAGGTCCATCGCGAGTAACGCCAAGTTCTCGGAAGATCGGACCCGAAAGATCCTCGACCGCCTGGTGACCAAGGGACTCGTTGTCGATCTCCCGCGCGATGACCGATCGACGGTCTACTACCTCAACCCAACGATCATCGGTTTCTTCGAGTTCACGATGATGCGAATCCGCGACGATGTCGACCAGAAGAAGGTGGCCGAGCTCATGTGGACCTACATGCGTGAGGACCCGGAGTTGGGTTTCCTGCGGATGTTGGCCGACGGCGAGACCTTCATCGCGCGTCCGCTGGTCAACGAGGACGCCCTCGAGCCCGAGGTCTGGAGCGAAATTCTTGATTTCGACAAGGCCTCGGCGATCATCGACGAGGCCGGGTCGTGGGCCGAAGGCGTCTGCCACTGCCGCCACGTCAAGCTCCATCTCGGCAAGCGCTGCGACTATCCCCTTGACCACTGTCTCGCCCTCGGCACCGGCGCCGACTACCTCATCCGTGCCGGTATCGCCAAGGAGATCGACAAGCAACGGGCGATGGACATTCTGGTCTATGCCCGTGAGCACGGAAACGTCCAGATGGCGGACAACGTCCGCAACCGACCGGGGTTTATCTGCAACTGCTGCTCGAGCTGCTGCGAGATGATGGAGGCGTTCCGGACGCTGCCCGAAATGACCAAGGTGATCAGCTCGAACTATCTCGCGGTGTGCGACGACGAGCGCTGCAGCGGCTGCGGCAAGTGCGCCAAAGCTTGCCCCATCGACGCCATCGAGCTGGTTCCTGCGGGACCGATCGATCGGGTCCCGAAACGCAAGCGGCGCGCCGAGGTCGATGCCGTCCACTGTCTCGGCTGCGGGGTGTGTTTCACGGCGTGTGAATTCGACGGCGTTCGGCTCGACGGGTCGCCGCAAAGGATCTACACCCCGGAGAATGTGATGGAGAAGATCGCACTTCAGGCCATCGAGCGCGGAAAGCTCCAGGAACTGCTCTTCAACGATCCCGGGAAGCTCAGCCACCGCACCCTGGGCGCGTTGCTGAGGACGCTGGTCGGGCTCCCACCGGCGAAGCAGGCCCTCGCCAACGCTCAGCTCAAATCGCGCTTCGTGTCGTTGATCACCGCCTCATTCCGCAAGAGCGTGGAAAAGACCCCGGTCCTCGAGACTGAGGCCTGATCGAAGGGGCTGTGCCGATTGCGCACACCGCCCCGCCCTCATTGAAATCGTCGGGCGAGGTCCCCCTCGATCAGCGTCGCTGGTGGCCGGGGGCCGCAGCCGCGGCTGCGGCGTGGGTCGCCGTCGTTCACGTTTCGCTGTGGTGGCTTGATCGGTACCCGCTTCCACGCGTCCTCTGGGGAGACGAGAACGGGTATTTCGCTGCCGCGACGAAGCTCCTCGCAGGTGATTCCGGCTGGTGGCCAGAGCCGTTGTGGCCGCCCCTGTATCCGCAGTTCATCGCCGGAGTGATGTGGTTCGGCAGGGGCTCGTTGGCCATCCTTGTACTGGTCCAGAGTGTGCTCCTGGCCGCGACCGCGGTACTTCTCGGCGACCTGACGCGTCGAGTCACCGGTTCGCGGGCGGCGGGTCTGGCGGTGGCTGTTCTGACTCTGGGCTATCCGCCTCTCGCCGCCTTCAGTCACTATCTGTGGCCCGAAATACTCCACCTCTTTCTCTTCTCCGCGATGCTGTGGCTGTTGGTCGGGCGCTGGCGGACAGTCTTCTGGTGCGCCATGGCGGGGGTGATCCTTGGTCTGGCATTGCTGAGCAAGAGTTTGCTCATGCCGTTCGTCCCGGTCTTCCTGCTCGCTGCGGTCTGGGGACAGACCCTGAAAGAGGCGGTGCCGAGGGTTGCGTTGATGCTCGTCTTCACAGTGGCGACGGTGACTCCGACCGTTCTCGCCAACGCGCAGCGGACCGGAACCCCAATGATCGCAAACTCGGCCGCATTCAATCTTTGGGTGGGCCTCAACGATGTCGGAAGGGAGAGCTTTCGCAACGATGTGGTGTGGCCCGCGTATCAGCAATGGGAAGCCAGCGCCGACACCTACGCCCAACGCGATCGGATTCTACGAGGGCGAATCCGAGAGCTCATCGGCGAACGTGGGTGGCTCGCCACGCTGGGGAATCAGATCTCCAAGCAGTACTTCCGGCTCTTCCACGCCGGTTGCTACCTCACCGATCAGCTTCCAGGAGGGGGCGCGCAAAGGCAGTCCGGCGCCGGCTACATCGGTGTCGGGCCGACGCTCGGCCGTGTGGTGAGGTCGGTTTCGATCGCGCCATACCTGCTCCTCCTGGTGGCGGCCCCGATGGGTCTGATGGTGGGAGGGTGCAGGAGAGACCGGTGGGTCAGGACGCTGGTCATGTTCATTGCGTACAATCTGCTCCTGTTTCTCTGGTTTCACGTCAAGACGCGGTATCGCATTCAAATGATGCCGGCGGTGTTGGTTGGGGTCGGATGTCTCGTCGCGTGGGTCGAGGCGGGTTGTCGACCACGACCGTCGAGGTTCCGCATCGTCGGTGTGGTGGCTGTGGCTGCGTTGCTCTTCTGGTTCGCGATCGGGTAGAGCGCCGTTGCGGCTCTACGGCGAGAGGATCGATCCGGGTGCTTTCGATGTCGATCCGTATCGCCTTCTGGCCGAAGAGCCGCGAGACCGCACGGCTGTCTGCTGCAACCAGGTGTGGAACGCGCCGTCGTCGGTTGATCTCAAGGAGCCCGTCGCGGATCTTTGTATACTCCTCTGGCTGTGAAAATCGTTCATGTCTGCGTTCTGTCGATTTGCGCCGCCCTCGCGGCGGCGGCGTTGCCGGTCCACTCGGCCGACATGGGGCCGTCGTTCAAGATCTACGTCGAACACACCGGGGTCTATGAGGTCGGCTTCGACCGACTGATCGAGGCTGGTCTCGAGGGAGCCCTTCCATCGGCCTCGATCGGCTTGCGCAACTTCGGCGCGCCGGTTCCGGTGTGGATCGAGGACGGCGGCGATGGCCTTTTCGAGCCCGGCGACCGGGTCCTCTTCATGGGCGAGGTCCTTCGAGGGACCTTTTCGTATCTCGATCCCTATTCGCGATTCAACTGCTACGAGCTGTCCTTCTCGGATCCCGAGCCGATGATCGGTGAGAGCCGCATGGCGGCCGGCACCGCCGCCGATGAACCGGCGACGCTCTGGGCGAGACACCACTTGGAGTCCGACCGCGTGATGGTTCGCTTCCGTGCCCGGAAGGACGCGCCGGAGGAGAGCTGGTATTGGCAACGGCTGTCGGTGGTGGACAAGGAGCCCTTCCGGTACGGTTTGATGATCGAGGGGCTGGCCCGTGATTCGAAGGGCGGAGGCGGGCCCGTCGATTTTGCCGATGCGCTTTCCGAGTCGATCCGTGAGGCGTCGGAGACAGACGAGGACGACGGCGGCAGGATCCGGTCGCGCCTCGAATCGGTGTTCGGGGCGATGACCACGAGTCCGGCGCTGATCCGACTCAGACTGGGGCTTCGTGGATGGTCGGAACCGCGCCATCAGGAACGGATGTCGTTGCCCCACCACGTGATCGATATAGGTCTCAACGGCTCCGATACCTCTCGCGCGGCCTGGGACGGAAAGGACCACTTCGTCCACGAAATCGAGGTGTCTGCCGAGTGGATCAACGACGGACACAACGAGTTGACGATTGCGGTCCCGAGACGTTCCTATCCCGAGTCCGGCGACATGGTGGTCGATGTCGTCCTGCTCAACTGGATCGAGGTCGAGTATCCACACGAACCGCTGGTCAGGGATGAGCAACTGAGGCTCTTCCCCGATGGAGAAGGCCGTATTCGTCCCGTCGCGGTCGAGGTCGACGACGCGGGGCCGGTGGAGCTCTTCCTGGACTCCGGGGTGCGGTGGCGGGGAATCGACGGGGCTCTTGCGCAGCGGGTCGAAGTCAACGACGACGGTTTTTCGTTGCTGAAATCTTCCTCGGTGGCGGCGCCGAACGAGGTGATTCTGGACCGTCGTGCACACCTGCGGGCGAATGATCGTCAGGTCGACTACATCATGATCACCCACAGGACGCTCAGGGAGGGAGCCGAGAGGCTCGCCGAGCTCCATCGTGAGCGCGGTCTCTCGGTCCTCATCGTGGATGTTCAGGATATCTACGACGAGTTCAACTTCGGCGTGCTCGACCCCAGGGCGATCAAGGACTTTCTCCAGCATGCCCACTCGAACTGGAGGTCCCCTGCACCGCGATTTGTGCTCTTTGTGGGCGACGCCAGCTGGGACTTCAAGAACACGACCGCAGATGACGCCAATTATGCCGACTGGACCTATCGACCCGGTGAGACCAGACGGTTCAGCAAGAACAGCAGCACCCCCTATGCCGAGGGCGCCGAGCTCAATCACCGCAGCCTTGTTCCGACATCGAGCTATCCGACCGTCGAGGGGCACGCCGCGAGCGACACGTGGTTTGTCTGTTTCGACGATGGGGATGAGATGCCCGACATGGCCATCGGTAGGATCCCCGTGGTGACGCCCCAAGAGCTCGCGGGGGTGGTCGACAAGACCATCGCCTTCATCGCCGAGCCTCCGGTGGGACCGTGGAGAAGGCATCTCCTGTTCGTCGCCAACGAGAGTCTGTCATTTCAGCAGCGGAGCGACCAGATCGCCGACAGGTTCAGCGATCTCGGTTTCATCCCGACCAAGATCTACCCGCACCCGACCGAACCCGCCAACGAACACCACACCCGCCGGATTCTCGAGATCCTCGACGATGGGGTCTTCGGGGTGCATTTCATCGGTCACGGCGGCCGTTACATCTGGCGCACCGGACCACCGGATCTGCAGAAGAACCACGATCTCTTCACCCTCGACCACCTCGACGAGCTCGCCGACAGCAGCCGACTCCCGGTGGTCCTCAGCTTGACGTGCTATTCGGCGCCCTTCGATCACCCCACGGCCGATTCCATCGGCGAGAAGCTCATCAGGATTCCGGGGAGGGGAGCGATTGCAGTCTTCGCCGCATCGTGGCGGAACAGTCCATCCCCGGTCATGGGCGAGCGGCTGCTGGACGAGTTGATCATTCCGGGAAACACCATCGGTGAAGCGGTCATGCGCGCGAAACGAGCGTTTCGAAGCGACATTCTTGTTCAGACCTATAATCTGCTTGGTGACCCGGCGGTGCCCGTGGGTGCGCCGGCACACAGCTTGGAGCTCACCCTCGAGAAAACCGACGTCGGCGTGACCCTCCATGCGCTGATGCCGGTGCCCGTCGGTGAGGGATGGCTGGTTGCGGACTGGGTGGCGGCGGACGGCTCGGTGCTTCGTGAAGATCGGATCGAGGTCAGTGGGTCCGACTACAGCATCTCGCTGGATCAGGGAGTGCTGAAAGAACCCGATGGGCTGAAAGGAGTCCGGGTCTACGTGTGGGATGACGAACGCGGAGTCGACGGGATCGGTTGGGTTGGGGTCGGCACTGGCGATCCGGCCGAGTCGAGGTCGGCATCCGTATCGACGGCCGAAGATGGAATCATCGACGTGGCGTCGAGGAAAGAGGGGACTCGTGAATAAGAGGTGGCTGTTGGTGGCGCTCGTCGGGATCGGTGTCGGAGCTCTGGGAGGATGCGCATCGTCAGGGGGAGACAACCCGTCGGCGGAGACTGTCCCGGCTCAAGGCGCGCCTGAGGTTCCTCCGTCCACGACAACCGGAATTCCAGAAGACAAGCCCCTGGTCAACACCATCAAGTGGACCACGGCGAGCGAGGTGGACAACTTCGGGTTCGACATCTACCGCGGGCTCAGCGAAGAAGGTCCGTTCGACCGCATCACGGCCGAGCCCCTGCCGGGAGCCGGGACCACCGACGAACCGCAGAGCTATGTTTATCTGGATGAGGATATCGATGGCAGCCGGGACTACTACTACTACATCGAGAGCATTTCCCTCGGTGGTATCCGCGAGATCTTCAGTCCGATCATCAAGGCCCCCGCGAAGCGACCTTGAACGCCCCCCGGCGGCGGGGAGACGGAGGCGGGGGCACGTGGATCAGAGAGCGGGTTCGACCGGTGCCGCACCGTGTCGGAGATCACGACCCTGTGCCGGCACCACCCGGGACCTGTGGGTCTGCGTGAGCCACGCCACGGATTTCCTCGTTACCGTGGACTACCTTGATGATGCGGATGTGCGCGAACGACGTTTCACCGAGAGTGAGGAAAAATGATCGAGACGCGGCAGATTCTCGAGGAGCTTCAGCTCAGGAGCGTGCTGGCGACATCGTCGACGGGCGCGGTCTTTCTCGCCGGGGATCCCGATAACGGTCGGGATGTGGTCATCAAGATGGTGAGTTGCGGCGTTCGCAACGCCGAGGACGAGATCAGGCGTCTCTTCCTCGAAATGGCCGAGGCTGCGAGGTCGACGAATATTCAATCCATGCCGGCGTTGACCGACCACGGTCTGACGCCTGAAGGAGACGGTTTCCTGGTGATGGAGTTCATCGAGGGCCGAACTCTCGACACCATCGACGAGCTCTCGGCCTTCGCCGCGATCAACATCCTGCTCGATGTGCTCTCGTGCATCGAGGATCTCGCGCGCGTCGGGACGGCTCACCTGAATCTCGCGCCCAGCAATCTGCTCATCACCAACGCGCCGGCAAACGATCGCGCCAGGGTGCTCGGCTTCGGCACCAGCGCAACCCTGCTGCACGCCGGCGCCGGGGTGCCGGTGCCGGCCCATGATCCTCATCTCGCGCCCGAGTTGGTCTCCGGGGACCTGCTGCCCACCGACGAGGCATGGAGGAGCGACCTCTTTTCCCTCGGTGTGATTGCCTGTGGCGCTCTCAGCGCCGAGATCGAGGCCGATGGACTCGAACGTCCCCGTGTGAGACTTCCGGCTACGATCAGAGCGGCGATGCCGGAGGTGGAACCTCTGGAACGGATGCTTGGGAAGATCATGGAGCCGGACCCCCGGAAACGGGGGAACTCGCCATCCGATGTTCGAGACCCGCTGATTCGGGCATTGCCTGACCCGGAGCCGATGCCCGCGCGGCCCGCGGTCCTCGATCACGACGACGTGGTCGATACGTTCAATCCCAACACGACCGACCCGGCCTTTCGCCACCGCTCCCTGGTGACAAAGACGGTCGAGTCCGTCGCCGCGGTCGAGGTCGCCGCAGCAGAGGATGAAGGCGGCTGGCCGGAGGTGCTCTTCGACGATCCGGAGCTGCCCCCGAGTCTCGATGAGATCGAGGACACGGATGTTCGCAATCCGATCCCCGTCGATGTGTGGGTTCCCGACGCCGATGTCGTCGGTGGAAAGGAGTCCACACCGGCTGCTGTTCCTCCGATCGCGCCGCAGTCCGGCCCCGGTCGTCGGGTTTCGCGACTTGAGCTGGCAGTGGTCGCTGCGGTCGTCGTCGTCCTCGGGAGTATCATCGCCTTCACCTGGACCAATGTTGATGATGAAGATGAAACGGCGGTGGCGGCGGCGATTCAACTCGAGGAGCTTGGATCCACCGAGACGTTGGTCCCTCCTCCACCGGACGACAATCTCTTCGATGATCTCCTGGCCATCCAACAGATCGTCGATGCGGGTGATCTGGAAGCGGCTCGGAGTAAGCTGAATGCCCTCGAAAGCAGGGACGGTTATTCGTTCAGCTCGGACGAATCCGCCCTCTACAACAGCCTGGTGACGGCCGTCGCCCGTGCGGCCGATCGCGGGGCTGCCCTCCAAGCTCTTCGAACCGGACTCGACTACGGCAGCGTCAAGATGGTTCGGCGGGGTGTTGCAGGATTGGCTGGGCTCTCGGCTGATGAGATTGCGGAGACCGATGGTCTCACCGAGGATCTCGCACAGGCCCGGCGGGTGATCCGCGTCCACTCCGAAATGTGGGATGCTCACCGCGAGGGTGACCACCTGGGTGCGATCGAAAGTTCGTGGCGACTCGAGGAGATGTTGCCCGGTTACGGCGGCGCATCCGATGTCAGGGACCAATCGGCTGCAGCACTCGAGGCTCGGACCGAGGCATATATTGCGGGCGGCGAGTTTGCGAATGCCATCGCGCTGCTGGAGAGTCTGCGCCGCGTGTGGCCTGATCGTGATGGTTCGGCGGCCCGGATCGTCTGGTGTCGAGAGCAGCTCGATCTGACCCGGCGCGGAGAATCGGTGATTGCGACCGCCCTGGCCATGGGAGAGGCCGGCGATCCCGAGGGTGGGCTGATGGTCCTCGACGGGATCACCCCTTCCCCCGTGTTGCAGGATGAGGTCGATCGTGCGCGGTCGGCGTTGGAGAACCGGCTGGGTGAGATGGACATCAACGAGCCGGTGATCAAGATCGACTCCGCCGTTGAGCTTGGTTTCAAGAAGAACGAGACCATCACCGTTCCCCTCACGGTGAGTGACGACTATCGGGTCGAACGGGTGATCGTCCACGCGAGGAACGAAACCGACGACGGCTACCTCCAGATCCCGCTGCAACCGGATGGCGAGGGGACATACAACTTCACCGTGGCACCTGAGCTCCACGGCAACAAGAACGTCTACTTCTATGTGGTTGCCATCGATCGCAGCGGCCACATCGGCCGATTCGGAAGCCAGGATGAGCCGCAGATGGTGACCCGTAAGAAGTGGTTCAAGAAGCTTTTGTGATTGTTTTCGACACTCCCTCCCGTTGACCCGGTGACCGGGAGGGAGTGTCGAAAGCAATCACAGTCGGCGTCCGAGGTCAGGACGGAATGCGTTCTTGTAGTGACGAATCTCCCAGAATGGGAATCGGCTCATCCGTTCAACGGTCACGATATCGAAGCGGCAGGGTCGATCCCACAGGCCGAACCGCGAGAGATAGGCCGAAGAAGTGCGGGTCAGAATCTTCTGTTTCTGCGTGGTGACAGCGCCCACAGCGCCGCCATAGAGGTCGGTTGATCTCGTCTTGACCTCGACGAAGACGATCTCCCTCCGGCGTTCGACCACCAGATCGAGTTCGCCACCGGCGCCTCGCCAGTTGCGATGCCGCGGTCGATAGCCCTTGAGCACGAGGAGCGCAAGAGCGACCCATTCTCCTCGACGACCCAGCCTTCTGCGATCCATGATTCCCCGCCTCCATTGTGCCCGATTCTGAACCTATGTGTTCATCTCGGCCGGTGGGTGTCGATGTGGCCCGACCCGACCTGCTGAGGATGTTCGTGGTTCCGGGTGGGCCGGATCGGTGTCCGGTGCACTATCATGCGCCGGTGCGAACCGACGACTTCGATTTCGAGCTGCCCCGTGAACTCATAGCGCAGCGGCCGGCTTCCCGAGGCACCTCCAGGATGCTGGTCCTGGATAGAGCCGGCGAGGGCGTGGATCACCGTGGGGTTAAGGATCTCCCCACGCTGCTCCGACCAGATGATCTGCTGTTGCTCAATGACACGCGGGTGATCCCGGCCCGGCTCTATGCCCGCCGGCCGACAGGTCGCCGTTTCGAGCTCCTCCTCCTACGTGAGCTCGATGGAGGATCTTGGGAAAGCCTGCTCCGGCCGGGAGCGCGGGCTCGAGTCGGGGAACAGTTGGGACTCGACGACGGTGGCGAGGTCCTTCTTGTGGAGCGGCGTGATGAGGGGCGCTGGGCGGTGCGATTCGAGCCCCCGCTCGAGCTCGATCGGCTCGACCGCATCGGAGAGATGCCGCTACCGCCCTACATCGACCGGCCGGTTGGTGCGACGGACGAGGATCGGACGACCTACCAGACGGTCTACGCCTCGACCCCGGGTGCGGTGGCGGCGCCGACGGCCGGTCTTCATTTCAACAGAGAGCTTCTGGACGAGATCGTCGCGAGTGGGATCGAGCTCGCCAACGTGACGCTCCACGTGGGACTCGGCACCTTCCGCCCGGTGACGGCGGAGCGAGTGTCCGATCATCGGATGCACAGCGAGTGGTACCGCTTTTCGCAGGAGACCGCCGACGCTGTTAATCAGACCATCGCCGCCGGGCGTCGCATTGTCTGCGTCGGCACGACCTCCGTACGAGCCCTCGAGGGCGCGCTTGCTGCGGGAGAGGGGAAGATCGTGCCTGGTGAGGGCTGGACCGACATCTTCATCACCCCCGGTTTCCGATTTCGCGGAGTCGGGGCGATGTTGACCAACTTCCACTTGCCGAAATCCACCCTGCTCATGCTGGTGAGCGCCCTCGCGGGCCGTGATCGGATCTTGGATGCCTACCGGCAGGCCGTCGATTCCAGGTATCGCTTCTTCTCTTACGGCGACGCCATGCTCATCCTCTGACCCGGCGAGACCCCAGGCGGGAGCCGACCCTCTATACTCACTCCATGTCAGCGGTCTACATCGCCCTCCCCATCGCCTTGCTGCTCGCCGTTGCCGGAGTGGTCGCCTTCATCTGGGCAGCAAAGAGCGGTCAGATGGATGACCTCGAAACCCCGGGGCAGCGGGTCCTCTTCGATGACGAGGATGCGCCCGTTCGGAAGATCAGAGACCGGGATTCCACCGATCCGAGTTGACGGCCGAGACTGTCAACTGTCGACTGTCGATTGTCGACTTTCAAAGGTCCTCGCCCTGTACGAACTGACCACAACCGTGATCGAGCTCGTCGGCATGAGGATGGCGGCGACGAGCGGGTGCATGAGGCCGAGCATGGCCAGGGTGACGGCCACCGCGTTGTAGGCGAGAGAAAAGATCAGATTCCTTCGAATCACACCGAGGGTGCGTTTCGATCCGTCAAGGAGCCGGACCAGGGGCTCGATGCCCGGCTGGCCGAGATAGACATCGGCCGCGGCGAGCGCCGCCTCGGCGCCACCGTGGACCCCGACCCCCACCGTGGCGGCGGCCAGTGCTGCCGCGTCGTTGACGCCGTCACCGACCATCGCGACCGGACCGTTGCCGGCGGCCTGCCTCACTCGGTCGACCTTGGCCTCGGGGTGCGCTCCGCCGGTCCCCGCCGATGGATCGAGGCCGAGCTTCAGGATGAGTGAGTGAACCGTCCCCGGGTGGTCTCCCGAAAGCACCTCGATCTGCCAACCGCGGTCCCTGATCGCCGCGAGGGCTTCGGCGGTGTCGTCTCGGATGGGATCTCCGAGGGCCGCCACCGCCGCGACCTTCCCGTCGACACCGACGATGATCGGTGTCAGGCCTTCCCCGACGGCGGCCCGGACCTCTCGGTCGAAGGACGCCGGCAGCTCGCCGATGAGTGATTCGGCGAAGGTCGGCGAACCGGCGAGGATCGAATGTTCGTCGATCGTCCCGGTGATCCCTCGGCCCGGATGCTGCTCCACCGAAGACGGTGTGGACAACCCGTTGGTTGTCACACCCGCAGCCAGGGCAACCGCGACAGGGTGCGTGGATTGGGCCTCCATGGCCGCCACCGCTCGTCGGGCGTTGTCGTCGCCCAGCCAGCGAACGACCGCGAGTCGTCCCTCGGTCAGGGTCCCGGTCTTGTCGAGGATCATTCGCGCCGGGCGGGCGAGGGTTTCGAGAGCGTCGCCCCCCTTGATGAGGATGCCGGCGCGAGCCGCCCTGCCGACCGCCGCACTGACCGCAAGGGGAGTGGCGAGCCCGAGGGCGCACGGACAGCTCACGATCAGCAGTGCGACCGCGTTCTCCACGGCCTGTTCGGCGTCGATTCGGAGCCACACCGCGAGGGTGATGGCGGCGAGTCCGAGTACGACGACCACAAACCAACCCGAGATCCGGTCGGCGAGGAGAACCACCGGTGCGCGGCGCTGAGCCCCCTCTTCGACGAGACGGAGGATTCGGCCGAGTCGCGTGTCCGCGCCGGCCGATCGAACTTCGATCTCGAGGCGACCGGACAGGCTGGTGGTGCCGGCGTGGACCGGATCGCCGGTGGTCACACGGGTGGGTCGGGATTCACCGGTGAGCAACGAAAGGTCCATTGTCGACTCGCCGATCTGAACCACTCCGTCGGCCGGCGCGGTGTCGCCGGCCCGAAGCTCGATGATCATTCCCGGTTGGATTGCAGCCGCAGGGATCTCGCGAACGCCATCCTCCTCGATCACCCGGGCCGTCGATGGCGCCAACGAGAAGAGCAGCTCGGTGGCGCGGGCGGCGCGTCGCTGCTGTCGCCGCTGGACCCAGCGGCCCACCAGGAGAAAGAAGATGAGCACCGTCACCGAGTCGAAGTAGACCTCGCCGTGATCGCGGATGGTGTTGACCACACCCCAACTGAAGGCGGCGAAAATGCCGATGGAAATCGGGACATCCATGTGCAGGGTGCGGGTTTTCAGGGCTCCCCATGCGCCGCGGTAGAAGACCTGCGCGCACCACAGGGCGGAGGGGAGGGTCAGACCGAGGCTGACCCAGCGAAAGAGGGATCTGAATGTCGGGGAAATGCCGTGGAAGTAGCCGCCGTAGAGCGCGAACGCGAGCAGCATGACATTGCCGGCGATGGCGCCCGCGATGGCGATGCGGATGAGCAGGGCTCGGTCGTCGCGACGCTCCATGTCGCGCGCTTCGACGCCGTGAAACGGGTGGGGCGGGTAACCGATGGAGTCCAGGAAACGGGCGATGGTCGAGAGCTCCGCCTGGCCCGGGTTCCACGTCACTGTGGCCAGGGATCGTCCCACATCGAGGCGGCACTCGGCCACCCCCGGCACCACCAGCGGCACCTTCTCCACCAGCCAGACGCAGGCAGCGCAGTGGACACCCTCGAGATAGAGCTCGACGGTCGCCATCCCGTCCCTACGGCGACGGCAGTAGAGATCGGCGAAGGACGGGTCGTCAAACTCGGAATAGCCACGGCCTCGACCCAGGGCCGCCTGTTCGGGGGCGTCTACTCTTGCCTTGATGTCGTAGTAGGTATCGAGGCCGGCGCCGTGGATCACATCGTAGGCCACCCGGCAGCCGGAGCAGCAGAACTGGAGCTCGGCGTCGTCATCGATCAACCCCGCCGGAACCGGCAACCCGCAGTGATGACAAGAAACCACGGCCGCATCATCTCATGCACCGGGGGAATCACCGCAAGGGCGCAAGGGACGCAAGGTTCATCGCACGAGGGAGTGGGTGAGGAGACCCGCTCAGGTCTCCACCCCCTCAATTGTGATGCCTTGCGATCCTGGCGTCCTTGCGGTTTTACTCTCCGTCGCAGCAGGGCGGGGGGTCGTCGGGTGAGGGTACGGCATCGGTGGCATGCTGGTGCTTCTGCACCGCCGCCATGACCGTGGCAGGGCGGCCGATGATGGCGTAGAGCCCGAGGGCCACCAGGATCACCGCAGTCACCGCCGGAATGTGCCGACGCAGGGGGATGCTCAGGACCTGTGCACCGAGCCCGAGCGCCAACAGGATGGGAACGGTCCCGGCCCAGAACGCC
>JARFRM010000319.1 GCA_029287235.1 Thermoanaerobaculales bacterium
GCGAAGCCGGGCCACCGCAGCCCTCGTCGGACGAGGACATGCGAGCGCCCGTCGCATCCGTCGTGGATGCGAAGCACCCCCCGCCGCCGTCGCCGAACACTCGCTCCGGCTCCGCAGCGCTCCGCCGGCTTCGGAGTCAATTCTGGTCGAGGATGTATGGAATCTGGGCTGCGCCGGCCGGTGACAGCTGGAGCAGGCAGCGCAATGCGGCGCGATGGGCGCCGACCTCGGGATTGGGCTCGAGATACAGCGCGGCCACCAGGTCGCGCCAGCGCAGGAGCTCGCGTCGCAGCGACCGATGGCGGTTGACCTCGACGGTCAGGTCGATGAGTCGCAGCACCCGTTCGTACGCCAGCTGAAGGCTGTGCCGGTCGTTCGCCGTCATCAAGTTCGTGGCCCGGTTCATCTCGTTGGCAATCATGAGGAGCTGGCGATCTCGAGGAAAACGAGCCCACCGCTCTGGCGAGAGCGACGAGTGTTGGGTCACGGCAGCGGCTCTCCCTGGCCGATGAGCGCGAAGGTCAGCTCACGGATTCGGCTCCGGGTTGCGTCGTCCTCCACCATCATGCTCCGATTGCCCTGAGCTGGGCGAATGTTGATCAACGAGGTGTACTCGATGCAGTCCTCAGGGCCGCGCCCCGGATAGTAGTTCGCTCCCCACAGGTCGTCCTGACGGCTCCCTTGCGACAAGAGGAGCTCCTTTTCATCGGCGTGAAGCTCACCGCCGACAGCGGCAACGCCGCGTTCGACGTCGACGACGTACTTGACCATGTCCTCGAAAAACGCTCGAGTCAATCGAGCAAGCTCGTGGCCGTCGATCTTTTCTGCCACGACGAGGATGTCTGGGGCGGAGTCCGACATCACCCGAGCGTAACAAACACCCACAGCCGATTCCATGAGCCGTGCCGCCGTGTTGCCGTCGGGCCGCTCGCGTTGCGATCGTCCAACAGCCACTGATCGCCCCATTGCGGCGCCGCCCAAAGCCGCTCTGGTTGTGAGGTCGTGTTCGGTGACACTCTTCTCAACCACTGCAGATCCGCAGGCGAACCACTCCCACATCATTCCCTTGGCGCGTCGGATGTGCTGAAATCCGGTGATCAACTTGACGGGAAGTGCAGGATGAGCGACGGAACCCCCGAGATGAGTCGTGGTGCGACGCGGTGGCTGGTATTGCTGCTACTCAGCCTCATCATGTTCTCCAACTACTATCTCTATGATTGCTTCTCGACGCTCAAGGGCACGCTCCAGACCGAAATCGGCGCCACGTCCACCGAGTGGGGGCTGGTCCGCAGCTGCTACAGCGTGCCGAACATCTTTCTCTTCATGACCCTGATCGGCGGGGTCTTTCTCGACCGCTTCGGCATCCGCCGGACGGGTTTCTTCTTCACGCTCCTCTGCGTCTTGGGCGGCATTCTCACCGCCTACGGTGTGAGCGGTGTCTTCCGTGGCGGCGGACCCGGGTATGCCGTGATGAGCTCGTTCCTGCCCGGCATCTCACCCGAGCTCAAGATGATGATGCTCGGTCGCCTGCTCTTCGGCCTCGGCGCCGAGACCCAGCTCGTCATGCTCAGCAAGACCGTGGCCAAGTGGTTCATGGGCAAGGAGCTGGCGCTGGCCTTCGGCCTCAAGCTGGGATTCGCGCGGGCCGGCAGCGCTCTGGGGATGTCCATGTCGCCCCGGGTCGCCGAGAGCCACGGTTTCTCGACCGCTCTCTGGTTGGGTGCGGTGTTGATGATGTCGGGGCTCGTCCTGTTCGTGATCTATGCCCTCGTGGACTACCGGGACGAGAAGCAACGCGGGGAGGGCGACACCGCCAAGCTCGCCGACGACGAGACCTTCCACATCAAAGACCTGCTCACCCTTCTCCAGAACAGATCGTTCCTGCTGATCGTCATGCTGTGCGCCTCGTTCTACGCCGTGATCTTCCCGTTCCAGGACTATCTGGCCGATCTCCTCAAGCACGCCTACGGCTACTCCGAGGTGGCGGCCGGTGATCTCACCTCGCTGATCCCCTGGGGGGCGGTGGTCTTCACCGTCGTCTTCGGCGCACTCATCGACAAAAAGGGCAGGCGGGCCACTCTGATGATCGGTGGCGCCTCGTTGCTGGTGGCGGCATGCATCGGTTTTGCCGTGGTCTTTCCCGTGCCCTGGGCGCTGGTTCCCCTGTTCGGGGTCGCGTTCTCGTTGGTCCCGGCCGCGATGTGGCCGGCGGTGGCCATGATCGTCGGGGTCAAGCGTCTCGGCACTGCCTATGGGCTGATGTACTGGCTGCAGAACCTGTGCTGGTGGGGAATGACCCTCCTCGCCGGCTGGGTGCTCGACCGATCGAACCCCACCGTCACCGCCGAGACCCTCAAGGCCGGCACCGGCGCCTACGACTACACCGCTACCATGCTGGTCTTCACCGCTCTCGGTGTCGTCGCCGTCCTCTTCGCCATCGGGCTCAAGCTGGCCGACCGCGGTCCGGACAGCCACGGCCTCGAGCTGCCCAGCGCCGAAGCCGCCGCCCTCAACGAGGCAAAGCGAGGCGAAGCATGAAGCGAACCGATCGGGAGCTGGGGATGGATCGCGCCATTACGCGGCGCGATTTTGTCAGCGGGGTGGGGGTGGCGATCACCGGCACGGCGTTGGCGGGTTCATGGGCGGCCGCGGGGCCCGACCAACCCGAGCAAGCCGCCG